>JAIKXP010000045.1 GCA_024684115.1 Sphaerochaetaceae bacterium | reverse complement strand
GCTTTTTAAAGAGCTCTTCTTCATTAAAGGCAACGGGCTCTATGCGGTAGCAGCCACAAGGAAGTGTGACATAAGAAAGAGTGTTCTCTTTTTCAAAGCTGTAGTCGTCTTTTTCAAACTCTTTTAGAAGCTCTCTGTCTTCTTCTGCATAGAAGTCACGCCTTATCTGTTTTAATGAGGAGAGAGGCATGAACGGGTTTTCAAAGGAGCTGTTGTTCTGAACGCTTAAGCTCCCGAGTGTGTAGAGGCTTGTGTCAGATGCACTGAATACACGTGTGAAAATCTCGTTTACCGATACCCTGTTTCTGGCTTCCTGAAGTTCAAGAGGGAAGGAGATTCCGTTTACAGTTATTGAGCTGTCGTTAAGGGTTATGAAAACATCAAGAGGTTTCTTGTAAAGAGTAATGTTTTCATTTAAGAGTGGCAGCTGTGCGTTGTGTCGGCTTGTACACATAAGTGCTGTTCCGCTCTGGGGCTTTTTTGTAAAGCGTGAAGAGGGGAAAGCAATGGTAACAGTCTCTCCGGCTGCAGCAAAGGACCTGCCGTTACTTATTTCCGTCAGGGAGAAGCCTGCGCTTTCCTTTCCGGATACGACCAGTAAGCCGTCTCTTAGGGCAACAGGCTTTGAAAACTTTACAACGGCTTTTCCGTTAAGAACTCTATCTATCTTTCCAACCTGCACTCCCATGTGGGAGGGGTAGTCTGTGCACACCATGGATTCTGAGCCGCAGGAGCCGCTAAAGCCCGTGTCAAGAAAGCCTTTAGTAATCTGTCTTGAAAAGGCTGTTCTCATGGCTTCTTCTGCTTCTTCCGTGTCATCTGAGCCGTCAAGAAGAAGTGAGTAGTAGCGGGCACACCAGTACACGTACTCAGGACCTTTCATGCGCCCTTCAACTTTAAGGGAATCTATTCCGATTTCTGCAAATTTTCTGACATCTTCTCCAACACAGAGATCCTTCATGCTGAAGGGCCAGAGGTCTTCCTTTGTTTCCTGACAGTGAAACCAGGTTCTGCATATCTGGGCACACTCTCCGCGGTTTGCGCTGCGGCCCGTTATGTTCTCGCTTGCCATGCACAGTCCTGAAAAACCGTAGCAGAGGGCTCCGTGGATGAAGACCTTAAGCTCTACATCAGGACAGCTTTCCCTGATTTTTTTAAGTTCCATAAGGGAAGTTTCTCTTGCAAGAACCACGCGTGTGAAGCCCAGGGACTGGAGAACCTTTACTCCTTCTGTGGTGTGAACTGCAAGCTGTGTTGATGCATGAAGGGGAAGGTTCGGGAACTCGCGCCTCATCAGGGATGCAATTCCAAGATCCTGAACAATTACTCCGTCGGGTCTTATGTAATCAAGCTGCTTCAGAAGTTTCTTAACTTCATGCATTTCCCTGTCATCTACCAGGGTGTTGAGCGTTACGTAAAACTTTTTGTTCTTTTCCAGGCACAGATGCTTTAGTTTTCTAAGGTCATCAAAAGAGAAGTTTACAGCGTTCTTTCTTGCTGAAAAGGCTTTAAGTCCGAGGTAGACGGCATCTGCTCCGCCTTCAAATGCATATAATGCGCACTGCAGTGAGCCTGCCGGAAGGGCCAGCTCGGGGCGCCTGTAAGCTTGATTCATGGGTAAGATACTAACATGAAAAACCTTAACTTGATAAGCATGGTTAAAACATTTATCATAGAACATGGAAACAAATCGGGATTTTCCCGTAAGGAGATGCTTCGATGACTATAAACGAAATCAAACATGCCGGACTCAAAAAATGGGTCGAAGATTTTGCAGCTCTTACAACACCTGACAAAATCTATGTTTGCGACGGTTCGAAGGCTGAGTATGACGGACTTATTGACCAGATGGTAGAAAGCGGTCTTGCAACACGCCTTAATCCTGAAAAGAAACCAGGAAGTGTACTTTTCCGCTCAGATCCGTCAGACGTTGCACGTGTAGAAAAGAGAACCTACATTGCTGCTGAAAAAGAAGAGGACGCAGGTCCAACTAACAACTGGATTGAGCCACACGAGCTCAAGAAGACCATGACAGCTCTTTACAAGGGCAGCATGAAGGGAAGAACCATGTATGTCATTCCTTTCTGCATGGGTCCTGTTGGTTCAGAATTCGCAAAGGTCGGTGTTGAGATTACTGACAGTGAATATGTTGTCGCTAACATGATTATCATGACAAGAGTTGGAAAACAGGTTCTTGATGGTCTTGGAACAGACGGTTACTTCGTACCTTGCTACCATTCTGTAGGTAAGCCGCTCGCCGAAGGTGAATCAGACCACGGCATCTGGCCTTGTGCAGATATGGAACACAAGTACATTGCTCACTTCCCGGAGACAAGAGAAATCTGGTCATATGGTTCAGGTTACGGTGGAAATGCCCTGCTTGGTAAGAAGTGTCTTGCTCTGAGAATTGCCACAGTTCTGGCACGTGATGAAGGCTGGCTCGCAGAGCACATGCTCATCCTTAAGCTGACAAGTCCGGAAGGAAAGGTCCGCTATATTACTGCTGCATTCCCAAGTGCATGTGGAAAGACAAACCTGGCCATGCTTATTCCTACAATCGAGGGCTGGAAGGTTGAGACTCTTTCTGATGATATTGCATGGCTCAGATACGGCAAGGACGGCAGAATTTACGCCATGGCTGTTGAGACTGGCTTCTTCGGTGTTGCACCTGGAACTTCTGCTAAGAGCAACTACAACGCTCTTGCTGCTGCTTCAAAGAATACAATCTTCACAAACGTCGGTCTTACAGAAGACGGAGACGTATGGTGGGAAGGAATCGGATACGATGCTCCGGGTCCTCTTACAGACTGGCACGGAAACAGGTGGGTCCAGGACAAGGGCAACAAGGAACAGGCTCCGGCTGCTCATCCAAACTCAAGATTTACAGCTCCTGCAGTTCAGTGCCCGACTCTTGCAAAGGAGTGGGATGATCCTAAGGGAGTTCCAGTATCAGCTATCCTCTTCGGCGGTAGAAGACCTTCAACAATTCCATTGGTCCATATGGCAAGAAACTGGACACACGGAACCTTCCTCGGTTCTATTGTCGGTTCTGAAGTCACAGCAGCTACACTGGACGTTGCAAGCGGCATAAGACGTGACCCGATGGCTATGAAGCCGTTCATCGGTTACAACGCAGGCGACTACTTCCAGCACTGGCTTGATGTCGGTAAGGCTGCAAAGGATCAGAGTCTTCTTCCGAAGATCTTCTATGTCAACTGGTTCAGAAAGACAGCTGACGGCAAGTGGCTCTGGCCGGGTTACGGCGACAACTCAAGAGTCCTCAAGTGGATCTTCGAGTGCTGCGAAGGCACAGCCAAGACAGTTGATACACCTATCGGAATCATGCCGACAGTTGATGCTATCGACAGACCTGAAGGCGTAACTGAAGCAGATATGAAGGAGCTTCTCAGCGTTGACGTTGAGGGCTGGCTCAAGGAATGTGATGACATCCGCAACAACTACTATCCTCAGTTCGGTTCACACCTTCCTAAGGAGCTTTCAGAGCTTCTCGACACTCTCGAGGCAAAGCTCAAGGCTGCTAAGTAAGCTGAAAAACAAAGCAAATCACACCGGTCTGCACCCGCAGGCCGGTTCTTTTTTTCAGAAAAAACAGTCAAAAGAGGGACTAAAACTCAACAATAAATCGACAGCAGTTGTCATCTATCTCTTTATGGATGATAATTATTCCTGTAAAAAACAGCACGGAGGATTATATGCCGAAAAGAAAAGACTACATTTCCTGGGATGAATACTTTATGGGAGTTGCATACCTGTCTTCAAGAAGAAGCAAGGACCCGAACACACAGGTCGGTGCCTGCATAGTCAACAGGGACCACAAGATTGTGGGTACAGGATACAACGGTTTCCCTCAGGGATGCAGTGATGATGATCTTCCGTGGGAGAGGGAAGGCGGCATGCTGGACACCAAGTATGCCTTTGTCTGTCATGCAGAGCTCAATGCAATCCTAAACAGCATTTCAAGAGACCTCTCCGGCTGCACCCTCTACGTTGATCTTTTCCCTTGCAACGAGTGTGCCAAGGCTATTATCCAGAGCGGCATAAAGAAAGTTGTCTACAGGGAAGACAAGTATGCTGCAACTGACGGGGTGAAAGCCAGTAAGCTCATGTTCCAGAAGGCCGGCGTTGAATTTGTCCAGATGAACTTTAATAAAGAACTGGTGGTCCGCATTTGACCTTTTCCGTAATCAGTACCCCAGAAGAGCTTAAAGACCTTTTAAAGAGCTTTGAAAAGAGAGAAATTAACACCGTTGCCATGGACTTTGAAGAAGAGTCCAACCTCCACGTATACGGTGAACACCTCTGCACAATCCAGCTCTTTGACAGGGAAAACTTCTTCCTAATAGACGCCCTTTCCCTTCAGAAATCAGAGGAGGGTAAGGCTCTTCTCAAGGATTTTCTTGAAGGTGCGGTAGAGAAGATTATGTTTGACTGCTCTTCCGATGCTGCCATAGTTAGGAAGGTCCTGGGAATCCACATGAAAAACGTCTATGACGTGAGGGTTGTTGCCAAGGCCCTGGGTTTTGCAGGGAACCTCACAGGTCTTGTTGAAAGAAACCTTGGAATCCCTTCGGAGGGGACAGCGAGCAAGCACAAGTACCAGAGGGCCAACTGGATGCGCCGTCCGCTTCCTCAGGCCCAGATTCAGTACGCTCTGGACGATGTTAAGTATCTTTTTGATTTGAAAGCCTCTCTTGAAGATGAGCTTGAATCACAGAGTCCCCAGCTAAAGGCCCAGGTTAGGAGCGAGATGAAGAAGTGTGCCCAGCCAAAGCACAGGGACAAGCCGGGCTGGGAGAAGATCTGCAACTACAAGAACCTCTCCCTTAAAGAGAAAGTTTTCATCAAGTACTTCTTCATGGCCCGCGACGAGATAGCAAGAAAGCTCAACGTTCCTGCTGCAAACGTTCTGGACAAGCGCCTGATTGTTGAAATGGCAAAGCTGGGCGAGTGGCAAAGCGTAGTTCCTAAAGAATTCAAGTATACAAGAGAATTCGAAAACGCAAAGAAAGAAGCTGAACAGCGCATCCTGGAGCTGCAGAATAAGGGCTGAAATGGATAACAGAAAGATCAGTGCCTTAAATGTAGGCACATCTATTGTTTCAAGAATAATTATCTTACTTTTCTCAATAGTTGTTAGGCGTCTTTTAATTCAGTATATAGGCAATGAAGTCAATGGATTAAATTCCCTCTATACCAGTGTTATAGGAACGCTTTCTGTTGCTGAATTGGGTGTTGGTATTGCTATTGTTTTTTCCATGTACAGACCGATAGTGCAGGGAGACAAGGGTAAGGTTGCTGCTCTTTATCAGCTTTATAAAAAACTTTACAGAATAATCGGACTGATAATATTTCTCCTTGGAATTATTGTCATGTTCTTTCTGCCATATCTGATAAATGATTATGAACTGATTAATGAAAATGTATACCTGACGTTTTTTCTGACCCTTGTTTCTGTTGTTCTTTCCTATTTATACAGTGCCAATACTTCACTTATTGAAGCTCATATGGAGAACTACATAACTACCTGTATTCTTACAGCTGCAAATATAATCAGATATGGGCTTCAGATTGTAGCAATAGTGGTCTGGAAATCCTACACGGCCTACGTAGTCTGCCTTATCATTAACACCTTAATTGTCTGGTTCCTTTCCAGTATAGCTGTTAGAAAACGACATGGAGATGTTGTTTTAAGGCATGACAGTCTTGATTCTGAAACAAAGAAAGAGATTGTAAAAAACATAAAGGCCATGTTCCTGCATAAGATTGGCTCTCTGCTTGTCTTTTCAATAGACAATATTATAATTTCCGCTTTCATAGGTGCTGTGGTTCTTGGTAAATACAGCAACTACAGCATGGTAGCCACCACAATCAGTGGAATAATATCTCTGATTTTTTCTTCATTGACTTCTGTTGTAGGACACATCTGTGCAGAAGGAGATGTAAAAAAAACAAACAACTATTTTAATCATTTCTACTGTCTTAACTATATTCTGGGTTTTGTGTTTTTCCTGGGATACTATGCTGTAATAGACAGTCTGGTCGTAATATGTTTTGGCTCGGGCGTCAAAATGGCCAGAACAGTTTCTCTTGTTATCTCTGTAAACCAGTTTACTCAATATATGAGAAAAACACCTCTATTATTCAGAGATGCATCTGGTACTTTTTATTATGACAGGTGGAAGCCGCTGGCAGAAGGGCTCTTTAATCTTGTTCTTTCTCTTCTGCTTGTTAAGATTCTTCCTCAAGAGTACAGGGTTACAGGTGTTATTCTTGCAACTATAATCACAACCCTGCTGATTTGTTATACTGTTGAACCATATGTTGTATTCAAGCATATTTTTAACCGTTCTTCTCTAGGCTTTACTATTAAGAACTACGGTTTCACAGCTCTTTTTGTATCTTCTCTCTTTATTTTTGACAGGTTCAAATTTTCCACTTCTAATATCTACACCACCTTCCTTTTTAACGGACTTTTGTCTTTAGTTTTCTCTGCCTTAGCCATAAGTCTGGTTTCTGTTTTGATTCCATCCTTCAGAAGAGAGATAATAGCCTGGGTAAAGGTTGTGACTAAAAGAAATACTATTTAATCGAAACAATAGGGGAATGGAGTAGTGTACGGTAATAATAATCTGGTCAGTGTGATAGTCCCAATATATAAAGTGGAGCCTTTTCTTGAGCGCTGCCTTGATTCCATCACTTCTCAGACCTATACCAATCTGGAAATAATTCTCATTGACGACGGCTCTCCCGACAACAGTGGAGCAATATGCGAGAAGTATAAAGAAAAAGATAGCAGAATAACAGTCATACACAAGGAAAACGGCGGCCAGTCCTCAGCCAGAAATGCAGCTCTTAATCTTTGCACAGGAGACTACATAAGCTTCATAGACCCTGATGACTTCATTGAAAAAGATATGATGGAAGTTATGGTTACTTCCATGAAAAGAACCAAAGCAGACATAGCAGTATGCGGCAGGTTTGAAGACTATAAGAATCCAAAGAAAAACTCTTTATCACTAAGCTGGACAGAAGAAAGAGTTTTTTCAAGCGAAGAGATAGTCAGAAAGCTTCTTTTAAGAAAGGAAATAGGATTCTCCGTTTGTGACAAGCTCTTTAAAAGAGAACTATGGGAAAACCTCAGGTTCAAGGAAGGCCACCTTTACGAAGACATGATAGTCTCCATCTCTTTGCTCAACTCGGCTAAAACCATTGTTTACGTGGGAAAGCCCCTCTATCACTATGTTCACAGAGAAAACAGCACTACAACCACAATAACTGAAAAGAATGTAAGAGACTATAAAAAGGCCATTAACAGCGTTTCAGAAGAGGTAAAAAATTTTTTTCCATCCATAAAAGAAGAGCTTGAACACTTTACGGAGAGCTCCAACTCAGATTTGCTTCTTATGAGTCAGAAGAACAGCTGCAAATGTACAGAGAAATAAGTAGCAATTTGAAAACAAAATAATCCTTTATGAAAAGAAGAAAGTTCTTGCATCAGTATTTTTTTCTGCTTTAATATTACCTCAAAAGTAAACATGACAAAAAAAAGTGAAGGATTAGTCAGTGTAATTGTCCCAATATATAAAGTTGAGCCCTACCTTGAGAGGTGCCTTGATTCCATCATAAGACAGACCTACACAAATCTGGAAATAATACTTATAGATGACGGCTCTCCTGATGGCTGTGGAGCAATATGCGACAGATATAAAGAAAGAGACAGTAGAATAATTGTCATACACAAAGAAAACGGCGGTCTCTCTTCTGCCAGAAACGCAGGTCTGGACATTTGCACCGGGGACTTTATCAGCTTCGTAGACTCAGATGACTATATTGAGCTCGACATGATTGAAGTAATGGTCAGCGCAATGATAGAAACTGATGCAGACATATCAACCTGTGGAAGATTTGGTGAAAATCTAATTCAAAACACAATCTCTCTTCAAATGACGCTGTCTTCGGCTGAACTTTTTTCTAAAGAAGAAACAATGAAAATGATTCTTATCGGAAAAGGAATAGATGTTGCGGTATGGGACAAGATTTATAAGAATAATATCTGGAAAAACATCAGATTTCCGGAAGGACATATTTATGAAGATATGATGGTTATTCCTCAAGTAATCTATCTTGCTGAATCCATAATACATGTTGGCAAACCTTTGTATCACTATGTTCATAGAGAAAACAGTATAACAACAGCATATAGAGAAAAAAACATTAAAGATTATAAATTTGCAATAAGAACTGTTTTTAGAAAAGTAGAAGAAATATTTCCTTCAGTAAAAGAAGAACTGGTTTATTATAAAAACAACATGTATCTTTCTTTGCTCTATATGTGCATTCTTTATAACTATAATGGTGAAGAAGAAAAAGAGGCATACGACTATTTAAAGAAAAACTGGGATAAAAAATACTCAAGAGACAGGATTGTTAAGAAAGGAAGAATAACACTTATTCATTGGTTTATCAGACTGGGATTAGCAAGACAGGCCTTGGGTGTCAAAAAGTATCTTCGCTCTATACTAAAAAAAAATAATAGAGTGCAGGAGAATTAAAAGATCTCTTGCACTCATTTTGTCAATACATTAAGAAAGTCACAGATACATTTACAGACACATTCAGCAGACCCGAAGGAGCTTCCGTGCTGATTGAGCTCTTCTCGTCGGCTGTAGCCATAGTAGCTAATGCCATATCAAAACGTACGCTGTTGTTTGAGTAGTAAGAGTCCTCATTTATGAGAGTGGGGCCAACTATTGTAAGGCCAGCCTGATTAGCGTAGGCTAGGGCCTTATTGTAAGCGTCCTGATAGGCGAGCTCTCTTGCCTTTGCTACTGCAGCACTCTTGTCTTCAACATCAAAGGAAACACCAGAAAGGGTAATTCCTGAAACAGTGCTTAAGGTATCTACAAGAACTGGGAAGCTTTCAAGATTCTTCATCTTCACATATATGCTCTGTGAAACAGACTCTCCTTTCTTGATCTGCACTCCATCATTCCACCAATACTCGGTATTAAAGTTAAGTCCTGTGGTCTTTATGTTCTCATCTGTGATTCCGAATGCACGGAGAATGTCTAAAACAGCTGAAATCTTCTCATTTGTAAGCTGCTGGGCAGCTCCTGTGGTTTTGGCTGTTTCTGAAACATAGATCTGGAAAGTAACTACATCTGCCTTAAGGGCTACAGAGCCGTTTCCGTTCACACTTACCTGACAGGGAGTTACTACAACTTCAGGCTCAGCAGGCTCTACAGCTTGGACTGTATTAACAGTTTCTACTTTATTTGAAGTAGCACAGGAAGCGAGAAGCAAGGCTAATACGGCAAAAACAATCAGAATATTACTTTTTTTCATTTTCGAACCCCTTTTTCCGGTCTCTTAAGTAGAAGAAGGCTGACATACACATAACTCCGTTATCGTAGTCGCCTGTTCCTAAACTATTTAACACCTCAGAGCAGGGAATGGTTACAGTATCTATCTGTTCATTTGCATCAAAATGTCTTGTTCCGAGCTCTTCAAGCTCTTCAGCAAGATAAAAATGGCCTCTAGTTGAAATATAGGCGCTGTTTGGATTTACACAGCCTATCTCCTTTATTTTGTGCACTCTTATTCCGGTTTCTTCCTCCATTTCACGAAGGGCTGCCTGCACAGGCTCTTCTCCCTCATCAACAAGACCTGCGGGGAACTCTATGGTAACGGACTCGCTGCCGTGTCTGAATTGACGAACCATGACAAAACGTTCAATACCGTCTGTTCCCTTGAAAACCGGTACTATGTTTACCCACTGAGGGCTTTCTATTTCTACAAAGTCTCCTTCCCTTCCGTCCTGACTCTTTCTGTGAATCTGGTTGAGGTTAAAGATGGGTGTCTTCTGGAGAAGTTTTCTTTCTCCGGACTCCCACATGAGTTTTGAAGAAGGTTCTGTGGTTTCAAGCGTGTCAAATGAATGTTCGTCTATGTATTTCATACTTTCTCCTCAGCTCTTTTTTGAAGGGCAGTCAAGCTGGCAGCTTGCACAGGAAGACGGAGAACAGGATTCGTTCTGGGGAACATATCCTACATCTGCGCTGCAGCTTGGTTTTGTGGAAAGGTGCAGGAATGTGGCTATTTCGCTGAATGCTTTTGCAGAAGCTGAAGATGAAGAGCTTTCAATCCAGTTGTCTCCTCTGTCTTCCGAGCTCTGAAGGTCCATTTCCATTGGAACTTCTCCGAGGAACGGTACGGACTCTTCCTTGCAGAGGTTCTTTCCTCCGTCTTTTCCGAAGACGTAGAGCTTTTCTCCGCAGTGAGGGCAGAGCATGTAACTCATGTTCTCGATAAGGCCTATAATAGGCATATTTAGCTGACGTGCAAAGGAAACGCTCTTCTTGACGTCCATGACAGCTACCTGCTGCGGGGTGGTTACAAGGATTGTTCCTGTCATGGCAGGTATGCTCTGTGCTACGGTGAGCTGCTCATCTCCTGTTCCGGGAGGGGAATCTATGAGAAGGTAGTCAAGGGTTCCCCAGTTAACGTCTGCTATGAACTGCTTGATTACGTTTGTCTTCATGGCACCACGGAAAATAACTGCATCATCCGGATTTTCAAGTGCAAAGCTTAAGCTTACAACCTTAAGTCCAGGTCTTGGAGAGATGGGCTCTATTGAAACTCCATCCGGGCTTGTAAGAAGAAGTCCTTCCTCGCAGCCGAACATCTTGGCTACGTTTGGTCCGTGTATGTCGGTGTCCAGTACTCCGACTGTATGTCCCTGAGCGAGCAGGGCGTTTGCAAGGTTGACGGTTGTCGTTGTTTTTCCGACTCCTCCCTTGCCGCTCATTATAAGAATTTTACGACCGATCTGATCCATGCGCTCGCAGATACGTACGTTCTGACTTTCGCTATATTTTTCAGGCATGAA
>JAIKXP010000044.1 GCA_024684115.1 Sphaerochaetaceae bacterium | reverse complement strand
CCAATATATATTTTTCCGTCCGTCGGTGTGTCCAGACAGCCAATGAGGTTCATCATGGTAGATTTTCCGCTGCCGGATGGACCCATTATGCCCAGGAATTCACCGCGGTTTACCGTAAGGGAAACACCGTCCAGGGCCTTTACTATGCTGTCTCCGACAACAAAGTACCTGGAAATGTTTTCCATTCTGATTACTTCATCCATGGCTATCATTTCCTGTCTAAACTGTCATCCACTGTGCTAAGAAGGGCATTAATACCTGAAGAGACGGGGCTGTATACAACAATATCTCCACTCTTGAGGTTTCCGGAAAGTACCTGATATGCATTTTCTCCAAGATACTTGGCCTGAATTGTGACAGTCTCTACAGATCCATCTTCATTGAGTTTCTGAACTGTATAGACTCCCCTTCTTTCGGTTACTGCACTCTGAGGAACAAGAACCATGGTATTTGTTTTGCCGGTCTTGATCTTTCCCTCAAATGAGAAGCCGGGCTTGACTCCCACCGGATGCTCTTCTATTACAATCTCAACATCCATAACACCTATTCCCTGGTCTGAATACCTTCCAATCATTGGAATATAGGTAACAACAGCCTCATAGGTTTCTCCCGGAGCTGAGTCGCTGTTAAGTTCGGCCTTCATGCCGACCTCAAGGGTCTGGACATCTATTTCATCAACCTCAACTGTTGCCTTGTATCTGCTGTCATCAATTACAGTCATGATGACTGTTCCTGCCTGGAAGTAGTTTCCTTCCTTTGCCTTCACTGAAACCACAACTCCGTCAAAAAGAGCATATACGTTTGTGCGCTCAAGATTCTCAAGGGCAGCATCAAGATTCATCTGGAGAAGTTCCATTTCACGTGCGCTTGTGCCGTTTACAACAGCCTTTTCAAGCTGAAGTCTGGCGTTTGCCACACTGTACTCCTCACTTGAGCTGTTTAACTTTGCCAGAAGCTGACCCTTTGTAACCCTGTCACCTTCTTTTACACAGACCTCTGCAACGGTACCGCTGGTCCTGAGCATGACATCCTGCGTGTCATAGGCTGTTATGTAACCTGAGATATCAATTTCAGGAATCTTTGTCACTTCATAGACTGTAGCCTGAATCTGTTCGTCTGCTGTAACTGAAGAATCAGTATTTCCAGCTGTCCAGCTTCCGGTCTGCTTTTTGAGGTTATAGGCGCGCACAGCAAAGAAGATAAGTACAGCTACAATAACGAGGATTACAATCCTGCGTATTCTCTTCTTTCTCTCGTCCTTCTTTCTCTTTTCAAGAAGCTTCCTCTCGGTACTGCCGGTGCCTTGAGCCTTATTCATTTCATTATCTGAGCCATCATTTACTTTTATCATGGTAAAAATCCGTTCCTTTGTTTACTTTGTGTTATATGTTGAGAAGCTTTATGTTGTTCTCAATAATCAGGCCTTGAAGAGAAAGAATAAGAGCATCCTTTTCATCTTCTTCAACCTCATAGAGTGCATCTTCAAGATCTCTTTCCTTGCACAGACCGCTTGCAAACTGCTCAAGTGCAGCTTCAAGATAGCGGTCATTGTAGTTCTGCCTTACCTTAAGCTGGGCAAGAGAAGCCCTGTAATCATCTGCAGATACCTGAAGTCCCGCAAGAGTTTCTTCGTACTTGTTAAGGGCCTCAGTAAGGGCTGCCTGCTTTTCAAGAACTGTATTTGCAAGCTTCTTTATGGCTATCTCATCAGTCTTAGGCCTGGAGTCATCATTTGTCCATTTACCTGAAACAGTGAGGACCGGAGAGATGGCACTTTCAAAATCAATGCTGTCCGAAAGACTTGCTGAAACTGTCCAGTTGTCATCTGTAAAACCAGCTGAAAGGGCTGCTCCTAAAACCGTCTGGCTGTACTTCATATTGCTGTCAAACGAAACTTCCGGGGACAGGGAAGCTGAAGCGGTAATCACTGATGCGTGACCGTTTTTAGCCTCATATTCCTGTTTAGCACTCTCAAGAGCCAGTTCTGCAAGCCTCACTGAGGAAGACTTCTCGGAAGAAGGAGTAATCTCAACGGAAGGCTCCCTGACTTCAGTTACGTCTGTGTATTCTATTCCATACTTGTTCTTAAAGGAGAGAAGTAGGTTTTCAAGACTCTCTTTTGAGCTTTCAATAGAAGCGAGGGAGCTTTCAATACTCATCTCTGTCTTAAGAGCCGTAAGGCTTCCTTCTCTTATGAAACCGGCTTTTACTGAAGCCTCATATTCGCTTTTTGTCCTTATGTACTCCCTCTCAGCCTGAGAGATGGAAGACTGAGCCTTGATTATGTTGATAACAGCCTGATAGAAGGCGTTTTCAAACGAAATCATGCCAGATTCATAAGAATACTCAGCCTGAATATCTGTAATCTTATCCTGAATATCCGTTCTTGTATCTTCATAAGTCTTGAGGTTGAAATTCTTCTGCACTGAGACAGTAGGAGTTACATCAAGAGCTGCGCTTTTTGAAAGATAGATATTTGAAACATTCATTCCGGTTGTTATGAAGATGTTATCTCCAATCTCCGGAAAAACAACACTCACAGTATTTCCTGTTCCGTCGGTACTGCCAATAAAAACAGCATCTGCAGATGCAGTGGTTCCGCTTTTTACGGTAACCTTTGTACCCTCGACTTCACTCTCTCTCTTCACGAGATATGCGTTTTCCCTTGTTCTCTCATAGCCTTGAACTTCCCTACTTGCCTTTCTGGCTTCTTCCAGCAGGGTCTGTACGTCTGTTGCAAAGACGCTCATGCATATGAAAAGAACGAGAATAACGGCTACAAATCTTTTTAATATGCTTTTCATGAATAGAAAAATACTGATTATTTGGAAAATAGGAAACCCTGAAAGGAGGCATAAAACAAAATTCATTTCACCGGCCGTAAATAGAAGATACAAAGCTTTGACACACCGGCATATAAAATACATAATACAGCCACTATGATTAAAAAGAATATTGAAGACGCGGAGCTCCTTGAACACCTCAACGGGCTTCCCGAAGACTGCAGGCAGGTCATGTTGCTTGCCGACGGTCAAATCCGACTGACAGGACTCAGCGGAACCACAATGGTGAATCAGATGAGGGCAAACCACTCTCTCGGTGTTGTAGAAACACTTGTTCTCGGTCAGGCATACGTTGCCTCAGGACTCATGGCCTCATCTGTCAAAGGCAACGACCGCATACAGCTGGCAGTAGACTGCGGCGGCCCTATCGGAGGCATCTACACAGAAGCCTGGGCCTGCGGAGCCGTAAGAGGATACCTTAAAAACAACCCCATAGAACTGAAGAAACCGCTTGAAGACAGAAATCTGGACCAGCTTTTCGGCCCGGGATTCATAAAAGTCTCAAGAATTCTTGAAGGCAGCAAGACTCCTTTCACCGGACAGATCATGATGGAGTACGGAGACCTGGCAAAAGACCTGGCCCTCTACTACCTCAAGAGCGAACAGACTCCGACCATGTTCTCACTCGGAATCCACTTTGACACATCCGGCAGGGTAACCGGAGCCGGCGGACTCTTCATCCAGGCCCTCCCGGGCTGCAGTGAAGAAGTGCTTCAGAGCCTTCAGGACAAATGTCAGAGCCTTCCTTCCGTAGGCCTGGCCATAAGCCGCGGTCAGGATATAAAGGACTACTGCTCTGAAGTCTTCTCCGACTACGGGGTGCAGCACCTTTCAAAAGAACCTCTTGGCTTCTCCTGTCCCTGCGACAGAAGAAACTACGCCATTTTCCTCTCCAGACTTCCACGTGAGGAAAAGGACGCAATCCTTCAGGACAACAGATGGCCGCTTGAACTTGAATGCTTCAACTGCGGCACAAAACATACATTTACAGAACAGGAAGTCAGGGAGATTTTCAGATGATTTTTTTCGCATCAGCTTCAGCAAACCAGAATGACCTGGTAGAAAAAGAAGTCCTCAGCGCAGGCGGAACAGACGTAACACCAAGCTCTTCCGGCGTTGAGTTTTCAGCAGACCTTGAGACTGCATACAGATTCTGCCTCAACTCCCGCTGCGCAACAAGGGTACTGGTACTTGTCCACAGATCAACAGAGATGGCAAGCACAGATGATTTATATGAATATGCACAGAAGCTTCCATGGGAAAGCTGGATCAACCCGGAGAAGACCTTTGCAGTAACAGAAACAGTTTCCGACTGCAGATGGATCCGCAACAGCCACTTTGCCGCCCTGCGCCTTAAAGATGCAATCGTAGAGAGAATCAGGAACAGGTTTGACGGAGAAAGACCCAACGTAGACAGGGATGACCCGGATGTTGTGTTCCACCTCCACGTAAACCGTGACCTGGTTAGCTTCTACATTGATTTCGGTGGAAGAAACTTCACAAGAAGAGGCTACAGAAAGCAGCAGACTGAAGCAGTTATGGGAGAATTCATGGCTGCATCCATTCTCTACAGAAGCGACTGGTACAAGAACATGGGAACCTTCCTTGACCCGTTCTGCGGAAGCGGCACAATCTGTATTGAAGCAGCCCTCATGGCTACAAACACAGCCCCGGGCCTCATAGACCCGGACCGCTTTGCCTTCCTCAGGCTCCCCATCCACAACCAGGAAACATGGGAGAAAGTACTTGAAGAAGCTGAAAACGCAGTTGTTCCATGCCCGTGCAGAATCCACGGCTGGGACATAAGCTCCAGGGCCATAGCAATTGCAAAAGGTAACGCAAGCCGCGCCGGCGTATCAGATTTAATTGATTTTGAAGTCAGGGATTTCACAAAGGTAACACAGGAAGAAATCAAGGCCCTCGGAGAAGGCGGAAGCATAGTAACAGACCCGCCTTACGGAGTGAGACTTGATGAGTCAAAGTCAGAGCTGCGTTCCCTCTACTCCCAGACAGGAAAGATCTTCTACGACATGTTCGGCGGCTGGAAAATATCCGTCTTAAGCTCAGATGTAGAGCTTCTCGGCTACATTGAGATGAAGCCGGAACGCACAAACAAGCTTGTAAACGGCGGACTTGAATGCCAGCTTGCCCACTACTACGTATTCAACGAGGCAGAAAGGGAGGCCCTTAAGGAAAAAGCGGAAGCAAAGCGCCGCGAAAGACTCTCCCAGCCGCTCAGCCCGGGCGCCCAGATGGCCTGCAACAGACTCATGAAGAACCTCTCCACAATAGGAAAGGAGATGGCAAAGCAGGGAGTTACCTGTTACCGCCTCTATGATGCAGACATGCCTGAGTACAGCGCCGCAATCGACTTCTACGAAAACAGGTGGATAAGCCTTCAGGAGTACGCCGCCCCGGCCTCAATCCCCGAGGAAGACGCAGCCAGAAGACTCGAAGAGCTGGTACTTGCCACCGAAAGAGCTACAGGAATAGACCTGGAAAACATCTACGTCAAGAGACGCGAACGCCAGAAGGGAGACAGCCAGTACACACGCCGCAGCGCCCCGTCCGCCTCACACTTCTTCGTAGTCCAGGAAAACGGCCACCACTTCTCCGTGAACTTCAAGGATTACCTGGACACAGGCCTCTTCCTTGACCACAGACCGGTGAGAAAGATGATCCAGGAGCTCTCAGAAAACAGAAGATTCCTCAATCTCTTCTGCTACACCGGCAGTGCCACAGTCCATGCCGCCGCCGGCAATGCTCTTTCTACCGTCAGCGTTGACACCAGTGCAACCTACCTTGACTGGGCCCAGAAGAACATGAAGATAAACGGTTTCAACGGTCTTAATCACTTCTATTACAAGTCAGACAGCATTGAGTACCTGAAGAACAGCTACGACCGCTTTGACCTCATCTTCTGCGACCCTCCAACCTTCTCCAACAACAAGAGCCGCGGTACGTTTGACGTACAGAGGGACCATGTCTACCTGATCCGCCAGTGCATGAAGCACCTTTCAAAGGACGGTATACTGATCTTCTCAACAAACTACACACGCTTTAAGATGGATGAAGAGCTCCAGGAAATCTACGGAATTGAAGACATAACGGAGCAGACAATAGGAGATGACTTTAAGCGTAACCCGAAGATCCACAAGGCCTGGAAGATTACGCACAAGGCAGTTTCCCCGCGTGAAGTAATTCATAAAAAGACAATAAGAAGGGTTACCCTCAAGGGTTAAAACCCGGGCGCATAGCATAATGGATAGTGCACGTCCCTCCGGAGGATGGAATCCGGGTTCGATTCCCGGTGCGCCTGACCTTTTTTTACTTCTATACTTTTCTTTTTAAAACAAATAAGATTTAAGGGATTTCGGAGACAACTCATGGGTGCATCAGAATTTGACAATGTAGGATTTGGCTCACTGACCTTCAACAGAAGTGCAATGAAGAAGTATCTTTCAAATGAAACCTTCCAGGCATGGAATGACTGCGTTCAGAACAGAAAGGTACTGAGCTCCCAGACTGCATCTGAAATAGCATCCGGCATGAAGGACTGGGCTCTCGAGCACGGAGCCACCCACTACTCACACTGGTTCCAGCCCCTTACCGGAGTTACCGCCGAAAAACATGAAGGCTTCATGATCCCGTCCGAAGATGACGGCTTTAAGCTTGAATTCACAAGCCGCGAGCTTATCAAGGGAGAGCCTGACGCTTCTTCCTTCCCTTCCGGAGGACTACGCTCCACCTTTGAAGCGAGGGGCTACAGCGCCTGGGACCCCACATCTTACGCCTTCATCAAGGACAGAACACTCTACATTCCAACAGTCTTCTTTGCCTACTCAGGTGAAGCCCTGGACAAGAAGACTCCGCTTCTGCGCTCCTGTGACGCACTCAACAGACAGGCCTTGAGGGTCTTAAGACTTCTCGGCGACAGTGAGACCAGGTCAGTTACTGCAAACGTTGGAGCCGAACAGGAATACTTCTTAATCAGGAAAGAGCTTTTTAACAGAAGAGTTGACCTCAAGCTCTGCGGAAGAACCATCCTCGGTGCCCCGTCCCCAAAGGGACAGGAGCTTGACGACCACTACTACGGAGCCATCAAGCCGGAAGTCTCCAAGTTCATGAAGGACGTAAACAGGGCCCTCTGGAAACTTGGAATCTGCTCAAAGACCGAGCACAACGAGGTTGCACCCGGACAGTTTGAAATGGCTCCCTTCTTCACCACGGCAAACCGTGCAAACGACCAGAACCAGCTCACAATGGAGATAATGAAGAGGGTGGCAGACGACCACAACCTTGTCTGCATTCTCAACGAAAAGCCCTTTGCCGGAACAAACGGATCTGGAAAACACGTTAACTGGTCCCTGTCCACAGACAGAGGCGAGAACCTCTTCTCCCCCGGCAGCAGCCCTTCTTCAAACAGAAGGTTCCTCGTCATGCTTGCAGCCTTCCTCAAGGGTGTTGATGAATACTCAGAGCTTCTGCGCTGCTCCACAGCCTACGCAGGAAACGACCTGCGTCTTGGCGGTCTTGAGGCTCCTCCTGCCATAATCTCCGTCTTCACCGGCATGTACCTTGAAAACCTCATTGATTCCATAATCAATGACTCAAACTTTGAAAACGCTTCAGGCTCCCTCATGGAAGCCGGAAAGGCAGTAGGTCTTTCAATTCCTAAGGACCTGACCGACAGAAACAGAACCTCTGCCATTGCCTACACAGGAAACAAGTTTGAGTTCCGCATGCCGGGAGCAAGCCAGTCAATTGCAAGCCCGGTAACGTATCTGAATACCATCATGGCCCAGCAGCTTAAGGAAATAGCTGACAGTCTCGAAGGCTCCGGCAACCTTGACCAGGACCTTGATAAACTCATCAGAAAAATCCTCAAGGAACACAGAAGAATAGTCTTCAACGGCAACGGCTACACCGACAGCTGGCTCCAGGAAGCAAAGAAGAGAGGTCTTAAGAACCTTAAGAACACAGCCATGACCCTGCCTGAGTACATGAGTGAAAAGAACGTTGAGCTTCTGACTTCCAACGGCATCTACAGCGTCTCAGAAATGGAAGGCAGAAACGAGGTCCACATGCAGAAGTACTGCTCCCTCATCCTCATTGAAGCCAGAACCATGGTAAAGATGCTCTGTGACATCTTCTCATCCGTAGCCCTCTACAGTGCAAAGATCTCTCCTGCCAGGTCCATGGTCTTAAACGACGCCATTCTTGACAAGATACAGAAAACTTCTTCAGTTCTGATGAAGGATGAAGAGAAACTTGAGGCCCTCATTGAAAAGGCTTCTTCCTTCACCGATAACAGTTCACTCATGGTCTTCTGCTCCGAAGAGATTATCCCGCAGCTTGAAAAGTGCAGGGAAAGTGCAGACAGGCTCGAAGGCCTCACACACCCCGATTACTGGCCGTTCCCGGGCTATACTGAACTTTTATTTTCCTTCTGACAAAGAAGTTACTTAAAAGCTTTTCAACAAACACCCCTCTCTGTGCTCCTTATAGTGTGTAAGGAGAACAGATGCAGTATATTTACAGACCAATCGAATTCAAATCAATCAAGGAAATTCCCAGGGAAATGAGACCCCGGGAGAAGATGAGAAGAGACGGAGTTTCAAGCCTCAGCGACCTGGAACTTGTATGCAGCCTCATAGGCAGGGGCCAGAAGGGCCGCCCCGTGCAGGATATAGCGGAAGACTTTCTTGAAACCGTAGCAAGAAAAAACGCGAGCAAGATTTCCCCTGAAGACCTTAAGGACATAAAGGGTCTGGGGGAAGCAAACTCTGCCCTACTGTGCGCAAGCCTGGAGCTTGGCAGAAGGTTTCTTTCAATCAGGAAGAAGAACCTCTCAAGACCCTCAGACATCTATGACTACATAAGGCACTACGGGGACAGGATGCAGGAGCACCTTATCTGCATAATCCTTAACGGAGCCCTTGAGCTTCTGGCTGTTAAGGTCATAACCGTAGGACTGATCAACCGCACCGTGTGCCACCCCAGGGAGTGCTTTTCAGATGCAGTAGCCCTCAGGGCCAGTTCAATAATCCTGGCTCACAACCACCCCAGCGGAAACCTCACCCCGAGTTCAAACGACCTGGATGTTACCGACAGCATAGACAAGGCCGGAAGGATCCTGGGAATCAGGCTCATGGACCACATAATCTTCAGTCAGGACTCCTACCGCTCCATGCTGGAAAACGGAGACTACATGTTTGTGTGAGCTTTTTCCGGGTTAATCAGCTGGGGAATTCACCCCTCTCTTATCAGGGGCGAGAAGAAAAAAAGACCGTCGCAGTTCATCTGCGGCGGTCCCTGCCCTCAGATTGAAAAGGTCTTAGAGTTCCTTTTCAATATCATCAGAAAGCTTCTTGAATTTGACGGCAGTAATGATTCCCCAGATGAGGCAGACTGCGCCAAGAACAATTCCTGCAACACCGATTACTGTGACAACAGCAGGAAGGGCTTTGTCCGGATTCATGAAGAAGATGAAAGCGAGGACAACATCAATAAGAGCTTCCCATGCAAAAGAGCTTATGTCTATTTTTTTATCAATCTTCTTGCACATGATTGCGTTCTCAATGGCAACAACAGCTTCGAAACAGAGAATGATTCCGATCAGAATCTGAATTGTTCCCATGTAAACTTCAGCAAATGTGAGAGGAGCAACAATGGCTACAATACCAAGAATGATTGAGAAAACACTCTTGATGATTGCAAGAACCTTTGTGTTCTTTGAGAACTGCCATGCGCCAATGTTGAACAGTGTGTAGAAACCTGTTGTAAGAGAATAGACTCCGGCAATAATAACAATAATCTTAACAAAGATGCTCTGGTTTGAAAGAATCAGAATACCTGCAAGAACAAGAAAAACACCGAAAACAATAGTTCCGATAAATGGGTTTTTTTTCATATTATTCCTCCTGAAAGAACAACCTAAATCTCAAAAGAAAGGTAGAGGCGGATTCCTGCCTCATCTGAGGTGTCAGGGCTGATGGCCTTGAAGTACTCAGCCTCTATACCGACACCGAAAGAATTTGAAAGCCTGCCGTGAACGCCGGCCTGAACCGCAGCACCCCATCTCTGCCTCATCTCTGAAAGAGAAGCAACTTCGCTTGCATTGTACCTGAAACCAATGGCTCCGTAGGGCTCAAAGGACTTGGCCCACATGAACTTGGCAACAAGGAAACCGCCGGCAGAGAAATCAAGACTCTCTATAATTCCATTCTCATGCTTGATGACTTTGGAAGGCTCACCGGTAACGGAGAACTGAAACTTTACCCCCAGGGCGAACTTTTCGCTGATAATACCCGGAGTATAGGTAACTGCTCCCATAAGACCGGCCCTCGTCCCGTCTCCATAATCTTCAGAAGAAGGAAGATGAAGGGCAGCTCCAACATCAAAAACAAGCTTCGAAGGCTCAAGTCTGGTAATTTTGTTGTCTCCATCCTTAGCAAAAGCTGCAAATGCACAGAGAACAACAAGTATCACGGCTATAGTTTTCTTCATTATTTTTCCCACAGTTTCTCAGGGTAAAGACCCTTTTCAGTTTTTTCAGCCAGGTTCTTTCTGACAGTCTCGCGGTCTTCTTTATACGTCATTCCGAACCACCTGTCCTGAGTTGAGAAAACCTTCATTGTGCCGCTGCCTGTACTTACAATCTCACCGGCACAGTTCGGAAGAAGAACTTCCTTCTTAGGCTCTGAAATGTTGTCCTTAACAAAGCGCTCCCAGTAACCCTGCATGTAGTCAAATGCAGACGGTGTGAAACCGAAGAAGTTCATGGAAACAATCTCTTCACCCGTAAGTCTTGTATCTCCTTCCGGAAGATGGGAAACAATACCCTCTGAGTCAAACTCAATCTTTGTATTTTCCCTCATGTTTACAAGGTAGCCGTCTTCAACCCTGCACACTCCGCGGGAAACGGAACCTACCGGGCTCATGGTGTTTTTAAGAATGTAACCGACCATGGCGTGGTTCTTTGATGAATTTTCAAGACCGCTGAGATAGTTTCCGAGAATTCCGTAGGCTTCCTTTCCGTAGTAGTCATCAGCGTTGATGATTGTAAACGGAGTCTTGACCGCATCTTTTGCACAGAGAACTGCATGGATTGTACCCCAGGGCTTCTCTCTGCCGGCAGATAATTCTATCTGAGAGGGAGAAAGAAGACTCTGCTTTGTCTGGAATACATATTCTGCATCCATATTGCGGGCAACCCTGTCAAAAAGAGCCTCCCTGAAGTCCTTTTCAATATCCGGACGGATGATGAATACAACCTTTCCGTATCCGTTTTCGCGGGCGTCAAAACAGCTGTAATCAAGAAGTGTCTCACCATGTGCTCCGACGGGATCAATCTGCTTGATTCCGCCATACCTTGAGCCCATGCCTGCAGCAAGAACTAATAGTGTCGGTTTCATTTCCTTAACTCCATTTCAAGGCTGTTAAGCCCTTGTAATGACACAAAATCATACCATATAAACCAAAGGGCTAACAAGCCGGCCGGCGCATTATTACTGTACGATTGAGTGGAGTACAACATCGAAAATAAGGAGGGAATTCGGTGCAATAACAGAGTTTCCGCTCTCTCCGTATCCGAGGGACGGGTGAATCCAGAATCTGTAGGAAGAGCCTTCCTTCATAAGGCAGATGCCCTCGCTGAAACCCTTGATAACCTGGTTAAGGTTGAACTCTGAAGAAGTACCCCTTGCGTAGGAAGAATCAACAACGCTTCCGTCAAGAAGAGTGAGGGTGTAGTCTACGTTAACTGTGCTGTCCTCAGCCGGTGTATTTCCCGTACCCTCTTCAATTACCATGTACTGAAGCCCGCTGTCTGTAGTAACAACCCCTTCTACCTGTGCGTTTTCCTTAAGGAAGAGCTCTGCTGCCTCAAGGTTAACCTTTTCAATTGAGCTGTAGTACTCGGTAACATATGCAGAATAGTCGGAAAGAATCTTATCAAGCTCCGCCTGGGTAAGCTCTTCACCCTTTGCAAAAGAGTTGACTCCTGCGTTGAAAGCTTCAAGGTCCAGGTCCAGATACTGTGAGCTGTTATTGAGTGCAGTGTAGTATCCCAAAGCCCATGAGAACTTCTGAGTTACAGTCTCAGGGACATAAGCGGTAACGGCAGCCTCAATCTTCTGCTCTGCCGCAGCAGCTGTTGCAGCTGTCTCTTTTGAACCTGCAGCAAAAACGGAAGCTGCAAGCATGAGGATAAGAAGTACAGTTATAGTTTTTTTCATATCAAATCTCCTTGTCTGTAATTATTCTCTTCCATTATGGCTTCAAGCGAACGCAGGAACCTGTTCTTGTCACTGAACGCCCTGGGGCTTGCAAGCCTGTGTGATGGTGTTTCACATATTAACCTTTCGATTACTATATCCTGCGGTATTCTCCTCAGAAAATACACACAAGTCCACAAATGTCTCTCCGTAGAAGGGGCGTGGACCTCTCCTTCAAGGTATTTTTCATAAAGCGGGGTGCCGGAGGCCACGTTGAGGTTGTGAATCTTTATGGCATGCGGATGAACACGGTTTATGACCTCAATGGTCTTATCCAGCTCCTCCCTGCCCTCTCCCGGAAACCCGGTAAGAACATGAACGCACAGTTCAAGCCCCTCATCCTTCACAATCGAGGCCGCCTCAAGAAAGCTCTTAACGTCGTGGCCGCGCCTCATCAGCTTCAGAATCCTGTCACTTCCGCTCTGAAGACCAAGCTCAACACAGACGGAACCTGCCTTCTCCCTGCAGGAAGAGAGCAAAGCGGCCTTTTCCCTGTCCATGCAGTCGGGCCTTGTAGAAACAATGAGGCCCTCCCAGTCATAGATTGACAGCGCCCTGTCGTAGATTTCCCTGAGCCTTTCAACCGGCGCGTACGTATTGGAATAGCTCTGAAAATAGATGGCAAAATGCTCTGCCCCGTATCTTCGCCTGACAAACTCCATCCCGCGCCTTACCTGCTCTTCAAGCGGTGCTACCCTGACCGTACAGACGGTACGGTCAATGTTCTCCTCAAAAGCGCTCTCATGCGTAAATCCGCTTTCGGCCTTTCTGTGGTAAACGGACACGGCACCCTGGCTGTCACAGAATATGCAGCCTCCCTTTGTTCGGGTACTGTCCCTGTGCGGACAGGTAAAGCCACCGTCTACACCTATTCTGTACACCTTGTAGCCGTATCTCTGTATGAGGTTTTCTGAGTAGGAATTCCAGCGTCTCATCTTATTCAAGAACAGCTTCCCTGATCCATGCGTTCCCGTTTGCAAAGGACTTGAAGTCCATTTCCCTGCGGGAAGGAAGCTGAAGTGCATTTATCCAGAGGATCTTATCCGAGCATGCAACTCCTATTCCCCTGTCCTTTCTGAAGGAAACAACCGTTCCCGGTTTCACATCAGATTCAAGAAGAGGCTCTTCATCCATCTCTCTGAATCCTCCCCAGACGGAAGTTATGTATATTTCACCTCCGTCATGAAGTGCATATGCCTTTGGCCACGGATACATGGCCCTTATCTGTGCGTGCAGCTCTGAAGCTCTCTTTGTAAAATCCAGTCGGGACTCTTCTCTGCCTATCTTCCCGCAGTAGCTTATTTCTCCGCTCTGCTCACGGCTCTGAACCTTACCCTCAAAAATATCTTTAAGAGCCTCAGGTACAAACCCGGCTGCCCTCTTTGAAACACACTCTGTGAGAGTCTGCGTGTTTTCTTTTCCGCTCAGTTCAAAGCTGTCAGTCTTCCAGATTGCTCCTTCATCCATTCCCTCTCCCAGGGTCTGAAGGGAGATAGTCCCCTCCCTGAGTCCAGAAAGGATTGTGTACTGAATGGGAGAAGCTCCCCTGAATACAGGAAGGGCTGACGGGTGAACGTTGAAGGCTCCGTCCCTGAAAAGAGAAAGGAACCTTGGTCCGAAGATCTTTCCGAATGCAAATGTAACAAGTACATCAGGCTCAAGTGCACTTACCGCAGAGCGGGCCTCTGTGCGTATTGAGTCAAACTGAAGGACAGGAATATTAAGCCTTCCGGCTGCTGTCTTTACAGGCGGGGCCACAGGAACGCGGGACCTGCCCTGAGGAGCGTCTGGAGAAGTGAGAACTCCGACCACATTAAAGGAAGAAGCAAGTTTTTCCAGAAGAGGAACTGCTATTTCCGGTGTTCCTGCAAAAAGGATTCTTTTATCAGACACGTTTTCTGCTCTTTCCCTTGCGTTCGTTCTTCTTTCTTCTTTTAAAGAGTTCAATCATGTGTTTTTTCTCATCCGGAGAAAGTCTGTCTATGTAGAGCTTGCCGTCAAGATGGTCATACTCATGCTGGATGGCTCTTGCGAGCAGTCCTTCTGCCTTAAGTGTAAAAGCCTTACCGTGTACATCCTGTGCAAAAACGGTTACTTCCAGAGGCCTGATTACCTCGTGGCTGAGACCTGGCAGGCTGAGGCAACCCTCTTCATAGGGGCCTTCCTCTACTGAGGTTTCAATTATCTGCGGGTTTACAAAGACCTTGCGGAATCCGTCGGATGGAAGTCCAATTACAAAAAAGCGCTTGTCTACACCGACCTGAGGAGCTGCAAGTCCTATTCCTTCAGCCTCTTCCATGGTTTCAAACATGGCCTCTGTAAGAAGTTCCAGTGAACGGTCAAAAGTCTTTACTTCAGAACACTTTACTCTGAGTATATCATCTCCAAGTTTACTAATATCGAGCATTTGTCATCCTTATGATTATATATTACTTACAAGAGCTCCAGAGGGTCAACGTCAACTTCAATCCTGACCTGTGCGGGTTTAAAATCCTTAAGGGCCGCAGAAAGCGCATTTATCATGCTCATTACGTCCGTTGACTTCATAACAACCTGGAAGCGGTACTGCTCCCTGACCTTTTCAATGGGACACTCCTGGGCAGAGACTACTTCAAAGTTACCTCCAGCCTTCCTGAGCCTTGAAGCAACCTCTTCAGCTGCCTTAAAGGCCCTCATTCTGTCTTTTGAACGGAAGACTGTGTTGATCATGCGTGTGAATGGTGGGAACTTAAGCTGCTCCCTGACCTTGAGCTCGGTAGAAGCAAACTCTTCAACACGGGCCCTGGAAGCGAGCTTTATCGTGTCGTTGCAGGGCATGCGGGTCTGAATTATTACCATACCGCTGTCATCTGATCTTCCGCTTCTTCCGCTGACCTGAACAAGAAGGTCAAAGGTCCTCTCGTTTGCCCTGAAGTCGGGCATGAGAAGCCCGCTGTCAGCGAGTATTATTCCAACAAGGCTCACTCCCGGAAAGTCCAGTCCCTTGGCAACCATCTGGGTGCCGAGAAGTATCTGCACTTCACCTTTTGCAAATTCGCCTAAAGTTTTGTCTATTGTCTTTCTGTCCTTTGAAACGGTGTCCGTATCAAGGCGTGCACACCTGTAGAAAGGAAAGAGTCTTTTTATCTCAGTTTCAACAAATTCTGTACCGACTCCGGAATACAAGACGTTAACAGAACCACATTGAGGACATACAGAGACCGGTTTCTGCCTGTGACCGCAGTAGTGACAGACCAGTTCTCCCGCCGAGCGGTGGTAGGTCATGGCCACATCACAGTGGGGACACTTGAGTTCAAAACCGCAGTTTGAGCAGTGGTAGTAGTAGGAGTGGCCGCGCCTGTTGAGAAAGAGAATAACCTGTTTTCCCTCGGAGAGGGTTCTGTTCATCTGTCTCTGCAGCTCCTGGCTGAAGAGCCCGTTTTCACTGCTCATGTCTACTATCTTTACCTGAGGAAGCTTTCCGCCGCCAAGCCTCTTATTAAGGTCCAGCCTCATCATCTTTCCCTGATTCATCAGGTGCCAGGCTTCAAGACTCGGTGTTGCACTTCCCATGACAAGCTTTCCGCCGCAGCGGGAGATTCTCCACTGGGCAACCTGACGGGCATGGTAGCGCGGGTCGTTTCCGCTCTTGTATGAGTTCTCATGCTCTTCGTCTATGATTATCATCTTAAGCTTTTCGCATGGAGCAAAAACTGCGCTCCTCGCTCCGATTACAAAGCCCACTTCTCCGCGCCTTATCTTTCTCCACTGCGTTATTCTCTGGGCGTCTGTCAGTCCGGAGTGGAGAATGGCTACATTGTCCTTAAAGCGCATTGAAACCTGGCGGGCAAGCTGGTGTGTAAGTGTTATTTCAGGAACAAGATAGATTACCTGACCTCCGGAAGAAAGCACGCGCTCTACGCAGTTTAAGAATACTTCTGTCTTTCCGCTGCCGGTAATTCCATAGAGGTAGAACATGGATGAAGAAGACCCGGTTATAGTCTCAACTGCATTCTTCTGCTGGTCGGAGAGCTCTACAGCCTGCCGCTGCTGAGCCATATGTGAATCAAGTCCGCCATAGGAAACGTCCCTTTTTCCTCCGGGAATCATGGTGTCCATGACTTCACCGCGGCTTGAGAAGTAGAACTTCTCCATCCATAGGGAGAGGGCCCTGTGTTCATCGGAAAACAGGGGCTCCTTATCTATTACCCTTATTATTTCCTTTATTTCAAAGTCACATTCGGGCTTCTGATCAAGAACTTCTATTACGTAGCCCTTTTTCTTCAGCCGTCCGAACATGACCTCAACGCGCATGCCGCTCTGAACCGTATATTTTTCACTGTCAAAACTGTAGAGGAAGTCAGTCTTAAGGGGCACCGGGATCAGAACCCTGAGATACCTTGTCATCTTCAGCCCCTTACCGGTGGAAAGATTATGGACCTGAGCTTCTTAAGGTCCTCCCATACGGGAGCCTTCCACTCAAGGTTCCTCAGCACTGCTGCAGGGTGATATGTACATATCATGGGTATACTGTAGTCGTAGAGGAACAGTTTCTGTCTGAGGGAGGCCATGGTTGCATCTGTCTTCCCGGTCATGAGCATGGATGCGGGCTTGCCCACACAGAGTATTGCCTTCGGCATGACAAGGGCTATCTGCTGATAGAGGAAGGCTTTACATGCGTCTTTTTCTTCATCCATGGGGTCTCTGTTCTGAGGCGGTCTGCATTTGACAATGTTGGCAATATAGGTGTTTGTGTCCCTTGAAAGACCTATGGCAGCAAGCCACTTGTCAAGAAATTCTCCTGCAGGTCCTACAAAAGGTCTGCCTGAAAGGTCCTCTTTTTCTCCGGGTCCTTCGCCTATTACCATGACAAGAGGCTTGTATGTGCAGCCTTCTCCGAAGACTGTATTTGTTCTTGTCTTACACAGCTGGCAGCGTGTGCAGTTCTGAACTGCAAACTGAAGGCGCTTCATATCAAGGCCTGAGAAGTCTTCCTGAGGGGTCTCTTCTACTTCAGGCTCAGGGGCTGGCGCAGCAAGCGTTCGGGCAACTGATGAGAAATCACGGTTCTTAGGGGTGAATGGAAACCTCTTTCTCAGAACCGCTTCGTAGTAGTCCATGAGGTTATCAAGTTCCGTTATTGCATGGGACAGTTTTTCAGTTTTTTCCATCTTTTGCAGCCTTCTCCTCGAACCACATGTATTCATTTTCATCATAGCTTATGCGCCAGAGATAGAGCCCGTCTGAGGGGGCTGTTTTTCCGCAGAGCGACCTGTCCCGTGATTCAAGGACAGCTCTGAACTCTTCTGCGCTCCTTCCACGGGAGGCCATCTGAATTATTGTTCCTGCAATCGATCTTACCATATGGTAGAGAAAAGCGTTACCGCAGATCCTGTAACAGAGGACTTTTTCTCCGTAGACCGACTGTACGAAAAAGAACTCGGATTCATATATGTCACGAACCTTGCTGGGGCTCTGGTCTCCGGAGCCTGTGAAGGTTGTAAAGTCGTGGGTGCCAAGCACTACCTTTGCATATTCATCAAGTAATCCCTTGTCAGGAAAAGACTTGATGTTTGTAATAAGTCCCTGTGAAAAGCTGTCCTTACCGTAGTGTTCCTTGAAGAAATAGCGGTACTCTCTGGCCATGGCACTGTAGCGTGCATGAAAGGACGGCTCTACATCCCAGGCTCTTATTATCCTCACCTGGGGCGGTATGAAACAGTTAAGTCCGTTGCAGAAGGCGGTGGCCGGAATACTGCAGTCATCCATCTCAACATGGGCAACCTGACCCATGGCATGCACTCCGCTGTCCGTTCTTCCGCTTCCGCAGACCTCTATGTTCTTCTGTCCGGTAAGTTTTTCAACGCCCTTTTTTATCTCTTCCTGTACGGAAACTCCGTTGTTCTGGGACTGCCAGCCGCAGAAAGCCCTTCCGTCGTAGGATATTTCCAGGGCTACCCTTCTTCTTCCCTCAGGAGCCGAGAACTCTTTTGGTCTTTTCCAGTCGCTTCTGGGCATGTTAAGCCTCCTTTGTTTCTAAAACAACAAAGGCTATGGCCAGAGGTTTTTCATGTGTAACTGATACGTGACAGATAAGATCAGGACTTTTACTTAAAGTGTTTCCGCAAAGCTCTATGGAAGGCTTTCCGTTTTCATCCTTGACGGTGAGTATTTCAGATGGAGATATTTCGGCACCGAAGCCCAGGCCGCGGGCCTTGGAATAGGCTTCCTTTACTGCAAAACGGGAGGCAAGAAACTGTGCGCGCACCTCGGGATGGGCAGAGGCCAGAGCCTTGTACTGCTCAACTTCCAGCGGATGGAATATTCTTCTGATGGCTGTATCATTCAGCCTGCCGCACCTTTCTATGGAGACAGCATCAGTACCGACTCCGTAAATCACTTCTTCTCCTCAAAGTAAATCCTTACAAACATGGGGGAAGCCCTGAATGAAATCTTGGTAAGGTCCAGTTCGTCCTTAAGCTCGTCGTAGTTGACTTCAACATAGGCCAACGCTACGCCCTCTCTGTCCGTATCCGAGAAATCAGCCTTAAGCTTGATTATCTGTGGATTGATCAGATAGATGAAGTCTTCCGAACCGGAAATAATAACGCTGGCTGAATCAGGAATTACGCTTGTTGCCGTGTAGTTCTCAGGAAGTACTACTTCAAGTGGAAGTGCAACCGTTCTGTTGTCTGTTCCTGCAAAAGAGAGGATTACATACAGAGTTACTGCAAAGAGAAAGCAGATTACCTTGGTCTGCCAGTTGCTGAAAAAACCGCCTGATGACTTTGTCTTATTTTTCATCGTTTTCAGCCTCCGGTTTTATGTTGTAGACATCAAGACTGTTGAACAGAGCCAGAAGTGTGGACTTGAGGGCCCTTTCATCAAGGTTGTAGTAAAGGTTTGCTCCATAAGCGAGGGAGATTGCTCCGGTCTCTTCTGAAACAATCATGACAACTGCATCTGACTCTTCTGCAAGTCCCAGGGCTGCTCTGTGTCTTGTTCCGAATGAAGCACTTATGTCCCTCTGCTGGCTCAGCGGAAGGTAACATCCGGCTGCTATTATGCGGCCGTCCTGAACAATCAGGGCTCCGTCGTGAAGCGGAGTATCATGCTCAAAAATCGTAACTATAAGGGCTGAGGAAATGTCTGCGTTAAGCTTTGTTCCCGTCTCGATTATGTTCTTGATTGATACGTGGCGCGGGAAAACAATCAGTGCTCCGCGCTTTGACTGTACAAGTGTCTTACATGCAGAAATGATTCCGTCTACCTGGTCTGAACTTGTCTTGGAAACGCCCCTCTTGAAGAAGCCCTTGTTGAACCCCTGTATGAGTCCTCTTCTGAGCTCAGGCTGGTAGAGAACGCTGAGGAAAGCCACGTAAGGCAGTGCACATATGGAAAGAATCTTCTTGAGGACTCCAAGTCCCGTAATTACGGCTATAAGATAAATGAACAGATAGAAAATTATTGCATTTGCAAAAGCAGCCGCGCCGCCCCTGTAAAGTGCGTTGTACAAGTAATAAAAAAGTACAGTCATGAAAGCTATCTGGACAACAGCCTTGACCATCTCTAAAACCATCAAAGGTCCTCCTTTCCGGACTCATGGGTAAATTATAACGTCAGAGCGGAAGTTCAACAACCTCTGTTCTGAGCTCTGAAGCAGGAGGATTACCACTTCCTATTGTGGCCCTTACAGAGTTTTCCCTGCACTGCTTTTCAAGAGCGGAAGAGACCTCCCTGACGTCTTCAACCGTGGCCTCCATTATGAGTTTTCTCCTCTTTAGGTACGTGCTGTCACTGAGACCGAACAGGGTGCGCCTGAAGCACTCGGCACTCTTTATCTGAGGCGTCATTGGCTTAAGCTCCTTTCCGAGTGTGGTAACAACAGTGTTCTCAATCTCTTCTTCGCTGACAGAGTAAGAGAAACAGTTTTCAAAAGCTCTGAATGTGCCCTCTGTTTCCGGGTCCCTGTAGGAAGAGAAACTGAAAATCTTATCCTGCATGTTCACATGGCACTCAACCCCGTAAGCTCCGCCCTTTCCGCGAACCTCTTCCCAGAGATATCCGGAAGAAACTATGGAAGCAAAGAGGGATGAACAGACTAAAAACTTCTCATCCATCCGGGGGAGTTTAAAGGCAATGGAGTTAAACGACGGTCCGCTTGAAATCTTCATGTACCTGTACTTTTCAGAAGGCCTTACAAACTCTTTTTCCACATCCTTTACTTTGCCTGGAGCCCTTACACTGAGGGAAGAAGTGAAGTCAAGAAGACCTTCGTAAACCGTTTCAGAGTCCTCTCTATCACAGCAGTACTGAAGAATTAACTTGTTGTTGTTCAAGAGTTTATCCCTGAGCTCTCTCAGTTTGTAAGACAGGCTTATCAACTCTTCATTCTTAAGAGACTTAAGGGAGTCCAGGTAGATAAAGCCGGTAGTGCCGCCTGTAAGCTCATTTTCCATCTGGGCGCGGCTGAGCATAGAGGTTGAAGAGACTGTTGCGTAGAAGTGTCCCGAGTATGTGTAGTAGGAAGCAAAGTCGGAAACAAGATCCGTTATGGCTGCCTTAAGACGGGTGGCATCTTCAAGAACTCCGTCAAAAAGAATTTCCCTTATAAGAGACAGGGAGTCGTTCATGTCGGAAGTAAGGAACTTTAAAGAGACTGAAAGAGCGCTCACCGGCTTTCCGTCAAGGTCACTGTCAGTGAAGTTTGCAATGTTCAAAGCTCCTGTATAAGTTTTAACCAGAGTTCCTATTTCCGTGTAGGTGTGTTTCTTTGTGTTGCATATCTGCATGAGCCTTAAAAGAAGAGGCAGATTCAGAAGCTCTTCATCACTCAGCCCTCCGGCATCAAAGGCAAGATTAAGGTATGTTATGCCGTTTGTCTTCTCCAGAATCCTGGCAGCGCTTACAGCTCCCATCTCTATCTTCTCAGGGTCCAGGGTCGGAACACTCTGAGGCATGTCGGAAACCTTTATTCTCTTAAAGAGTGCACACTGCTCTTCCGTGTCCTCTGCAGAAACAAATTCTTCAAAAACCTTCTCTTCTTTTTTAAGCTCTTCTTCAGAGAAAAAAGACTTTCTGTTTTTAAGTTTTACTTCAAGCTTCTCATGGTAGAGCCTGTCATAGTCCGGGTCTTCGCTTACGGTGAGAAGACAGCGGTTTGGATTGTTCACAAGATTATCCATGATCCAGTTTTCAAAATACCTGCCCCCGGAAACTCTTCTTTTGATTTCTTCAAGAATGCCGGTTACATTCAGAGGCTTTTCAACATCATAGCCGCGCAGCCATGTTCTTGAACTTCTGATTGCTGCCGCAAGACCAAAAGGTGTACCGCTTCCCGGAATCTCCCTTATGGAAAACTCCTGACGCTTCAGTATTGCCTTCACAAGGTCTTCAGGCAGACCCTTCTCTGCAAGGTCCTTAAGGGTCGAAACAAGGAAGGCTTCAATCTCATCTTCCTTACCCTTTACGGCTCCTGAGAAACCGACTGTGAACGGAAGGTATGCGTAGTCTGATGAAGTGCCGGAAGCGTTACTTAAATCTTCTCCCAGGTCGGAGTCGATTATGGCCTTGTAAAGAGGAGCTCCCGGATTGCCCAGAAGTATGTCCACAAGAATGTTTATGGTCAGTGCTTCAACAGGATCTGCAGACGGAGTTGTAAGCCATGAAAGAACGACCGAATTTGCGTCTTTTGTAGAGCAGGAGAGCTTCTGGCGGACAAAACCGCAATTCTTAAGCCTGTAAGTTTCCGTGTTCGGTATGATTTTAACACCGTCCCAGCGCTTCAGATTCTCTTCACCAAGGTACTCTTTTTCTATCTTTTCCATGTATGAAGAGGCGTCCAGATCGCCGAAGAGGAAAAACCGGCAGTTAGACGGACTGTACCATTTTCTGTAGCGGCTCAGGTACTCTTCGTAGGTAAGGTCGGCTATGAAGTACGGGTCTCCTCCGGAGTCGTACTGATAGGGAGTGCCTTCAAAGAGCTTCGAGAGGCTGAAGGTCTGAACTATCTCATCTTCTTCACTTCTCACACCGCTCATCTCGTTGAATACTACGCCGTCAAACCTTGGGCCGAAAAAGCGGACCCCTTCCTGCTGGAAGGAAGTCTTTCTCAGAAGCGGATTGAATACCGCATCTGCATAGATGTCAAAGAGGTTGTCAAAGTCCTTCTTAAGTGGAGAAGCGAACGGATAGATTGTCTTATCCGGGAAGGTCATGGCATTCAGGAAGGTGTTCGGACTTGACTGGATGGCAACGTTGAACGGATCCTTTACCGGATACTTTCCCGAGCCGCTAAGCACGGTGTGTTCAAGAATATGGGCAACTCCCATGCTGTCTTCAGACGGGGTTGCAAACATGAAGCAGCCGCACAGTTCCGTGCTGCTGTTCTTTATATGAAAAACCTCCATTGAGGTTCTGTCGTGGACGTAAAGGGTCCCCTCTCCGCCGTAAAACGGGAGGCTTACCGTTTTCTTTTTACTGAACATAATTTCCCTTAAACCAGTCGTAGATTATATTGCAGAAGTTCCTGCATGCATTATTCAGTGCTTCCTCTTCCGTATCTCCGAATCCGCTTACGTTGAGTATGGGACTCTCGTGAATGGCTGTTGAGTTGAGGGAAGAATAGAACACAGCCTTTCCTTCAACAACACAGACAGTAACACCTGTCTCACTCTTCACAATCTCAAGCGGTCCCATTCTTACAATCATGACAGATGTAACTGCATCTGAAGTAATGAACGGGAAAAGGTATGAGTCTGTGAGGCTTATCTCTGAATCCATAAGGCGCATGGAGTACCTGTTTGGTACAAAAGTTGTAATTGAGTCGGAAGTAAACCTTTCCTGTATGTATTTACTCCACGTATCATCATTCAGATACTCTCTGTTAAAGTCATAGTTAAGAACAAAAAGACCCAGCATTTCTTCATCAGCTCCGCTTGAGTCGTAGCTGAACTTAACGCTCTTTTCATCAACTATTGCCTGTATCTTCTCTGCCATTTCAGGGTCTACAGCCTTAAGATTTTCAATTTCATCCTTGAGGTTGAAGCTGAAAACTATCTCTCCCTCATTGATAAGGGTGTAGTTTACAGACCTGAATCTGAAGGTTCCCTCAGTAGAACTTGTAAACACGTAGGAGTCCTGCCATGTGTTACCGGTTCGGTCAAGACATGTGTAGGAAGCAATGATTTCTCCCATCTTTACGATTGTCTTTAAAACCGTTTCCCTTCTTTCAACAAGGACTGTGCAGGTAACGGCTTTTGTATCTTCATCCATTACGGTGAGGGAGAAGCCCGGAAGAATCTTCAGAACTTCCTCCGCTATAGAATCATAGTCATAGCCATCCTTGATTGAGCTCACCCCGTAGGAAAGGGCCATGGACTGAAGGTAGCACTTAACTGCGCTGAGGTCCCGGCTTTCCTTTATATACTGGTCTCCCTGCTCTACAAGGGCCACAACCTGGGAGGCAATGCTTATCTCCTGCTGTCTTGCTTCTGTCCTCATGTTGTTGAGTATTTCTTCAGAGGCAGTACACAGAACATATACACTGGAGACTCCGTCTTCCATGTCTACATAGGTGTCAACTTCCCTGACCCCAAGTTCTTCTATGGTTCCAAGGGTTGTAAGCTCCCTGTAGTACTCTTTCTTAAGGGTGGTTCCGACATACTCTTCGAGTTTGCTGAAGAGATTGTTGTAGGCCATGAGCTGCCCCTGACGGCTGTTTTCACTGCTCTTTCCTTCTCCCACAAAGGCAAGCCTGCCTTTTTCTGCACGGCTTTCAGGATAGTAGTACCAGGACGGTTTCCCGCTGATAAAGCCCATGAAGACACTTCTTGTCTGGGCACAGGAGCTCAGAAGAAGTACGGTAAGAACAATCAGAATCAGTAAGCAGTTTCTCTTTCTCAAAATGAAACTCCCATGCCCACACAGGGCGTCATGGAGAAGACAGAACTTCCGGTGGTAAGATTATTTACCCCCAGACTTATATTTATCCTTCCAAGATTATAGCGGTAGTAAAAACCTGTAGTCAGGGTTGCAGAGGAGAAGGTAGTATCAGTTCCTGCTGCAGCCATTATGTCAACACATCCGTTTTTGATGAGGAAGAATGGCGTGTCATACAGAAGTGAGAGACTTATGGAAGTCTTAAGTCCTGCATGAAGGTTCAGGTAATTCTTCCCGTATTCATAGCTTACTCCCAAAACGGGAATAAACGGGTACAGAGGCCCGGTAAGGCTTACATACAAACTTGAATATTTTAATGAGGCATATGCATTTACACCGACAAGAGGTCCTCTTTTCTCAAGGGCACTTCCCCTCTCATATTCGCCTTTTCCCCAGAGTCTCTGCAAAAGAGCCGTGTTCTTCTCTGCAAGCTTTACAACAAAGACGTTTGAGTTTGAATCGGTAAAGATTTCACCCTTTTTAACCGGATCCTCCTCAGTGAAGGTAAAGGATACCGTGTCTTTGTATACGTACTCTTCAGTGTAGGCAAAGGCCGGAGAGAGGATAAAGAATACTGCGAGAACGGCGAATAGAAGCCTTATTTTGCCCATTGCCTTACTATCTCCACAATGAGAAGGGAAGCGTCATTCATGGCATCTACCCCGACCCATTCAAAGCGGCTGTGCATGTTGTGTCCGCCGGCATAGATGTTCGGGCAGGCTATTCCGCTCTCTGCTATCCTTGCTCCGTCCGTGCCGCCGCGGATGAGTTCCGTTACAAGTGGCTGTCCAAGAGCCTTTCCTGCTTCAAATACAGCTTCAAGAGCCTTCGGGTCATTTGCTGAGGCCTGAGCCATGTTTCTGTAGCTGATTGAGCTCTTTACGCTGATTTTTCCGCCCTTGTAGAGAAGCTCCATGGTCTTTGCAAGACTCTTAAGGGCCTTGATCCTCTCCTGAAGTCTGTCAAAATCAAAGTCCCTGAGAAGAATCTCAAGGTCCAGGCTGGAAGCTGTACCCTTAACTTCATGGGCACAGTAGTAACCGTAGCGTCCGTCTGTTGCCTCCGGGCTTTCAGCCTGTGGCAGGGCATTTACATAGGCACTGCACATGGTAAGAGCATTTACCATGCGGCCCCTTGCTGCGCCGAGGTGGTAGGAAACACCTTCAAAGTGAACCTTAACGGAAGCTGCGTTGAAGCACTCGGATTCAATTACATACCTGGTTCCGCCGTCCATTGTGTAGAGGCTGCGGCAGTGAAGGCGGGAAGTGTCAAAGAAGTCCATTCCGAAGCCGGTCTCTTCGTCCGGAGAGAAGAGTACTTCTATCTCTCCGTGTACAATCTCAGGGTGTTTCACAATATAGGAAACAGCGGTCATGATCTCAGAGATTCCTGACTTGTCATCACTTCCGAGAAGTGTGTTGCCGTCGGAGACGACAATGTCCGAGCCTATGTAGGACTCAAGCTCCGGGTTTTCAGAGGCAAAGATTGTGTACTTTGAGTTAAGCTTTATATCCCCGCCTTCGTAGTTTCTGACAACCCTTGGTTTTACACCGTTTCCCATTACGTCTGAAGCTGTATCCACGTGGGATGAGAAGGCTATGCAGGGAAGCCCTTCCTTATTTGCAGGAACCCTTGCAAGAAGGTATCCGTGTTCATCAAGATTCACGTCTTCAAGGCCAAGCTCCTTAAGCTCTTTTTCAAGAAGCCTCAGAAGGTCCCACTGACCCGGTGTTGACGGGTGAATCTTATCTGCCCTGGAGGCATCACTCATTGTGTCTATTACTGCATATCTTAAAAAGCGATCAAGTACTTCTTCTTTGAACATATAATCTCCCCGGGAGCCGCATAAACGGTTCCCATGGAAGACATAATAACATAATAAAAGTCAGATATTGAAGTCGTACTTACTGCCAAGTTCACGTATCATGTCCGTGGCATTGAAAATAGTGAACACTCCGAGGACTATGGCTGTGCCTGTCGGACTCATTCCCAGAGACGTTGTTATGGAAGTTATGGCCGTAGTCAGGGCAAAGTCTGCTTCAGGTGTTTTAACAAGAGCTTCAAGATAATCCTGAAAGGAAGCATCAGGCCCGAGGGACAGGGACGGACCTATTCCGTTTACGTCCCTGTAGATTTCCATGGCAATCATGGCTACAAGCCCCGCTCCTACGGCTATTGCGGCAGCGGCTGTAACCTTTCCCCATAAAACCGTGTCCGGAATGTACGCATATACTGCGGTAGCAGTCAGAAGAACAACAGAGCGCACCACAAAGGACTCAAGGTCGTTGAAGAAATCCTCCTGCTCGCTTATGGGTATGTCTTTTGCAAGGCTCTTTCCCTTCTCCCTTATGCTTTTCTCTGTCTCTTCTATACTTTTCTCGAGAGCGGAGAATTGAGAATCGTCCAGCAGTCTGCGGGACACTTCTACCACAGAGGTGTAGTCGGAGGAGGTAGAGCTCACGTCAACTTCGTAGCAGAGGTCCACGTAGTCCTCCCCGTTCTCTTCCGCGCAGGTGAGTTCAACTATCTCAGTGCCACTCCTGCGGCCCTTGGCTCCGTCAATTTCCCCCTGGATTTCGGGGTCAAGATGGGGCTTGATCGTGTCCATTTCCTCGTCAATTACGTTTGCAACCGTAGTCTTGACCTGGGAGGCGGAGTACCCGGTCTTTGAAGACAGGCCTCCCATGTTGCATGAAACAAAGGCAAAGCAGTAGAGAATCAGCACTGCTGTCCACCGGGTAAACCGGATATCCAAGTTCTTTTTCATAAGAACCTCCTAAAAAAATCTGTAGCCGCCGGCTATGCGGACTCTAAAGCGCGTGTAAGAATCGAACACGCCCCTGATCTTTTCGTACTCAGATGAGAACGTTCCCGAGGGGTCCCTCATACAGATTCCCGCCTCGGCAAAAAACTTCTCATTAATCTCAAATGTCCACCCAGCCTCAATCTCGTTTAGAATCAGCATGCTGGAGCTCTTTCTGGACATGTCGGCTATAAATCCAAGGTCAATCATGGACAGAGAGACGTAAAAACCCTTTGTAAAGGGGTAGTAAACTGCGCACAGGGCCCCTTCTATTCCAACTTTCTTTCCTTTAATCGAGAGATTTATCGGAAGACGCAGCTGAAAGTCCCCGTCCGTGTAAAGCCTCAATCCCACACCCGCCTGAAGGCTTTTATGGGAAAGAAGCAGGTCCTGAATGAATCCAAGGTCCACACTGGCTCCAAGTCCCACGGCAAAGACGGAAGAGCACAGACAGAGAAGTAGAATCAGTAAAAAGACTTTTTTCATTTATCACCTCCTGCAATTGAAAAAAGAACCAGGGAGCCGTCAGATCTGACCCCCAGAAGTGAGCGGCTTCCGGCTATGAGGGAGTTAACCTTCATGGAAGTATCAAGAATGTTTATCTTCCTCATTCCCGAGTCCGAAAGACTGAATGTTGTAAGTTTTCCTTCCGCCGTCATGGCGTACAGGTACCCCACCCCGGTTCCGGCGGACAGGCATACGGGGCTTATGTCGGAAGTGCCCCTGTGCTGCCAGCGGTTCGTCCCGGGAACCCAGAGACAGAGGGAACCGCTGCTCGTCTCTGCTATGTAGCGTGAGGCTGCTATGGTAACCGGAGTGGTGTAAAAAGCCTCCACACCGCTCTTCTTCCACGTTCCGGAAAATCGGTTTTCCGTAAAGCCGCAGCTGAAAAACTCTCCCGCCGTGTTTGCGCAGAGACCGAGGTTTCCGCCGCTCATTACAAAGAGTAAGTCATTGTTATTTCTGGGTTTAAGACAGCGGCTCTGGTGTATTACCGCCCCGTTTTCGAACTTAAGTACAAGAATTGCGTTTTCAAAACAGGAGAAACCTATGACGGAGTTTGTACCGTCAGCCCACGCATATTCCAGAGGAGAGAACTTTTCCCCAAGTGCGTAGCCCTCGTACCTTATGTTCTCAGCCTGAAGTGTGCACTGCCTGATAACCCCGTCATCAAGATACAGAAGGTTTATGTTCTTCCCGCTGTCCGTTATGGCAAACTCGTTCATGAGAGCCGAGCTGTAAAGTCCGTCTGAGAGGGAGAGCCAGGAAAAGCCCTCATCCGTCTCCCTTACGACGGACTCTGTAATAAGTGTGTTGTTGTAAACCTTGAGCACCTGCAGAAGTCCCTGAGAGGGGCAGAGAACTATGAATCTGTCATCTCCGACAGCACCGATAAGGCTGGACGGGTCGCTTACAAAGGAAGAGACCTCCCCGTTGTAGACGGCAGTTCCCTGCGCCGCGTTTGAGAGGGCTTCAAACTTCCACCCCACCGACCCGGACAGTCCGAGAGACGGGCTTACAATCACCGCGTTTATTATGTGCCAGCCGCTGCAGGGCAGAAACTCAAGAGTCCCGCCGTTCTGTCCCTCAATCTCCTCCCCGTCCATGAACCAGGTAAGGCTTAAGTCCGGAAGATCCGAGCCT
>JAIKXP010000027.1 GCA_024684115.1 Sphaerochaetaceae bacterium | reverse complement strand
TTATTTCTCTTCATGAGATGAAATATAACTGTTTTTTCACCACGGTCAAATGCCTGAAATCTTTTTTCTTGACTTGTGAATCCCCATGTTTTTTAATTGCGCATGGAAGGGGAATAAATGGGACATATAACAATCAGTGGCATAAGGTGCTGTGCGGGTAAGGTTTTTCCGTACGGTTCGTCAGTTGTACCGGGTGGCGGTATCAATTTTTCTGTCAATTCACAGGAAGCTGAGGGGTGCTCGCTGCAACTCTATCACTGTGGCTCTGCGGAGCCCTATGCCGACATAGAAATTCCCGATTCATTCAGAACAGGCAGTAACTATGCCATAACTGTCTTTGACCAGAACCCTGAGGAACTTGAATACACATTCCGTTTCAGGGGCCCCATGAAGAAGGAAGAGGGTCTTCTGTTTGATTCTTCAAAGAATCTTCTTGATCCCTATTCAAAGCTTCTTTCAGGAAGGGAAGTATGGGGAGAAGCCAGGGGCAAGAATACTCCCTTCAGAAGCAGGGTACTCGTTCAGGATTACGACTGGGAAGGCGACAGACCGCTTGAAAAATCGATTAAGGACCTTGTGATCTATGAAATGCACGTGAGGGGAATTTCCATGGATCCTGCTTCTCCTGTGAGCAGGAAGGGAACTTTTGCAGGAATTGTAGAACTTATTCCCTATTTCAAGGACCTTGGAGTCAACTGTATAGAACTTCTTCCCGTATTCGAGTTCAACGAACTTGAATATGTAGGAAACATAAAAGACAGGCCCATGTTCAACTACTGGGGCTATTCAACCATAAGTTTCTTTGCACCAAAGGCAGCCTACGCCCATGACCGCGGCTACGCAGGAGCGGTCAGGGAAATGAAGGACATGGTCAAGGAGCTGCACAGAAACGGAATTGAGGTAATTCTTGATGTTGTCTATAACCATACCGCAGAGATGGGAGATGGCGGACCTGTTTTCAACTACCGCGGTATAGACAACAGAATCTACTACATGCAGGGAGAAAACGGCTCCTATCCGAACTACAGCGGCTGCGGAAACACATTTAACTGTAACCATCCGGTTGTCAGGGAACACATACTGGACAGCCTGAGGTACTGGGTATCTGAGTTCCACGTAGACGGCTTCCGCTTTGATGAGGCAACGGTTTTAACCAGAGCTCAGAACGGAGAGCCAATGGAGAACCCGCCTTTGATTGAGGCCATAACTGATGACCCTGTTCTTTCACGCACACAGGTCATAACCGAAACCTGGGATGCTGCCGGTCTTGTACTGGTAGGCTGTTTCCCCGGTGGCAAGAGGTGGTCTGAGTGGAATGAGGTTTACCGCAACAATATAAGAAGCTTCCTCAGGGGAGACAAGGGTTCTGCAGAAAGAGCCATAGTAAGCATTCAGGGCTCTCCTGACCTCTACAAGGGAGAAGACGCCCATGCTACGGTTAACTTTGTAACATGCCATGACGGTTTTACACTCAACGACCTTGTTTCCTACAACACAAAACATAATGAAGAGAACGGAGAAGACAACAGGGACGGCACGAACAACAATATAAGCTGGAACTGCGGTGTTGAAGGCGAAACTGATGATGAGGCAATAGAAGAGCTCAGAAACAGACAGGTAAAGAACGCAATTGCCCTTCTCATGCTAAGCCGCGGTGTTCCAATGATGACGGCCGGAGACGAGTTCAGAAACTCTCAGAAGGGCAACAACAACGCCTACTGTCATGATGACGAGCTTTCCTGGCTTAACTGGAAAAACAGGGAAAAGCACCCTGATGTCTACGAATTCTTCAAGAGCCTTATCCACCTGAGACTTGAAAACCCATCCCTCAGGGACAGCTCTTCAGAGCTTACCTTCAATCTGACCGATGACGAGCTGTGCTTCTCATTCATGTATGATAAGAGTGTTTTCTGCGCAGTGAACATGAGCGGGGAAGAGAAGAACATGGATGCGCCTAAGAACAGCTGGACTGTCAGGGCAGATTCTTCAGGCGCCCTCAAACCGGGCAATGTTCCTCCTCTAACTCTCACCCTCGCTCCCCACAGCGTGGTGGTTCTTGAAGGCAGGGCCTAGTGTCATACATTCTCGATCTCAGAAAGGAGGTGGGTCACAGAACCCTCCTCCAGTGTGCCGCCAGCATAATCTGCGTGGATGAGCAGGGCCGTGTTCTGCTTGGTCTCCGTTCAGACAACAACATGTGGGGCTACAGCGGTGGCTCGGTGGAACTGGATGAGAAGGTCGAGGACTGTGCCAGGCGTGAACTGCTGGAAGAAATGGGGCTAAAGGCCCATGAGATTGAGTTTTTCTATATTAACTCAGGAGCTGAAACTCATTACACTTACCCAAACGGTGACGAGGTCTCCAATGTGGAGATTGTCTACCTGTGCAGAAATTACGAAGGGGTTCCCCGCTGTCTTGACGGAGAGATGCTTGAGCTTAAGTTCTTCAAACCCGAAGAAATCAACCTTGAGGATCTGGTTCCTCCCATCAGGCCGGTGATGAGGGAGTACCTTAAAAGAAGAAAAATAGATGTGGATAGCTCTTGTTGTATTTTACGGAATAGCCAAGGGAGTAAGGGAGACAATTAAAAAGAAGGCCCTTGAGACTTCTACGGTTCTTGAGGTTCTTGTTGTCTATACTGTACTTTCATTCCTGTTCTGTCTTCCGCAGGCCCCTCAGGCCATGGGTCTTGAGGGTATGCAGTACGTTTGGATAGCCGTTAAGGCTTTCTTTGTCTTTCTTGCCTGGGTCTGCGGTTTCAAGGCTCTGAGTAATCTTCCAATCAGCATATACGGTGTAATAGACCTTTCAGGAGTTATCTTCTCTACGCTCCTGGGTGTCATAGTCCTTGGCGAGAGCCTTAATGTCTATCAGATACTGGGGCTTTTAATAATGATTTCAGGTTTTCTTCTCTTAAGGCTCAGAAGGAGTACCTCTCTTGATGAAAGCGGAAAAAAAGAGACAGGAAACATGGGTCTTATGGTTCTTCTGGCCTTTGCCTGCTGCCTTTTTAACTCATTCTCGGGACTTATGGATAAAATACTCATGAAGAACATGAACAGCTCCCAGATGCAGTTCTTCTTCATGCTCTTCCTTGTTCTTTACTACCTCATCTACGTTCTCATAAGCCATACAAAGATAAGGCTCAGTGTCTTTAAAAATGTCTGGGTATATGTTATGGCCATTCTCTTTGTAGCCGGAGACAAGGCCCTGTTCATGGCAAATGCAGACCCGGCAAGCAGGGTAACAGTCATGACCCTCATAAAGCAGGTGGGCACAATTGTGGCTATAATCTCCGGAAGGCTGGTCTTCAGGGAAGAGCAGGTCGGCTACAGGCTTTTCTGCGCCTGTATTATACTTGCAGGAATAGTAATAGGCGTTCTGGGAGCTTAAAATCAAGACTTTCCTTGCTTTTGTGTTATTTCACACTTAGAATTTAAGTATACCAAAGGACAAGGAGGCTAATTATGAATCTAAATGTCAGAGGTATTCATTATCAGGTTAGTGATGAGACTATGGAATTTCTCAACAAGAAACTTCAGAAACTCAAATTTGCAGAGGACTATCTTCAGGATCTTGATATAGTCATGAAGAGGGAATCTGTCGGACAGGGCTTTCATATTGATGCACAGCTCCATTTCAAATGGGGAGCAGTCAAAGTACTTGGTTATGACTGCTATGAGCTGTATGAGGGAATAGAAGCCATGGCTGACAAGATTGAAGCTGCAGCTAAAAAGGAAAAAGGCAAAGTTTTTGAAAACTGATCAGCAATAGTGTAATTGAGGATAAAGAGGCTGTAACAAAAGTCGGTTTTTCCGGCTGAAGGTTACAGCCTTTTTATTTCAAAACCTGTTGAAAGTACTTATTCACAACCCTGACAGCTCAGAACCCTTTCTAATGGGGGTCTTATAGCTTCGCTTCATCCAATTCAACTATTTGAAGTCAAATATCTAAAATTCTTCATCCATTTAATCTGAAAAAAATTTTTCACTGAAAGATAAAGGTGAAAAGGGGTATTTATAGACAGCTTAAAGCTTTGCAAGCCTT
>JAIKXP010000118.1 GCA_024684115.1 Sphaerochaetaceae bacterium | reverse complement strand
AAGAAGCTTCAAGGCACAGACAGCTATTACAGGCCCTGCGGAAGCTATTCCGGTCAGTCCGAAGCTGTTGTCCTCCTTTCCCCTTACGGAAGAAGAAACACCAAGGCCCATGGCGAGAATGAACGGGACGGCAAGAGGCCCGGTGGTGGCTCCTGATGAGTCAAAGGCCATGGAAGCCGTACCCTGTCCGGTTAAATATACAAGGGTAAAGATAAGAAGATAGCTTATGGTAAGAACCAGTTTAAGGCTTAGCCCCTTAAGGGTCCTGTACAGCCCTATATCTATAAACAAACCAAGCCCTGCCGCTATCATGAAGGTAAGACTCCTGCTGTTCATGCCGGGATTTACAGCACAGATACGGGAGGCAAGAACATTTACATCAGGCTCTGCAAGAGTGACGGAAAAACCGATCAGGAACCCGAGAAAAAGAACAAGAAAGAGGCTTTTTCTGTCTGCCATTACCTTTCCAAGCCTCTGACCGGCTGGAACCATGGAAAGGTCTACTCCGCCAAGGAACAGTGAAAGCCCCAGAATGAGCATGACAGATCCAATAAGAAAAGGAACAAGAAGTTCCCCGAGAGGAACTACCGTGAAGTTCAGTATGAGGACAATTACTACTATTGGAGCTACAGAAATAAGTGTTTCCCTGAACTTTGATGAAAAATCCATCCCTGATCCTCCGTGAGCACACTATAGAAGATTTTAAACACTTTAGCAAACAATGTTGTGTTTTGTTGCAAAAAGTAAAATTTTTTATCCTATCCTCGGTTAGCGTGTTATAATCATTAGTCAGAGGTAACAGGAGAGTTGCCTAAAAATTCAAAAAGGAGAAAGACATGAAAAAATTTCTTTCAGTAATGATTGTTGCTCTTTGTGCTCTCATGATCTTTGCAAACGGCGCTAAGGAAGCTCCGGTTGAAAAAGATACAAGCTACACAATCCGTATTTATTCAAACTCAAACTCAACTGAGCGTACAACATGGCTCATTGCAGAAGCTAAGGCAGCCGGTTTTAACATTTCCATAGATGATAACACAGTTATCTCAGGTGATGATAAGGCAGTTCAGGCAGCAAACGAGAAGAAGGATGGAGACGTAATCTTCGGTCTTAACGAAACAAGATGGTCACAGCTTGTAAACGGAACTTATGAAAACATTAAGCTTCTTGAGTTCGTACCTTCATGGGCAGAAACAGTAGGTTCATTCAAGTTTGATGGAAAGGCTTACGGTCTTGTAATTCAGAACGTCCTCATGCTCTACAGAACAGACGAGCTCGGAACAAACGGAAAGGAACTCCACTTCGAGCACTGGTCAGATATTGCTGACTGTGGATTTGTATGGTACAGACAGGGCAAGGTTGGCGGAACAACAAATACAAACATCAACAGCGCCATGCTTTATCCTTACACAGATCCATCATCACCTGCAGGCGGAATCTCCGTTGAAGGCTGGAAGAAGCTCTGGAACTACTGTGCAAACGGTGTCTACACCGGTGACAAGTACGGATTTGATCCTCTTAACAAGGGACAGGTTGCTGTATCTACATTCTATTCAAGCTCACTTTACGGAAAGCTTGATGCAGCTGCTGAAGGATCAAAGACTCCTCTTACAAAAGACAACTGGAAGCTTGTTGATATTGCTGATGGTACTTACTACATTGCAGAGTACATTGGTATTGTCGACAAGGAAGGCAGAACAGCCGGACAGACAGAACAGGTCAAGGCATTTGTTGAATGGTTCGGAAGTGCTAAGGTACAGGCTGCTTGGGCAGAAGAATTTGACTCAGCTCCATGTAACTCAGAAGCCTCAGCTATTGTCTATCCTGACGGAACTCCAGACATCTACAAGATCAAGAACTTTGCTCTTAACACAGTTCCTGGAACAGACATGAACTATGCTTCATATGTTGCCGCACACATTGCTGAGTGGACAAATATTCAGACAAACCTTGGTTTCTACTGGGCAGATGCTTCAAAGGCACCGGCAGAACCGGATTGGGACAACCTTGACTGGGCAACTCTTTGCCAGGCAAAGTAATTTCCTGTAATTAAGGACTATCTGGCGAGCCGGGAAACCGGCTCGCTATTTTGAATATAAGGGGAGAAAGATGATTAATCTTAAGGATATAGTAGTTAAATTCGGAAATTTTACAGCCCTGCATGACATAAACATAGAGGTAAAGGAAGGAGAGTTCTTTACCTTCCTGGGTCCGTCAGGCTGCGGAAAGACAACTACACTTAGAACTATCACCGGATTTATTGAACCCGCTGAGGGTTCAGTTGTCATGAACGGGGAAGATATTACCCATGTTCCTATCGAGAAAAGAAACATAGGCATTGTTTTCCAGAGCTATGCCCTCTTCCCTACCATGACTGTTTACGACAACATTGCCTTCGGTCTCAAGATCAAAAAACTCAAGAAAGACGAGATAGACAAAAAAGTCCGTGAAATAGCCAGAAAGGTAGACCTTACCGACGAGCAGCTTCAGAAGGCTGTCTCCCAGCTCTCAGGAGGTCAGCAGCAGAGAGTAGCCATTGCCAGGGCCCTGGTAATGGAGCCGGCCATAATATGTCTTGACGAGCCCCTGTCAAACCTGGACGCAAAACTCAGGGTACAGCTTAGAAACGAGCTTAAGAAGATGCAGAAGGACTTTGGTATTACCTCTATCTACGTCACTCACGACCAGGAAGAAGCTCTTACCCTCTCAGACAGAATTGCAGTTTTCAACAAGGGCTATATTGAGCAGATCGGAAACCCGAATGAAATCTACAACCACAGCGCAACAGAGTTTGTATGTAACTTTATAGGTGACATAAACAGACTTGAGGATGGCACCGTTAAAGAGCTCAACAGTCGCGGAGCAAAGCTTGAGCCTGATAAGCACCACTACATAAGGCTTGAAAGAATACACGTCAACAGCCCCGCCCCTGGACTTGAAGAGTTTGATGGAACAGTCAAGAGCATGGAGTACTACGGACTTTACATTAAGTACACCATTGAACTTAAAACTCAGACGGTTAAGGTAATTGAAAAGAACGACGGAAGCACACCTTTCGGTGTTGGAGATAAGGTGAAGATTTACTTCTCCGTTTCAAACATTATGAGCTACACGCCTCAGAAGGGGGCTACAGATGCTGAATGAGAAACGCTTTGACGGCAAAACAGTAATTCATATTCTCGGTGGCCTGTTTTTTGCCTATCTGTTTTTCGGATTCATGCTTCTGCCCTGTCTTAATACCCTGACAAGCATTTTCAAGGTAAGGACAAGCAGCGGTGAAGCTGATCCACTGGCAGTTATAAGGTTCTTCCTTGCAGGAAACATGAAAACCTTTGTATGGAATTCCCTTAAACTTGCAATCTGCCTTGTAATTACGGTAAACGTGGTCGGTGTTTCAATTGTACTTCTGACTGAGTACTTTGACATAAAGGGAGCAGGAATCCTGAGAATGGGTTACATGACAACCCTTATCTACTCCGGTGTTGCACTTGTTACAGGCTACATGTTCCTCTATGACAATGATGGAATCATAACAACTCTTCTGATAAAATCCTTCCCCGGCATGAACCCCAACTGGTTCTCCGGTTTCAGGGCAGTTCTTTTTACCATGACTTTTGCATGTACAAGTAACCACATGCTCTTCCTGAGAAATGCAATCAGAGGAATTGACTACAACACTGTTGAGGCAGCAAGAAACATGGGAGCAAACCCGTTCAAGGTTCTCTGGAAGGTTGTTTTCCCAACCCTCATTCCGACCATGTTCTCCCTCACGGTCATGACATTTATCACAGGTCTCTGTGCCATGAGTGCTCCAACCCTGCTCGGCTATGACTCGATTAACCCTGAGATAGTAAGACTTGCAGGCTCATCAACTGCTGATGAATCATTCCCTCAGGCAAGAGCAGCCCTGCTCTCAATCATCCTTGCCACGTTTACAATTGTTCTTCTGACTGTTCTTTCTTCATACGAAAGAAAAGGACACTACCTGTCAGTTTCAAAGACCAAGGCAAAGCTTCAGAAGCAGAAGATAAACAACCCTGTTGCAAACGTAATTGCACATATCTATGCATACGTGCTTTTCGTAATCTACATGACTCCGGTTGTAATGATTGTAATCTTCTCCTTCCAGACCTACAGTGCAATAAGACTGAAGACCATAGATCTGAGTAACTGGACCCTGGTCAACTTCATAGGCCAGCAGGACTACCAGTACCTTAC
>JAIKXP010000086.1 GCA_024684115.1 Sphaerochaetaceae bacterium | reverse complement strand
AGGATTACCTCCAAAGAAAGTCGCTTAAAAATTGGCTCTTGCTGTTACAACTTTGCTTGACCAGAACATTTCTTTTATTATTCTCCACTGACCGGATTCTTTTCGAACATATGGGCTGAATATTACGCAAAGAATTTCATTAACCTTTTCTGTATTAGCTTTCTTAAAAGGCAATCTTTCATCCTCAAAAAAATAATTACTATCCCAATCTTCATTATAAACCCTATGTCTGTAGTATTCTTCTTCAAAGGATTTGCATCTGCTATCCAGTACGGGTATCAAAGAAATGTCACAAACCTTCTTTATAACCTCTATTTCTGACACATCACCATACCAATCAATACTATAATTCGCAGTATCGCCAAACACTCTGTCCATCCCCGCAACTCCAGTTGTTAACACTTTGACAATTTCCTTTTTGGTTATGGAAGATATGGAATAGGTATACCTATGTTCTGGAATTAAATCTTCTCCGGTAATATCCCTTAACTTTTGTAGAACTTCTATAATCTCAGTTTTTGTTTTGCCCTTCAGCCTTTTCCGCGTAAATTCACGCTTAGACTTCATTGCTTCTTCCACATCTCCTGGCTTAAGCATCAGGGTTTTGCATATTTCTGGAAGTTCATAAGCTTTAAATCTTTCATACATAAAATCTACAATTTCTTCTCTCATCTGGTCTAATGTCATATTTTTTACATCTCCCAACATATATGATAATATCTTTATGAAGCATTTTCTTTTCTCAGATGAAGATGCTTCAAAAAGCTAGACAGATGTGTGCACCACATCTAGTGTTTGTAGCTTACACCTCCACTATATACATGTCAACTATAGAGAATTCCCTGTGTTTGTTTATTTCAAAGATAGAACTACCATAAGAAGTGAATTGTTAATCTGGTACTTATATTTTAATCCGAAATTTTGCAAGTTTGCGGATGTTCTTTTAAATGCAGTAGGACATTGTGCGTAGCACGCATGTATGGCTTATAACAACATCAGGACATGTTTTGCTTCAGGTCCTGATTTGCTTTCTTTGGTATTGAGGTTTTAATGTTTCTCTTGTTTTGCTTCTCTCAGGCCTCGTAGATGCTCAGCACCTTCTTCAGGTTCCTGACAAACTTGTCTCTATAGCTCTGAGGCTGGAGGATCTCTATGTCGTCAAAGCCCTGCATGATTCTGAGAAAGAGCTCAATGGAGTTCTCGGCATCAAAAGAGCACTTGTAGGTACCGTCCTCGAGCTTCTCTATGGTAGCCTCTCCGTGTGCCAGGCTCCTGAAGCTGTTAAGGGCACTCTTATCCTTGATTTTAAGCACGAGCGGAATGGTATCTATCACCTGCTCAATTGCACTCTTCTCTTCCACTCGCCTGAAGACCTTCATGTTATCAGGGATGGTATAGGTTTCGTTGAGAATGACAACAGATTTAATCTTTGAAATATCCAGCGTGACAGTCTCTGCCGTGTGCCTGAGACGACCTGTAACGGTCATAGGCTGTCTCTGGTCTCCATTTTCAACAAAGCCTATGAAGTACGGAGCCATCTCAACTTCTTCTTCAGAGCCGCTTGCGTTCGGAGTGTGGATAATGCGCACAATCTTGCCTGAAACCCATGCGTCAATTAAGACATCAAGAATACTGCTGTACTGGAAAGTCATCTCCTCATTCTTTGCCTTATTCTCAATCTCCTCAGCCATCTGGATTATGTCCTTGGAGATTTTCGGGGCATAGGACTGCATGTTCATTGCAATCTTCCTAAGGCCACTTGCCAGGTGAGGATTCTGATACTCAGCATTCTTTAACAGCATCTCAGCACCCATATTAAGGGCAATGCTCTCATAGATGCTCAGAGCCAGCTGCTCGTCGTTGTCTTTTGCGGAAATCTTTACCAGATTATTCTCTTCATAAACATCTGAGTAATTCTTAAGTTCATCAATGTATCTTCCGACAGTAGACCTATGGACACCGATTCTTCTTGCAATCTCTGATTTTCTCAGCCCTTCAGGGTGCGACCTGAGAATCAACTCAAGTTGTGCTACACGCTCACCTTTCATTTTCGTCTCCAAATATTCACAAATTGCAACAGTTTTAGGCATTTTGTTGCATTTTTGTCGCGTTTGTCAAACCCACACGGCTGTTTTTTAAAAAGTTTTGATTATTTTTAACACTATGGATACTATTGTCGTATGGAAACACTTGAAAAAATTGAAACAGACCTTGCCTACATGCAGGATGAAGTGCGTCAGCTCAATGAAATAGTAACAACTCTTCAGGCCACAGTTACAAAGCTTGAGAAGCAGAATGAGGTGCTTAAAAACAAGATTGAGGACATGGAAACTGAGGCCCGCCCTTCAAGAAAACCGCCTCACTATTAATCAGCCGAGGGCTACATCCAGTATCATCATAAGAACAAAGCCTAATGAGAAGGCTATTGTTCCAAAGTTCGTGTGCTTGCCCTCTGACATTTCAGGAATCAGTTCTTCCACAACAACATACATCATGGCTCCCGCTGCAAAAGCAAGAAAGTAAGGAAGAATAGGAATTACAACTGTTGCAGCTGCTATGGTAACCAGTGACGCTACAGGCTCTACAGCACCCGAAAGAACACCATAGAGGAAAGTCTTTTTCTTACTCATACCTTCAGCTAAAAGAGGAGTGGAAACTATTGCACCTTCCGGAAAGTTCTGAATGGCTATTCCAAGAGCCAGAACCAGGGCAGCAGTCTTGGACACCCCGGCACCTCCTGCCATCCAGCCCGCATAAACAACACCTACAGCCATGCCTTCAGGGATATTGTGAAGAGTAACAGCAAGGATGAGTTTGGTAGTTCTCTTCATCTTCTTCCGAGGTCCCTCTTCCTGCTTGTCCATGTGCATGTGAGGAGTAATTTCATCCAGGAACAAAAGAAAAAGAATACCAACAAGAAAACCAACTGCAGCTGGCACAAAAGTAGTACTGCTGTCCAGAGCCGGCTGAAGAAGACTCCAGAAGGAGGCTGCAACCATAACACCGGCAGCAAAACCTGTTAAAAGTTTCCTGAGAGTCTCTGAAATCTGCTTTTTCAGAAAGAAAACGAGGGAGGCGCCTAAAGACGTACCTAAGAAGGGAATCATTATTCCCTGAAAAACTTCTGCGTTCATGTTTAAAGATTACAGCGCCTTCGGAGCACTGTTT
>JAIKXP010000035.1 GCA_024684115.1 Sphaerochaetaceae bacterium | reverse complement strand
CATCCTTTCCAACCTCAACACCGCAGCGGATCTCTGCTCCCATCTTCTCTATAATTTCAATTTCTTTTTCAATTACAGACTTTTCAAGCCTGAAGTCAGGAATTCCGTGAACCAGCATGCCTCCCGGTTTCTCTGTCTTCTCAAATACAGTTACCGGGTAGCCTTCCTTCCTGAGGTACCAGGCTGCAGAAAGAGCTGCAGGACCTGCGCCGATTACGGCAATCTTGAAGTCTGTCCACTGTTTTCCTTCTGCGTTTTCGCTGATTTCAGTGTATTCCTGAGGATTCTGGAGCTCCCACTGAGCCAGGAACTTCTTTATCTCATCTATGGCAACAGGGCGGTCAATTGTGCCTCTTGTACACCTGTCTTCACACCTCTTGTTACAGACGGCTCCGCAAACTGCCGGGAACGGGTTGTCCTGTCTAATGAGCTTAACAGCCTCTTTATAGCGGCCTTCCTTTGCCATCTGGATGTAGCCCTGAACGGCAATATGGGCAGGGCAGGCAGTCTTACACGGGGAGGTTCCACTTTCATAGCAGTTCTCCTTGTTTCTGTCCCTGTAGTCTCTGGACCACTTGTCTTCTCCCCACACTGTGTCATCCGGAAGTTCCCTCATGGGGTACTTAACCTTGCTTCCGTCTTTCTTGCAAAGCTTCTGTCCGAGCTTTGCAGCTCCTGACGGGCAGACCTCAACACACTTTCCGCAGGCTACACACTTGTCCCTGTCTACATGGGCGCGGTAGGCACTTCTTGACATGTTCGGGGTGTTGAAAAGCTGGCTGGTTCTAAGTCCGTAGCAGCTGCCCGGAGAACAGTTACAGATACCTACAATCCTGTCCGGACCGTCAAGGTTTGTAATCTGGTGAACATAGCCTTTTCTTTCACCCCTTTCTATGATTTCCATGGCTTCTTCTCGGCTTATGTATTTTGCATCTTTTCCGCTTTCAACCAGGAACTCGGCAATATCTCCAAGACCTATACACATGTGTCCTTCAATATCTCCGACGCCTTCTCCTCTTACCCTCTGGGCCTTTCTGCAGGCACAGACCATGGAGCAGAATTTGTCGTACTTCTGAAGCCAGTGTGAAAGGTGCTCTACGCTCACACTCTCAGAAGAGGAATCAATTGCCTTTTCAACAGGAATGACATGCATGCCTATTCCGGCGCCTCCGGGAGGAACAAGCTTTGCAGCCAGCTCCAGAGGTTCCTGCGGGGCCAGGTTGAACATGGTGGCAACTTCCGGATTTGTTTCACACAGGGTTTTGTGCTCAACCATGTATTCACCGGAGCCTACGACCCATTTCGGAATCCAGTACTGGATGTGCTGGTCTTCGTTGTCCCTGTTCTGTTCTACAATTCCAATCCACACAAGGTGGTCAATCACCTTCTGTGTCTCTTCAACGCTCATGTTGTTGCGTTTGGCAAGTTCGGCCGTGGTGTAGCCGGTTCTTCTCTTCTTGAAGCTCAGCATGAAGCGCACTTCATCCTTTGTAAGCAGCCTGTCGAGAATCCAGAAATCCATGTGGTTTTCCTTCATTCCTCCGGGAAGCTTACGCGGAATGTTATCCGTTATCATGAGGGCAAGCTTTTTAATGAGCTTTTTCTTCTCAGGATCCGTACATTTATGTTCAGTTACGGGGTAGTCTCTCTCGTTAACATGAATCATTGGGTTTACTTCTTTAACCATTTTTCTCTCCGGTTTTACAGAATTGGAATCTGGATTGTCAGGTTGCTGAGCGGGTAGGTCGAGCATGCATGGAAGTAATTAAAGTCCTTATCTGCTGCTCTTCTTCCGTCATTTTCCGGACAGACAAATACGCTTCCTTCAATAAGCTTTGTTCTGCAGAATCCGCACTCTCCGCTGCGGCATCCGGTTTCAATCCTGATACCGGCTCTCTCCATGGCAACTACAAGACTTTCCGTTGCCTTTGCAGGAATGGTGACTTTATCCTTTCCGCGTACAACGGTGACTTTATAGGTCTTATCCTTCCTTTCCTGCGGGAAGCCATCATACCTTGAAATATCCCTGGCCTGGCCAAAGACTTCAAAGCGGATTCTTCTCTGCGGAATATCAAGCTTCTTAAGCTCTTTTTCTACAAAGCGGTACATGACCTGAGGTCCGCAGATAAAGTATGTTGTGTCTTCTGCTGAGTACTTTTTAATAATCTCTGAAGTGATGAATCCGGTCTCTCCCTTCCATCCGGGGTTGTCTCCGGAAAGAACGTGGACTATGTGAACGTTTTTTCCACCAAGCTTCTCAAGCTCTTCCTTAAGAACTATGTCATCTTCTTTTTCTGAGCCGTAGATGATTGTAAGGTCTATAGGGAGCTTTCCGGCTGCAACTTCTCTTGCCATGGAAACAAAAGGAGTTATTCCAACTCCGCCCGCAAGGGCTACAACGTGTTTTGCATCCCTAAGAGGTTCGTAGAAGAATTGACCATTGCCCACAAGGGCAGTGAAGACGTCTCCCTTTTTTGCCTTATCAAGCATGTACTCAGATATGAATGCGTCCTGTTTTGCGCGGCGCACGGTAATTTCCAGAAAGCCGTCTTTTCCGCGGGCCTGGGAGGGGGATGAGCTTATGGAATAGGGCCTTGAGACGGTGCATTTGCCAATTTCAAAGTCAAAGACTACGTACTGTCCGGCGTAGAAATAGGGTAGCTCTTTTCCGTCTTTTCTGACAAAGCGGAAGGATTTTGCGCTCTTGCAGGTGTCAATTATTTCCTTAAGCTCAAGTTCGATCCTGCCCGGGTGCCAGGCCTTCATGCACTCGGAAATCGGGTCTGTCTTTACAGGAGAAGCAGAGGCGTTTTCAAAGGCTTCAAGTCTGGCCTTTGTGACTCTTGAAGCTCCGCCTACGTCTTTTAAAAATCCTTTGAACTTCATTTAGCTGCCTCCTTCTCTTCTGCCATGCTGTCAAGAACGTTCTTGGCTGCCTTTCTTCCGTTTGTTACCTGCGGGGCCATTCCGTCTCCGGAAATCTGGTGGGCTCCTGCAAATTCAAGGTGCTTAATCAGCCTTTCTTCTTCGGATGTCTGAAGTCTGGCAATAATATGGTCCTCCATGGTGTGGGCGTAGCCGTAGATACAGCCGTTCCAGGCTCCCGTGTACCTTGCAACCGTCATTGGAGTTTCAATTACAACTTCCAGAATGTGGTCAAAGAGGTTAACTCCAAGGTAGTCTGAAATGTCCTTTATTAACTGGCGGGCTATTTCATGCTTTACCCTGTCGTAGTCTTCCGGCTTTACATTCTTCCATGCCTCCGGGCGGGGCAGGGTGGTAATAGAAAGGCTTGTCTGTCCCTTCGGGGTGCAGTCCGGGTTTGCAAGATTCAGGCAGATTGTTGTTGTGTAGGTGTAGGGTCCAAGGGTTCCGAGCTCCTTGAACTGAGCGTCTGTATCCATGGTTTTTGTAGCACGGAAGACGCTGTAGTCCTTTATGTTGAGTTCTTCCGGGCTTCTGTCCAGGGTAAGAACAACAGAGAAAGCGGTAAGGCTTACTCTTCTTCCGTTTACAACCTTGATTGCTCTTTCTGGAACCTCAGAAAGAGGCTCTATCATCTGTGTGTAGACCTTGTTTGGATAGGCTCCGCTTATAACGTAGTCTGCGTGAATTTCATCTCTTCTTTCGGTTCTGACTCCGTATGCTTTTCCGTCCTTTACAAGAATCTTCTCTACGTTCTGTCTGTACTCAATCTGAACGCCCATTTCTACTGCGCGTTCAGCCATCTTAAGGCTCATTTCGTGGCTGAATTTCTTACATACAAATGAGCCGTAGCCTACGTAGTCAGCCATTAAAACAGCGTAGATTGTGAACGGAAGCTCAGAGAAACCGCTTCCGACATATATCCAGTAAGGAGCAAGGAGGTCCAGGGCTGCCTGAGGAAGGTTAAATGTATCAAGTACTTCCTTTGTGGAGTAGCCGGCGGTCTTAACAAATGCCGGGTGCTTTAAGAGCATCTGAACCTTGCTCATGTGGTGGATAGAAAGGTAGTTGACGCTGTCAAATACAGTGTGACAAAGATTAAGCACTGAAAGGACCTTTTCATAGGTTCCCGGTACTGCCTGATCTATCTCTCTGGCAAACGTCTCAAAACCGGGGTGAAGGGTTACTTCAACTCCTCCCGGCAGGGATGCATGATATGCTTCCGGTACTTCGAGCCAGTCTATATCTACTCCCATGTCATCAAGGAATTTTCCGACTTTCAGACGGTTGTCCTTTTTTCCTATACTCATCATCTCGTGGAGCGTGGCTTCCATCTCAAGGCCGCCACGAACAAAACTGGTTGCCAGTCCGCCCGGCAGGTTGTGCCTTTCGAGTACCAGCACGTCCTTTCCCTTGTCCGCAAGCATGAGTGCGGAGGAGAGTCCTGCAAGTGCGCCCCCGATAACAATTACATCATAATGATCTTTATAAAACTTTGTTTTTTCTTTCACAAAACACCTCTGAAAAGAATGCATAAAGGACTGTCATGAGGCAGTCCTTTACGTCAGCTGAAAGCTTTTTCGGGTTATCAGAAGAACCTTTCTACAAGTTCTCTTGAGTATTCTGCAGTTTCATCCATGTCACCGAAGCTCATGATTTCACCTGCGTAGTATGTGTCATACTTACCCTGCATGGCCTCAACCTTGTCATACCAGCCGGCAGCATAGTCTTCTGAGAATACGTGTGGGAAGTAGTAGACTGTCCACTCGTTTATGACATTTGAAGCCGGGTTGTGCATGGTCTTCAGGTCATCAAGAACAGTCTGTCTGCACTCTTCGTACGGGATTTCCTTTCTGTCCCTATGCTTTCTGAGGGCGTAGGTTGTAATTACCTGATCCTTTGTATCTCTCCATCTTCTGTAGTAAACCATCAGGTGGCCGAGCTTCTCAGGAACCATGTTGTCAAATACGTAGTAGGAAATCTCCGGATGGTCTTCCGGTTTTGTTTCGCATGCGAGTACGTCATATCTTTCATAGTCAATCTTTGAGAAGTACTTCTTTTCGTCTTCTCTTGCATCAAAGTAATCAACCATGCCGACAAGGCCATCTTTTCTCTTGTTTGGAACATAGAGAGGAGATGTGATTATGATCTTGTCATACTCTTCAACCTTTCCGTTGACTGTTACAAAGACCTTTCCGTCCTTTCTTTCAACCTTGCTTATGTTGCTGTTAAGTCTGGCAGGGTTCTTTAGTTTTTCGTTAAGGTGCTCCCAGATTGACTGTGTTCCGTCTTTCCATGTCCAGAGGTTGATCTTTACAAAGTTCATACATGTCTGGAAGTCCAGGTACTTAAGTACATAGGCTGCAGGAATTTCATCAAAGTAGCCGTAGCCGAATGATGTGTAAGGTCCAATCCATACATCCTGTGTGAGCTCAACTCCGTTGAGTTTACAGAAATCCTTGAATGGCATGCACAGATCCTTGAGGTTCGGGTTTTCTCCCTTTACCGGCTGGCGCTTTGAGCTGGTCTGAGAGAAGCCTTCATACCTTCCTTCTGCAACTCCTCTGTGTCCGTTAAGGTCATATCCCTTGTACTTTGTCTCAAGAATTTCTCCAAGTTTTTTGATCTGCTTTTTCATCTTGAGCAGTCTTGGAATCTTCAAAATGTTCTTCTTTGGCTCAAACGGCTCAATAACATCACCTTTTCCGTTCTTGTAGTTTCTGTTGAGTTTTGGTCCGTCGTGTGTTATTCCGCAGAACTCTTCTACGTCATGAACGGCATAATATGAAGGGACTCCCATGATTGCTCCCATTTCATATCTTCTTCCGTTATAGGTCGGTGACCAGCACTTTCCTCCAACCCTGTCCAGTTTTTCCAGGATGGTGTAGTTTGTGTATCCTTTTTTCTCAAGGTACATTCCGGCTGACAGTCCTGCAGGACCTCCGCCAATAATACAGATGCGTGTCTTTTTATCCATTCACTTTCCTCCAACGCTTTTTGTGCAAAGAGGAGACAGCAATACCCTGTGATTTTAATTTCTCCCCTCTGTCGATAATTATATATCCATACTGAGTACTTGTGTTGTATTTTGTTTGTAAATTTTTCAGAGGCAGTAGGTGTCTATCATGTATCTGATTTTTTCGGTTCTCAGCGGGTTATCAGATGTCTCTTCCGTGAAGATAAATCCTTCTCCAAGTTTGTATCCTGTGTACTGATAATCATCATTTTTCCGAATGGCTATCTCCGCATATTTCGGGTCATCCATTCTCCCGTAGTGTTCCCAGATTAAGATTTCTCCGGTGGTTCTTCTTAATATGGTGAAGTCGGGGTAGACTATGATTCCGTTGTGGAGTCTCAGCTTTCTTTCGTAAAGGTAGGGGACTCTTTTGTCATACATATCATTTGCAATTTCCCTTTCTGTTTTGGATCTGACGAAGTCTCCTTTCTTTGTCTCAAACGGCATTTTCTTTTTGTCACAGTACGATGCATTTGTCTGGTTCCAGAAAGAGTCTGTAAGGTATGCCATAATAGATGGATCTATAGCCTCATGTTTCAGTGGATTGATTTTCTTCATGGGGTCTTTTTCTTCCATGACCTTTTCAAGTCTTAAGGCTGTGTTGTTTAGGATTCTGGAGATTTCCATGTATTCCTTTAATGAGAGCTGATAAAACTCCTTCTGCGCAAACATTCTGACTTCTTCAGAAATCTGACTGCCAAGGTAACGGGTCGTATCTGTTATGTCATTGTGATGGTAAAAGCATATGCTCTTGCCTCGTCTGCAGGCCCACAGCTTTCCTTCCGGCATCTTTTCTATCTCTTTTTCAACTCTCTGAACCATTCTCTCGCAGTTTTCTGAGAGGTTCTTAGTCTTAATCAGGAAGTCTTTTTCCATTTTCTGCTCCTTTGAAACTGAGTTTCACTAATACAGACACCCAAGGTCGGCTGGTTGTTGTCGAATTTTTGGAAAAATGTCATGGAAAAGGAAATTTTTTCTTCGTCTCTATGACATATGTCATGTAGCAGGAAATTTTTTTCAGTTCTCCATGACATCTCCAGGAGCAGCGGGAGCAGAATAAGCAAAAAATGGAGTGACCGGATGGGAATCTATGGTATTCTTAAGGTATGGGTATGAAATATTCTGATTTCTACGCTATGGTTTGCGACAAGGCGGAAGAGATTCCGCAGCTGCCAGCCTTCAGGATGGAGAAAAACGGGAGAGTTGAGGAGGTTTCCTACTCTGCGTTTAAAGATGCTGTAGATGGCAGGGCTCTAGAACTTGAGAAGTATAGAGAAGAGGGCTATCTTTGCGCAGCCGTAGTCTGTACCGGAACATATTTAAGTGTTCTGGATATTTTTTCTGCCGCAAGGGCAGGGTTTCAGCTGGTTCTGATGGATCAGAGTCTTTCTGATGAAGAGCTGGAAGAACTTGAAAAGGCAACGGATGTCTCCATTCTGCTGGAAGATGGAGAAATAGAGATAAGGGAAAAGACAGAAGTCCCGGAGAACTCGGAGAAAGACGTTCTGTTTTTCACAAGCGGAACTACGAGCCATTCTAAGGCTGTAGTGCTCACACAGGAATCACTGTGTGCAAGCGCCTGGAATGGAAGTGCTCTTCTGCCTCTTAAGGAAAAAGATACTCTTATGTGCATGCTGCCGCTAAACCATGTGTTTGGCTTTGTGTGTGCTATGATGTGGGCACTTACAAACGGAGCCAGTGTGGCTCTTGGAAGGGGAATGAGGCACTATGCAGATGACTGCGCTCTGTTTCATCCGACAGTTGTCTCCGTTGTTCCTATGCTGCTTAACTTTCTTCTTAAAAATAACTGCCTTAACAGCGAGCTTAAGCTTGTTTTAATCGGGGCCGGAGACTGCCCTAAGAAACTCATAAATGAGGCAAAGGAAAGGGGACTTAGGGTAAGTTTTGGATACGGACTTACAGAGACAAGCTCAGGTGTGGCGCTGAGTCTTGGAGAGGACCCGTATCTTTTGAGTGTATGCCCGGACTTTGAAGTGAGAGCAGGAGCAGACGGAGAGATTCTGGTCAGTAACAATAGCTGCATGATGAAGGGCTACTACAGGGCCCCGGAAGATACGAATGAGGTTCTCAGGGACGGGGTGCTCTATACCGGAGACCTTGGGATTGTGAATGGAAATAAGATAAGGATTCTCGGAAGGAAGAAGGAGATAGTTGTGCTTCTGGACGGGACAAAGATCTATATTCCGGAGTATGAGAAAGCGCTGGCGGCAAGGCTTCCGGGAAGGGATTTTGCCGTTGTGGGAATAGAGGGGAGACCCGTACTTTTTGTTTACAACCCGAGAAAGGAGCTGGATAATGGACTGGATGCTGTGTGCATTGGCCGGGCAATTGAGGGCTTTATGATGAAGCTTCCGAGGGGGCAGCAGATAAGCCGTATTCAAGTTGTAAATGAGAGATTGCCACGCACGGCTACCGGCAAGATTAAAAGATGGGAACTGGAAAGGGAGAATGGGAAAAATGTCCAGAAATGAAATTTTAGAAATAACAAAAGAAGTAATATATGAGAGTGCTCCGGAGCTTGATGGGATGCCTCTGAGCGAGGAGACTGTTATTAACACGGATACCGGAATTGACTCAATGGGTTTTACCCTGATTATCTGCCGTCTTGAGGCCAGATTTAATGTGAAGATTCCTGACAGACAGTGGAAGAAGCTGCAGACGCTGGGAGATGTAGTTACAGCCATAGAGAAGAGGCTGTAAGAAATGCCGCAGATTTACGAAAAAGACTATAAGATACTCAGCTCCGACGTGGACATGTATAGACGCATGAAGGTTGGAAGACTGTTCACGGAGTTCCAGGAGGCGAGCATTGCCCATACAACGGAGTTGGGAATGGGCAGGGAGAAGACGCTGGACAGGGGTTTTCTCTGGGTTGTTGTGCTTCATAGGGCGCAGGTTGAGCGCATGCCGGTGTTTGACGAGA
>JAIKXP010000033.1 GCA_024684115.1 Sphaerochaetaceae bacterium | reverse complement strand
ATATTTGAGCTTGAAAGACTTCCGCCCTTAACTCCAAGCTGACCTCCACCGGAGACTGTTATATCTCCAGAGATTTCTGTTCCTGAAGATATCTCAACTATTCCCTTGGACTGAATTTCAATAGCCTGAGGAGTTGGTCTTCTGTCATCAATCTTCTGGTCTTCAAGTTTTACAACTTCTGTATTAACAATGAGGGCTTTAGGAATAATATTGGCATCTTCACTGATGACGGTTGTACCGTTAACAATGTTTACTGCTGTTCCACCCTTTATTTCAAGAAAGTATTCAATGTCATCCTGGAACCAGTACTCATAACCTCCAAGATTAATCTCAATTTCTCCCGTATAGGATTCAGGAACAACAATTCCTTCACCTCTTTCAAATTCACCTACATCTCTAAGAAGTCTGATTGTATTTGTTTCATCTATAGCCTTACTGTCCTTGCCTGATTCTAATGCAGCCATGGCTTCACTGAATGCGTAATAGGTTTTTCCATTAACCATCCAGATATCATCAGGTATGTACACCCCCTGACTGACCTCATTCTGACATGAGATAATCACGGGAATTAAAATGACTGCAATAATTGTTATGATTAATAAGTTCTTATACTTATTCATTTTGAACCTCCATTTGATCCACCAAAGGAGTATGAAATTTCAAGACCTCCAAGAACGTGCAGAACAGTACTTCCTCCCTGGAAAGTTCCCTGAGCTTCAACCTTGAGGCCTATATAAGGTTCTGAATATCTGTTTGCTGAAAGGACATCCATGCTGAGTCCTCCGAGAACAAGAAAATAGAGCTCCTTCTCTCCATTACTCTTGAAGACCCAGTCAGCGCCGGCTCCGGCATTTGCCTTAAAAACAGCGTAAGGACCGTTTCCGACTGTAAATAGCTGCTGTTTTACCTTTGCAGCCATCTTTAAATCCAGATAGTCGTAAAAACCGGGATAAGAATAGTGCTCAACTGAAACAGAACCACATGCTTCTGTTCCACTGCTGAGACGGTATCCGTATTCAAGACCCATTCCGGCACCTAGAGTATCCAGATCACCATACTTCTGGTCTTTGTAATAAATATGCTGATAAACAAGCTGGGGAGTCAGTGTAACCCTGTGAACATAATTATCAGATGCAAAGGCTGCTGACATTCCAACTGTAAGGACTATCATCAGAGCAAAAACCCTCATGACGGATTTCATATTTCCTCCCTCCCTGCATGAATAAACAGAAATGTCTCAGGCTGGGCCTGAGTCATTTCCAAAATTGAATCTCGAGTATTAATATGTCTGGAACTAATTAATGAGGCTGTTTCCCGGCAGTTAGAAAAGACGTGAGGATAAACACCCCCCCCCCAACGCAAAATCAGAGAGTTTCAGCTCTTCGAATAAGTCTATTTCTCTTGCCATAATTATACTTCTTCTCCAAACCAATCTGACTAAATACTACAACTGAAAACAGTATTAGGCAATTAAATTTAAGTACTAAAATGCGTAATTTAGTAGTTTAAATTATAGAAGTAAGTATTTAAATAAACTTTTTATATATTTCGGTTAGGCAAAAAAAACGGGCTCCCGAAGGAGCCCTGATAACACGAATTTGATTAATAAATCAATATGCTGAGTTCAGCCATGTAATACCGTCAATCTGACCTACGAAGTAAGGAGCTGACTGGAATTCTGACTCGTGGAAGTAGCCGTCATAAGTTGCATTTCCCTGAACCTGAGCAAATCCATCATACATCTGTTCGTTTGTAGGAGTAATACCACCAATCTTGAATGTCAGGAGATCGAAGACATGGAGCTTACCGGCCTTGATAGCCTCAGCAGCCTTGTCCATAGCTTCCTGTGTTCCAGGGGCAGCAATAGCTGTGTTGAGCTCTGTGAGCTTAACATCTCCGTCAGCCATTGTTCCTGTGAAGTCTGACGGGTTCTCCTTTCCATCGATAACATTCTTGATGAATGTATAGAAGTAGTTTGTCCAGTCAATGCGGCAGGAAATAATAGAAGCTGTAGGAGCCTGACCTGTCATGTCAGTGTTGTAACCTGTGTGGAATACACCGTGCTTTGCAGCTGTTGTTGCAGGAGAGGTTGTATCTGAATGCTGTGAAAGAAGAACTGCGCCCTTAGCAATGAGAGCTTCTGCAGCAGCTGCTTCAAGAGTTGCATCTCCCCATGTTCCTACGAACTGTACAATCATTGTTGCTGACGGACATACACTTCTTGCACCGAGGTAGTAAGATGTCATACCTGAAATAACTTCAGCAAATGAATAAGCACCTACGTAACCGATAACTGCCTGATCTGCAGTAATCTTTCCCTCTGCGATAAGCTGGTTGAGCTTCATACCTGCTGCAATACCTGCAACATAGCGGCCTTCATAAATAGCTGCAAATGCGTTGTATGTGTTAGCTCTGCCATCAACCTGGGACTGACAGTTTGTCATTGAAACAAACTTAACATTTGGGAATTCATCTGCTACAGGAAGTACGTAGTTCTCAAAACCGTATGAGTTGTTGAAGACAATTGCACAACCTTCACCAGCGAGCTCAATGTTTGCGTCTGTAACTGTTGCGTCTTCAAGATGGTTTCTTGAAACACGAAGTTCAACGTCATAGCCTTCTGCTTTGAGCTTATCGATGGCAGCGTTCATTCCATTCATGAAGTTCCATGTATAGCCAAGGTCGTTTTCATCATTAATTACAACAAAACCAACCTTAGTTGTCTTTGAAACTGTCTCTTCTTTTGCACCGTTTGCAAAAACAGTTGTGAGGGCAAGAAGTGCAATAAGAAGTACTACTGTAAATTTTTTCATACATCTCTCCTTTGGGACAACGTCCCGGGTTAATAGGATAATACAAAGAAAAACCCTTCTAATTCAAATATTATCATAACTTTTTTCCTTTACAAGAAAAAATGCAACAAAGCACAACAAAAAAGGACACGCCACAGGGGGTGTGTCCTCAAAATAGTGCATCTAAAGAGGGTTTCAGAGAGATTTTTTCATGTTCTCAAAGACATCTTCCGGCTTTCCGGAAGCGTCAATATCAACAAGAAGTCCCTTCTCCTTATAGTAGTCAATCAGAGGCTGTGTCTGCTCGGCATATACCTCAAGGCGGTGGGAAATGGCTTCCGGCTTGTCATCATCACGCTGGATGAGGTCCTCTCCAGTATCATCATCCTTACCTTCAACCTTTGGAGGATTGAAAAGAATATGATAGAGTCTGCCTGTTGAAGGGCACATTCTTCTGCCTGAAAGACGGGCAATTACATCTTCATTATCAACAACAAAGTCTACAACAGCATCCAGATCACAGAGTTCTGCAAGAGCCTCTGCCTGGGCAATTGTTCTCGGAAAACCGTCAAGAATGAATCCGTTTTTACAGTCATCCTCAGCAATACGGTTCTTTACCATATCTATAGTAACACTGTCAGGAACAAGACCACCGGCTGCAAGAATTGCCTTAACCTTCTTTCCCAGTTCTGTCTCATTTTTAATATTGTTTCTAAAAAGATCACCTGTTGAAATGTGAGGGATAGCGTAGTATTCCTTTGCCTTTACAGCAAGCGTACCTTTACCGGCTCCCGGAGGGCCTAAAAGAACTATTTTCATATTCTTCCTCCATGATTATTATGGTTGAATTTTACAAATCAGATTGTTTCTTTGCAACTCATAAATTATGATAGGAAAGACTGAGGAGGCGATTATGAGCAGAAAAGTGATTCTTCACGCAACAGATCTTGATGGATACCTTACATCAGAAGACAAAATGAAAATTGAGAAAGTCGGCAAGCTTTATGAGAAAAGCATTGAGGCCTGCAGACGCATAGATGATCCTAAAAGTGCAGAAGATGCTGAAGAAGCAACAGGTGCACTCGTAGAATCAGCAAACAATATTGGCCAGTATCTTGAAGAGATTGTGGCAGATGAACCTAATATTCACGTCTATTGTTTTGAAAGCCCTAAGCAGCAGCATGGAGAAGCCAGCCGCCTTATTGCAAAACTCAGAGATCCTGAAACAGATCATGAAGAGTTCCTCTACTATATCCAGAGGGCATACGAACTTCTTTTTGCCCATATTTTCGGAGACAGAGCCCTTCCTGCAAAAAGATCAATCATTACCATGACACCGGTTACTAACCCGTGCAGAAACTATGCAGTACATAAGATTCCGAACGTAGACAGCCTCACAAAAGATGCCGTTATGTGTGTCATGCTCCGTGGAGCCCTCCTTCCTTCCATGATTATAAGCAAGGAAATCCAGGACTACAGTTCAGACAACTTCATCACCCCGTTTGCACTCTTCAAGATCAAGAGAGATGAAACAAAGAAAGAGAGCAACATGGACTATGTACTTGATCTGGACAAGTCCTTCTTTGACCTTGAAGAACTCAACGGAAAAGACCTTATCTTTGCAGACCCCATGAATGCAACAGGCGGAAGCCTTGTAACAATTGTCAAATATCTTAAGGACAACGGCGTAAAACCAAAGAGCATCAAGTTCATAAACGTAATCGGAGCAGTCAAGGGAGCCCTCAGGATTGTCAGAGCTATTGAAGACTGTGAAGTACACACACTCTGGATGGACCCTGTTCTCAACGACCAGGCTTACATTCTTCCGGGACTCGGAGACGCAGGAGACAGGCTTAACGGCGTAGACCTCCCTGGAAATCCGAGAAACATGATTCAGCTCATTGCCGACTACGGCACCGGTATTACAAATCTTTACAGAGCACAGGTGAAGAAAATTGAAGAGACGGTTCTTCACTAATCTCTCACTTATACTGACGGTCTTTATCCTTGTCTCCTGTTCTACCGTATCAACGGAAGAGAAAGAGCAGATAAAGACCTCAGCTCTCCTTCTCGGAGAAAAGTACAACAGCCTCGAGCAGCATGAAAAAGCTGTGGAGGTTTATGAAAAAGCCCTTACCCAGGTCTCTGACTACAGAATAAACTACAATCTTGCTGCAAGCCTCATGCTGTCAAAGCAATACAGAAAGGCTGCAGAGCTCTGCATTTCATCTTTTGAGCAGTACCCCCACATAACAGCATTCAAGAAACTGGAAAAAGAGGCCTGGCTTAAACTCAGACAGACAGAAAAAGCCATAAACGTAATGGAAGAGATTCTTTCCCTTGACCCGGCAGACACCGAAACAAGGGAGGAGCTCATGCTTCTATATAGAAGTAAGGGATTAAAAGAAAAGGCCCTCTCGTGTGCAGAGGACCTCTATAACAGAAGGGTAATAACAAATGCCGTTCTTTCCATCCTGTACGAATCAGATAATAAAAAGTGGGAAGGAGTCTGCTCCGTCCTCTACAGTGAAGAAGAACCTGTAGAGGAAGAAGAATGGGTTTTTGACATATTCACCCTTCCCGAGCCACCCCAACTCAGTAAATAAGAATTCCGGCAACAGCCCCGAGTGCAATCCAGACTATCGGGTGGACCTTCTTAAACACATTAATAAGAACAAAAACCACGGCAAACAGAATAAGCGGAGTTACCAGTATATTCATATTCCCGTCAAAGAAGGTAAGAACTGCAACCTGCAGAAATGCATTTGCAATAAGACCAACGGTACAGGCTCTGAGGAATGAGAACACGGTCTGAACCAGAGGAAGCTTGTAAACCTTATCAAGCAGGGTTATTACTATAAGAATAATAATTACCGACGGAGCTATAAGACCGATTGTAGAAGTAACTGCACCGGCTATACCGCCAACCCTCATTCCGACAAAGGTAGCCATATTAACACCGATAGGTCCCGGTGTTGATTCACTGACTGCAATCATGTCTGCAAGTTCTGCAGCCGTATACCAGCCCGTTCTTTCTCCAATATCAAAGAGGAACGGAATGGTAGCCATTCCTCCACCAACTGCAAAGAGACCGGCCTTGAAGAATTCCCAGAAAAGAATAAGCAGAGTGTTCATTTATCCTGCCTCCTTGTCTGAGCAAAATGGGCAATAAGGCCTATTACTATGGTCATGATTACAGCTGCAATCGGAGAGAGACCGAAGAAGAATGTTCCGGCTACTGCCCCGAGTGTAACCATGAGGTAGAGCATGTTCTTGTCTGCCTTCTTTCCGAGATTGATTATGGAAGTGAAAATCAGAGCACAGACGGAAACCCTTATACCTGCAAAAGCCCGCTGAACATAGGTGTTTCCGCTGTACCTTATAAGTAATGAAGCCAGGGCAATGATTATAATTATAGATGGAGTAACTATTCCCAGGGTTGAAACAAGAGATCCCAGTATTCCCCTCTGTTTCTTACCGATAATCGTTGCAGTGTTTACTGCAATAATGCCCGGAGTACACTGCCCTATTGCAAAGTAATCCAGCATCTGTTCTTCAGTTGCCCATCCCCTCTTGTCAACGCATTCGCGCTGAAGCATGGGAAGCATGGACATGCCGCCGCCAAATGTCATGGCACCTATCTTTGCAAAAGAAAAGAACAGGTCCCACAGAGTTGTCTTGTTTTCTTTTTCTGTCATCTGAGTTTGTCCATTTCGGATCTTACGAGAGAGTCACACATTTCATTGTATTCTATTCCTGCATGACCCTTTACCCATATCCATGTTACTTTACTGCCACTGTTAAGCTCATCAAGCTGCATCCAGAGTTCTTTGTTCTTTACCGGGCTCTTTGAAGCAGTTCTCCAGCCGTTACGTTTCCAGCTGAAAATCCACTGAGTTATTCCGTTTTTAACATACTGACTGTCAGTATGGATTGATAATTCTTTTACACCCATAGTATTACAGTCCTCAATTGCACGGATTACGGCCGTAAGTTCCATTATATTGTTGGTTGTATCAGGGTTTCCACCGCTGGCACTGGAAATCAAGCTTCCGTTTTTCAGAACCACATAGGCCCATCCTCCCGGACCGGGATTACCTGAACAGCCTCCATCTGTGAATACATCGTACTTATCCATGTTGAAAATTATACTTCATCAACTGTATTGACATCAAGTTCAGTCAATAATAGGCTGAAACCACCATGAAAAAAATACTCACCATTATTATTGTTTTAACACTTTGTTTTGCGTGTTTTGCTCAGTCTGTTGTTGAAAAGACAGACTCAGAAAATCTTAGAATCGTCTCCCTCGCACCAAATGTAACTGAAATACTTTGTGCGCTGGGCTGTGAGGAGAACATTGTCGGTAGGACCGACTACTGTGACTATCCTCAGTCCGTTTCAGCTATCCCCAGCATAGGAACCCTCTATGCCCCGGACCTTGAGGCCATCCTTGCCCTTGAGCCGGACGTGGCAATAGCTTCCTCCATTGTAGACCCTGCCTTTGTAGAGAGCCTCTCCAGGGCAGGAATTACCACCTATCAGTTTCTTGAGGAGTATAACGGACTTGAAGGGACCTGTAACCTCATACTTGAAACAGGAAAGGCTGTAGGAAAGGAAGAGGAAGCCAAGGCTCTGAGTAACGAAGTCAGAGGCAGAATTGAAAGCGTCTCAGAGAAAGTTGCTGCAGTCGAGAATAAAAAATCCTGTGTATACATCATTTCCTGGGGTGAATGGGGTGATTATGCTGCAACAGGAGACACTTATATTAACTCCCTTATTGAAGCAGCTGGCGGCGTAAATGCAGCTAAGGAAGGCTCCTACTGGTCAATCAGCAAAGAGCTTCTTCTTTCAAAGGACCCTGACTATATTTTCCTTTCTGAATATGCATACTCAGAAAAGGGCCAGGCTGAGGCTTTCAAGAACACCGCTCCATACAGTCAGCTTAAGGGAACAGTCATGACAATTGACGGAAATGCTGTCGAGCGCCAGGGTGTCAGAAGCGCTGACACCGTTGAGGCAATTGCTAAAATCCTTTATCCGGAGCTTTTCTGAGATGAAAAACAGAGCCTCACTGGTAATTACAGTGCTTCTGATCATACTTTTCATACTCACGGTACTGTCAGTTGCCACAGGCTCTGTAAACTACAGCTTTTCTTCAGTGCTTAAGGCACTCTTCAGCCC
>JAIKXP010000013.1 GCA_024684115.1 Sphaerochaetaceae bacterium | reverse complement strand
TGAGTCCGAGCAGGTTATAACTATTGCATACGGGTGCTGTCCGTTTTTTGATGTTTCAAGACGTATTTCCCTGGAAATATCTCCCCTCTGACTGTTTTCTCCGACAAATTTTTTATTTCCTTCCATGAGTATTGAGATGGCCTGTTCTGCTGTAATCATTGTAAACCTCCGGTTAGAAATCATTATACACTGTATTCATTACTCATAGTTAAGAGATTCTATCGGGTCCATTTTCGCAGCCTTGGCAGCAGGATATAGTCCGAAGAAGACTCCTATAGCCATAGAGAAAGCCACGCTGAGTATGCATGCACTTAATGATACGCTGAATGTCCATCCGGCCATTCCCGTAACAATCCTACTTATTCCTATTCCAAGACCTATCCCGAGAATACCCCCGGTCAGAGTCAGCGTAATAGCCTCCGTAAGAAACTGTCCCTTTATTATTCTGGGAGGGGCCCCGAGTGCCTTTCTTATACCTATCTCCTTTGTCCTCTCTGCAACTGAAACAAGCATTATATTCATAATACCTATGCCTCCAACAAGGAGCGATATTCCTCCTATTGCAGCCAGGAAGCTGCTGAGTGTTCCGGTGATTGAAGATGCCATCTCTGCAAGTGAGGCAGAGGACATGAGACTGTAATTATCAGAACCGACAAGATTGTCCAGGTATTCGGTCAGTTTGTCTGTTACCTTTACCGGATCATAGCCTTCAGCTACTGTTATTACGTATGTTCCAACGCTCGAGACATTTTGGAATCTTTGTGCAAATGTGTTGTAAGGAATAAAGATGGAAGTATTATATGAAGTGGAAAGAGTTGAATCTTTTTCTGCGAGCACGCCTACTACAAGGTATCTTTTACTCTGGTTTCTGAAAATTGAAACATAGTTGCCCACAGCATCACAGGCAGGGAAGAGACTTTCAGCTATCTCTGAACCAAGAACTACAACCTGCCGCTTGAAGATGTTGTCCGTGTAATCGAACCAGGACCCGTACTCAAGCTCACAATCCATATTATTCCCGTAGTCTGTCTCAACACCCATGATTTGACATGATGTTATTTCATTTCCCTGCCTTATTCTTGTGCTGGAAGAGACTGTGGGCATGACAGTATCTATTTCTTCAAAATTTTCAGTCAGAGTCTGGCCAAAAAGCTCATTGAAGGTGTCTGTATTTCTGGACCCGCTTCCAGGAGAGAGATAGAGAATATTGTATCCGCTGGAAGAAATGCTGCTGGTAATACTTCCTGTGGCACTGTTTCCAAGGTTGAGTATTGTAATAACCGAAGCTACTCCGATTATAATTCCAAGAAGAGAAAGAATAGTTCTCATCTTGTTTCCCTTCATAGCTTTAAGAGCAAGTTTTACATTTTCAAAGAACATCCGGCTCCTCCAGTTTTCCATCTCTGATTCTGATCTGTCTTCGACATGAATTACCTATCTCTTCATTATGGGTAACTATGGCAATGGTGTTTCCTTCTTCATTGAGCTCATTGAAAAGCTCCATTATCTGGTCACTGGTTTTTGTGTCCAGAGCACCAGTGGGTTCATCTGCAAGAATTATTGAAGGTCTTGTTACAAGAGCCCGGGCTATTGCTACACGCTGCTTCTGTCCGCCTGAAAGCTCATTCGGAAGATGCTTCATCCTTTCTTTCAGGCCAACCCTCTCAAGCGCATGTTCAGCGCGCTCACGTCTTTCAGAAGAACTTATTCCACCAGTATAGAGCATGGGTGTAATGACATTTTCAAGTGCTGATATCTTTCCAAGCAGGTTGAACTGCTGGAAAACAAAACCTATCCTGCGGTTTCTGATATAGGCCAACCTTGTTTCATCCATTCCCTGTGTATCATCACCATCAATGAGGATTTTCCCGCTTGTAGGAGTATCAAGACATCCGATTAGATTCATCATTGTAGATTTGCCACTGCCAGAAGGTCCCATTATGGCAACGAATTCTTTTTTGTATACCTTCATGGAAACTCCATCCAGGGCCTTTACTATGCTGTCTCCTACTACGTAGTAGCGGCAAATATCCTGCATGTAGATTAAAGGTGTCATGGTCTGCCACCTCCGCCCTGAGGCATTGAGCCTCCTCCCTGAGACCTTGTTTCCATACCTCCTCCTGTAACACTGCTTATAATTGAATCAATTGTAGAAGTGGACTCAGAGGAAGAGTAGACAAGTTTGTCTCCTGCATTCAGTCCTGAAAGAACCTGATAGAGATTCTCTCCAAGATATTTAACCTGAACTATTACCGTCTCAGTTGTGCCGTCATCATTGAGTTTTGTTGCCCTGCTAACGCCCCTGCTTGTAGTAATTGCCGCCTGTGCAACAAGAAGCATGGACTGTTCACTTTCAATGTCTATTGTGCCTTCAAAAGAAAATCCGGGTTTGAGTGTCTGAGGGGGATTGTCAATTACTATTTCAACATCCATAACACCAATTCCCTGGCTTGAATACCTGCCTACCATAGGTATGTAAGAGACTCTGCCTTCAATTTCAACACCGGGGCTGGAATCGCTGGTAATAGACAGAGCCATTCCTGTCTCAACCATCTGTATGTCTATTTCATCCACCTCAACGGTTGCCTTGAGTTTGCTGTTGTCAATGATTGTCATTACAGTTGATCCGGCCTCATAATAATCTCCCTCGCTGATTTCTACAGAGATTACAACGCCGTCAAAATTTGCATAGGCTTTTGTGTTGTCTACCTTCTTGTTTGCGCTTTCAAGCTGCATTTCAAGAAGTTCTATTTCTCTTGCGGTAGATGTTCCGCTCAACTGTGCTGTCTTTAGTTTCTGTTCAAGATTTGCAACCGTGTACTGCTGGTCACTGTCATCAACAGTAGCAAGAACCTGACCCTTGCTTACCTTATCTCCTTCCTTTACGTAGACGGCAGTTACAGCTCCCGTAGCCCTTATCTGGACTGTCTGTGTCTGGTAAGCAGCTACGTAACCGGAAACATCTATAGATGTTGTATAAACGCCTTCATAAACCTGAGTTGTCTTTGTTGTCTTTTCCTTCTGTTCAGTTTCCTTGTTCCATGGCCGGATATAAAATAAGACGCCTGCAATTACTGCAGCAGCGAGTAAAACTGTCAGTACAATCTTACGTATGTTTCTTTTCTTTTTATTTTTTGAAATCTCATTCATTTTTAGCCTCATAATTGCAGGATTGCTATTTTGTTTTCGAGAAGAAGTGCCTGAAGAGAGTAGATAATCCTCTGAGTTTCATCTTCTTCAACACTTCTCTGTGCATCTTCAACACTGTTCTTTGTTGAGAGTCCTTCTTCATACATCTGAAGGGTCTGTTCAAGAATCAGGGAGTTGTATCTGACACTGACTTCAAACTGGGATAATTCTGTTTTCAGACTATCTATTTCTTCCTGAAGTTCCTTACACTCGGACTTGTATTCTTCAACTGCTTTTTCGTATTCCATCTGTGCAAGGATTACCTTGTTCTTAAGGGTCTGTATTTCGAGTTCACTGGATTCTGAGTCTGTGTCGTTTGTCCAGCTTCCGTAGACTGTAATATAAGGTGTGACTGTCCCTGATGATGAGTTGTGATTATATTCATAATTTGCTCCTGCATATGCTCCCAGAGAATAATTTGATGCTGTCATTGTTGCGGAAACATTTCCATTTATTCCGGTTGTCCATATATTTTCAGTACTGCTTCCCGTGTATGTGAACGGAGTATCCGCATTCAGGGCCAGAGTGAAACTGTCTGCATTTCCGGTTGCAGCTTCAAGATTCTGTCTGGCTGTTTCAAGAGAGTATCCACAAATCTGTACAGAAGTATTTCCCTGCTGGTTTACTTCAAAAGTAAGGTCAGCTTCCCTGATTTCCTGAGGCATTTCATAGTCTGTTCCGTAGTCCTGTTTAAAAGAATTGAGGAGGTTCTGAAGTTTTGTTTTCTGGTTATCCAATGATACTTTCTGACTCTCCAGCTTCATCTGAGCCTGAAGATCCAGAACACTATCCTTTGTAATTGAGCCGCAGATTATGTCGTTATTATATTCCGTTACTGCTCTGTCATACGAAAGCTGGGTAGAGGATAAAGAGGTCTGGGCTTCAATAATGTCTATGATTGAGTTAATGACATCATTTTTAAATTCCAGGAGACTTTTCTGATAATTCAGATTCTGCTGTATTCTGTTTTGCAGTTTTGTTATTTCTTCTCTTGTGTCAGTAAAAGAGCCGGTTGATATTTCTTTTGTCAGATTTACAGACGGATCAAGTGTAAGATATCTGCTTCCTGAGGTGTAAATCTTTGTTGAATTTTCCATTCCGAACGACATGGAAAGACCATTATCTGTTTCTGGTAGCGTTACCTCTACAGACGGACCGAAGGAAAAGCTGGTTTCTCCATCTCCTTCTCCCTTAACTGAGATATTTCCTGTTTCAAGGTTGATTGAAATAGAATTATTTTCAATATCCTCTGACTGCCAGGAAAGCTCCGTATTTTGTCTGTTTATTTCAAGGGTTTTGACAGTGTCACTGTTTTCTATGGCTGACTGTATGATTGTTTCCAGGTCGGTTGCATACAGGCACAGGCAGATAAACAGGACTGAAAAAAACATGAAAAATTTCTTCACTTTTTTCGTTCTCCATAAATTATCAAATTTAATGAAATATAGATAAGAAACCTGAAATTAATCTGAAAAGAAGAAAATTTTTTTACTTGTAACGGGAATTATTGAGGTTCATTACATTTAATGTCAGACCGTATATTGAAAATAGCTTATTTATACCTTAAACTATAAATAATGTTTGCCAGAAAAAGGAGATATGCTGGACATGAATAAATTCGAAAAAACATGGAAAGGTGAAATTGTTGAACACAAAGGTTTCAGAGATCTTGGCAATTATGTTATTGAGTTGCCTGAATTTACCGACCCTCAGATTTTGAAAGATGCCCTGTTTTATGGAAATGCTCTTGCAGACCATGCAGAGTTCCCTCCATTCGGCTGTACATCTATGGCTACAAGAAACAGCAAGGGTGAAGTTGTAACAGGTCGTAACATGGACCTTGATATTTCTCAGAGCCCGGCCTATGTTT
>JAIKXP010000007.1 GCA_024684115.1 Sphaerochaetaceae bacterium | reverse complement strand
GAGGATTTGTCAGGCGTTCGTAATGCTACAGAACGTGTCAGAACCAAAGACCGTTATGTTTCTGTATCATGGTCTTTCTATGACCTTGAACAGAAACTTATCTACAAAGCCAAACAGAATCAATCTACTGTTATTAAGGTTGACCCTCGTTATACAAGTCAGTGTTGTCCTGTCTGTGGACACATTGAAAAGGCTAACCGCAACAAGAAGATCCATCTGTTTACTTGTAAGAACTGTGGCTATAAGTCTAACGATGACCGCATTGGAGCTATGAATCTGTACCGCATGGGAATCAACTATCTCGAAGATAGTCAAGTACCTGATACAGTTGCGGCAGAGTAGACTTTGTCGTAAAGGGTGTTGTCAACCACCCCATGATGTAACGCCACTTTAGGTAATAATACCTATTGGGGTCAAAGGTCGGAGGCATAAGCCGTTACTACGACTGGGCAGTTACAAGCCCATTACCTTTAGGTGATGGGTAGTTGATAAGGCTCAGTAACAACTGAGTCCTCATCATCAGAAGGATTACCCGTTACAATCTCAACCCTTCTTTCAAGAGCACTTAGCTCTTTGTCGAGTTTTTTTGCTATCTTCATGCCGCTCTCATAAAGCTCAACAGCTTCCGTGAGGTCTGTATCCCTGTTCTGGAGTTTTCCGTTAATCTCTTCAAGTTTTTTAAGTTCTTCTTCAAATTTCATATCTGGTCCTCTATTGTTTTACTGACTGTCGCTGCAATTCTGCCCTTCTTAAGAATAATCTCAACACTGTCTCCGGCCTTTGTCTTCCCGCAGTCCGTAAGCGCTTTCCCGTCCGGACCCTTAACAATGCTGAATCCCCTCTCCAGAACCGCCTCAGGAGAGAGCGCCTTCATGGTCCTCTGAATCAGTTCAAGGCTGTTTCTCGCTCCCCTGATTCTGTCCGTCATGGCCCCCGTCATCTCCGTAATATTGCCTTCAAGATGCATCCTGAAAGAAATCAGCCTGTTGGAGAGCAGGGCGCCTGCATTTCTGCCTGAGACGGAATCAAGACGCAATCTAAGCTGCCTCAGCCTGCCGGCAATGTTCTCCTCCATGCTCCTTCTTATTGTCCTGACTTTTTCCCTCTGGTCGGAACTTGCTTCGCACACGAGCTCTCCTGCTGCAGACGGGGTCGGAGCCCTGAGGTCTGCGACAAAGTCACTCAGAGCCCAGTCAATCTCGTGGCCGACTGCTGAGATAACAGGAATCTCAGACCTGTGTATGGCCTCAATTACTATCTCTTCACTGAAGGGAAGCAGATCCTCAAAAGACCCGCCGCCACGGCCAGCAATTATGACATCTGCAAGAGCAAATCTGTTTACCTGGTCTATTCTTGCAGCTATTGTAGGTGCTGCATCCGGTCCCTGAACTATGGCTGGGAGGATTATTATGTCCATACCTGGATTTCTTCTGCCCGTTATCTGCAGAATATCCTGCAGCGCAGCTCCTGTCGGGCTTGTTATAACTGCAACCTTCTTCGGCCTTCCGGGAATCGGTTTCTTTATCTTCGGATCAAAGTACCCAAGAGCCTCATACTTCTTCTTCCTCATTTCAATTGCCAGAAGAAGGTCCCCGTCTCCTGCCTTCTTCATTGAAGAGCATATGAGACTGTAACTTCCGCGCGGCTCATAGAGGCTTATGTTTCCCGTAACTGTTACCTTCATTCCGTCCTGGGGCCTGAAACCGATTCTTGGAACAGTGCTTCTCCAGATGGCACAGTTTATCAGGGCTCCTTCATCCTTGAGTGAAAAATACCAGTGTCCGTTCGGAGCTGTCTTGAAACCGCTTATTTCTCCTTCAACGGTAAGTGAATAGAAAGAGCTTTCAATGGTATCTTTAAGGACCTTTGTAAGCTCACTTACAGTGAATTTGAGCTCGGGTTTTTTCTCCGTGTAACCGTAATCGAATAATCCATCCATAACAGTTATGAATTTTATCAGGCAATCAAACCGGTGGAAACAATATTTTCAGCTATAGTTTCAGTGAAATCCAAAAAAATGCAGGACCCGGAAGTCCTGCAAAAAAAATAGCCGATAAAAACCGGCTAAAACAGCGTTGATTAAGGCCTTTCAATCTACGCCGTAAAAATTACGTGTTTTCAGTGAAAACCAACTCACTCTTCAACAATAGCACCTGTCGGGCAAACTGAAGCGCATGTTCCACATGATGCACATGTATCCTGATCGATAACATAGATGTCACCTTCGCTGATAGCTCCAACCGGGCACTCTCCTGCACAAGTTCCACATGCAACACATACGTCTGTAATTCTATAAGCCATTGCAACACTCCTTAATTATTTTTATAGACATATTAATACTACCCATTTAAAAAGCCCTTAGTCAATTTTTATGTTTTAATTGCCCAGAAGATTAGCATATGCTTACTGCCTCATCCGCCTGTGAATTATTTCGTGCTTTTATTGAATAGAGATATAAAAAATTAATAGAATTGGCCCATGAAGAAACTGGTAATAGCTGAGAAACCGAGTGTAGGAAGGGAACTTGCTTCCGTGCTCGGCTGTACAAACAGAGGAAAATACCTGGAAGGTCCCTCCTATGTCGTAACATGGGCACTGGGACATCTTGTCACTCTCTGTCCTCCGGACACCTACGGAGAAAAATACAGACGCTGGACTCTGGGAAACCTGCCCATGCTCCCGCCTGTATTAAATACAATGGTAATAGAGAAGACCCGTGACCAGTATGAAACAGTAAAGGAACTGCTGGACCGTGAAGATATAGGAACTGTAGTAATTGCTACAGACGCAGGAAGGGAAGGCGAGCTCGTTGCCCGCTGGATACTGAAGCAGGCGGGGTGTAAGAAACCAACCCAGAGACTGTGGATAAGCAGCCAGACTGAAAGTGCAATAAAACAGGGTTTTGAAAACCTAAGGGATGGCAGCGAGTATGACAATCTTTACTATGCTGCAGAAAGCCGCTCCTACGCCGACTGGTACATTGGCTTCAATGTTTCCAGAGCCATGAGCTGCCACTTTGATTCACGCCTTTCAGCCGGCCGCGTACAGACACCGACACTTGCCCTTATAACTGAAAGGGAAGATGAGATAGAGAGCTTTGCCGGAAAGTTCTACTGGACAGTACGTGCAGACTTCGGCAGATTCAAGGCTTCCTACTTCACTGAAGACGGAACGGTTAAAATCCATGACGAAGGGAAGGCTCAGGAGCTTTACAGCTCATTAAAGGGAAAGACCGGCAGGGTGACGAGCGTTAAAAAGGTATCCAAAACAGAAAAACCGCCTTTGGCATACGACCTCACGGAGCTTCAGAGAGACGCAAACACCATGCTTGGTTTCTCTGCAAAACAGACCCTCGATACCCTTCAGAGGCTGTATGAGGTTCACAAGATAGTAACTTATCCGAGAACGGACAGCCGCTATATTACTGATGACATAGTCCCGACTTTCCCGCAGAGGCTTGAAGCTCTTAAGGACACCCCTTTTGCCTCCGTATGTCCTAAGCTTTCAGAGATAAGGACAGACCTCTCAAGACTTGTGAACAATGAAATGGTAAGTGACCACCATGCCCTTCTTCCGACCGAGCAGCCGGTAAGACTGGACAGACTCACATCTGAAGAGCGGGCCCTCTGGGAACTTGTGATAACAAGATTCCTTGAAACCCTCAGCGCCGATTATGAGTACAGCACCACAACCGTTGAAATAGATGTGGACGGCTCCTTATTCTCCGCAAGAATGACCATGCCTGACAGACAGGGCTGGAGGGATATTTCCAGAATGACGGGCAGAAGAAGCTCTGCAGCTGCGCCTGATGACGAGAGTGAATACGGCCTGTACGGACTTAAGGAAGGCTCCCCGGTCACCGTAAATGCTGTTGAACTTAAGCGTTTTGCAACCCTGCCGCCTCAGAGGTACACGGAAGCAGACCTTCTGTACGCCATGGAACACGCCGGAAGACTTGTAGATGACAGAGAGCTTAAGAAGAGACTTGAAAACGGACTTGGCACCCCTGCCACGAGGGCCGATATCATAGAAAAGCTCATTCAGAACAACTGTATGGAAAGAAAGGACGGCTTCCTTGTGCCTACGGCAAAGGGTAGGGAGCTTGTACGTCTTGTTCCGCCTCAGCTCAGAAGTGCAGAACTTACAGGCAGATGGGAACAGAGACTCTTTGCAATTTCCCACGGAGAAGAAAGCGAAAAGCCCTTTATTGAAGACATAAAGAAAAATGCAGCTGACCTGGTAAAAGAGGTAATCTCAAACAATGATTCATATGACCCGTCAAGAATGGGAGATCCGAAACATCTCTGTCCCGCCTGTAAATGGCCCATGGTCAAGGTCATTGATGCAGAAGGAAAAACGCATTTTGTCTGCCAGAGATTTTCCTGCGGTTATGAAGAGATAGTTACAAAAAAACAGATTAGGGATAAAATACTTCTGGCTCGTTCCGTGATTAAGGAAAGTCACTATAGAACGGCACAAAGGAAAGAAAGAGATGCAGCTCCTGTAAGGAAGGATACAGGAACATCTACAGGCGGCACTTTTGCCGACTTTATCAGGGCATCCGAAGAAAGAAAGAAGGGAAGAAAACACTGATGTCAGAAACGGTTGAGATTATTGAAGGAAATGTAACGGGATTCGGTTTTATCGACGGTGATGAGTATGTCTTTAGAAATGCTGTCGCAGGAAATGATGATGCATACCGTCACCTTACTGACGAAGAAATAGAGGCTCTTAAGAGAAACGAGAATACTGCAGATGACTGGAACAACATTCTGGTTAAGGATGAGTTTGATCCGTACTGCGTGAGAAGAACCTCATTCTTCGGAAAGGTAAGACTCGGAAAGATAAAAAGGGTAGCACTCAAGTACCACGATCTTGAACTGCCCTGCGGACTTGCTTCCTGTACCATAATAAGCAGTGATATTGGAGACTACTGCAGCATACGCGGAGTGAGTTACATGAGCCACTACATTGTCCGTGACCGCTGTATCCTCTTCCACATAAGGGAAGTCCAGACAACAAACCACAGTAAATTCGGAAACGGAATTGTCAAGGAAGGAGAGAATCCTGATGTACTTATAAAGCTTGCCGTCATGAATGAAAATGAAGGACGTGCAATAGCTCCGTTTGAAGACCTCATCTGCGCAGATGCATTTCTGTGGGCGGACAACCCCTCAGACAAGGAGCTCGATAAGGCTCTCTGGAACCTTACCGCCTCTTCCTATTCTACAAAGCGCGGCTGGTACGGAGAAATCGGAGAAGGCTGCGTAATCAAGGACACCGGAATAATCAAGGACGTAAAGATTGGTCCCAACTGCTACATAAAGGGAGCCAACAAGCTTAAGAACCTTACAATCAGAAGTACCAGAGAGTCTCCGGTACAGCTCGGAGAAGGAATTGAACTTGTAAACGGAATAGTGGGTCCTGGCTGCAACATCTTCTACGGCTGCAAGGCAGTGCGCTTTGTAATGTGCGAGAACAGCAGCCTCAAGTACGGAGCCAGACTGATTAACTCAGTTCTCGGAGACAACTCAACAGTTTCATGCTGTGAAGTGCTGAGCAACCTTCTTTTCCCGTTCCATGAACAGCACCACAACAACTCCTTCCTCATCTCCTCACTGGTTATGGGACAGTCAAACATGGCTGCCGGAGCAAACATTGGCTCCAACCACAACAGTAGAAGTGCCGACGGAGAAATGCGTGCCGGAAGAGGATTCTGGCCGGCTCTTTCATCAAGCATAAAATACAACAGCCGCTTTGCAAGCTTTGTAATGATCTCAAAGGGAACCTATATTCATGAGCTGAATATAAAGCTTCCTTTCTCCCTGCTTTCAGACAACCTGAAGCATGGCTACAGACAGATTTATCCGGCTTTCCTGTGGATAAACAACATGTACGCACTTGAAAGAAACTGCGGAAAGTTCGCTTCCAGAGACAAGAGAAAGCAGGCTGTCCAGCACATTGAAACAGACTATCTTGCACCGGATACAGCAAAGGAAATTTTCGATGCATACAACTATCTCAAGGCTCTTCCGGTTCCTGAGAACCCGGATGAAGCAGTAAAAATCAAGGGCATGGAGAACTCAAATTCCTCAATGAGAATACTCAGGGTGGACAAGGCAATCAGGGCTTACAGCCAGATGCTTGAGTACTACTGCTCAAAGGAAATAGTCAGTTACTGCAGTAAAAACGGAATTCGGGTCAGCGAACTTGAAAAGAGGAGTCCTGAGGCCTGTTACGACTGGTTGAACATGGGCGGTCAGCTTGTTCCGTCCCATAAGGTTGAAGAGCTTAAGGAAGAAATCAAGAAGGGAAAATTCAAGAACTGGAAGGAGCTTCATAAAGTCTACGACAGATGGAATGAAGAGTACCCTCTTGAAAAAGCCCTGAACGCAATTGCCACATACAAGCTTTTCAGGGGAATAAACACAATTACCGAAGGTATCTGGAATGAGATGGCCATGACCTTTGAAGAGACCAGAAAGTTTATAGACGAGCAGGTCTATAACTCAAGGGCAAAGGATTACACCCGCAGTTTCAGGATGTGGACCTACAAGTCAAAAGAGGAAATGGAGAGCGTTACAGGTAAACTCGAGGAAAACTCTTTTATAATTGAAAGTAGGGCTAAAACAGAGAAAATGATCTCGGAATTAAAAACCATACTGTACTGAGTAACCTTTTTCCCGTTACATTGTTTTATCATTGTTGCATGGGTGCATAATCTGTGCTCTCATGCGTTTAAAGATGAACATAAGGAGATTGATTATGAAAAAAATCTTAATCGTTTCAGTTATTTTAATGGCTCTTGTCCTCGGTTCTGCATTTGCAAACACTTCTAACGTAACAGTTGGAACAGAGGTAAGATATTTCCCTAATGAATGGTCAAATATTGGTGAGGGAATTGCTTTCTTCGGTCCGGATGTAAGCTTTTCATACATTCAGGATTTCGCAGCTTCCAGTTTCGCTGCCTACAGTTCAGCAAGACTTTTCTACAGCCCATGGGTATGGCAGACAGGAACAAAGACAATCGAAACAAAAAATGAGTCTTTCTTCGGAGTGAGAGGACTTTTCGGCGTATGCCTTAAGCCGGCAGAAAATGCTTCTTTTAAGTTTGTTCCGGCTGCCGGACTTTACTACGAACTTACAGATACAGTCTTCACACAGGCTACATCAGGACAGAATGGTTACATTATTGACCACTCAGTCGGTGTTGGTGCAAACATTGACATGATGATTGCTCTTTCAAGAAATATAAGCTTCAAGATCGGTCTTGGTTCACACTATCAGCTGTTCGAAAGCACACGTGGAGATATTGACGGAACAAGCTTCTCAGAAAAGATGACATGGGCTCCGACAATCGACTCACTCGATGCACAGATTGGTATTGGATTCAGTTTCTAATCCGCCAAAGCTTTATGAAGGGCTGTCGCAGAAATGCGGCAGCTTTTTTATTATATAAATACATCATTTTGCTTTTGTTCTTCAGTCAATAATTTTTTTCAGGGTTGATTGGATGAAGAAATTTAGATAATCGACCCCGGAATTCTGAAATGGATGAAGAGAATAAGGGTTGCAAGGCTTTAAGCGGTCTATAAATACACCTTTTTACCTTTATCTTTCAGTGAAAAATTTTTTTCCATGTTAAATGGATGAAGAATCTTAGATAATTGACTGTAAATATTTAAATTGGATGAAGAGAGACTTTGAAACCCTAAAAAAAACGTCCTGAATAAAGACAGGATTCATCCTGCAGGAACCCGTGATGAGCTATATTACATGGGTATGATCCAGTTCTCGCAGAGGGTTGCAAAGTCTGTTTTGTAGAGGCCGGCCCTGGGTTTTACCTGGTCTATCATGAAGCGCTTGTCAGTCTTGTAGCCTTTTTTGACAATTATGCGGCCCCTTACCATCCTGACACTCAGAGCTTTTGTGTAGTACCTGCTGACCGTTTTGTTTTCCGAGCGGTCCTCAATGAGGAACTGCTTTCCGAAGAAGATTACTGCCAGGTCACATGAAGAGTAGATAGGATACCCGTACAGCCAGCTTCTTGTTCCGAAGTCCAGCGCCTGCCAGTAGGCATTTTCAATCTCATCATCATAACCGCGAATCCTCTGGAAGATGGCCCTGTTGTAGAGGCCAAGACCCAGGAACGGATAGAGGTTTGCATCTATTCCCCTGCCTGGAATGAAGCTCATGGGTTCAATGTCTTTCTCATGCATGTGTGGAGCCCTGACTGACGGGATAAGCTCCTTGCCCTTATTGAATATGAGCGGGGTGACCACAACGGGACGCGGCTCTGACTGCATGGTCTTCTCAATTCCCTGCCAATTGAAGTCAACAAGGTCAACGTCTGAACGGGTAACGAAAAAGTAGGTTGTTCCACAGGTGTTTGCCAGGGCATTTATCCTTTCGGAGAGGGATGGGGCCTGGTCAAATACTATGAAGGTTACATCAGGGAACATGCTGTTCATATTGTCCTGATTAATTCTTTCAGACTGAGTAATTACGTGAATGTTGTGATTATAGTTGTTTGTGTACCAGCGCAGGGACTCTTCAAGGTTTTCCCTTGTTCCCGTGTCCATTATTCCTACGGCAAGAAATTCTTCGCTGTGAAGACCGCTTATGAGATGATTGATATCACTGTGTCGAGAAATAATCTGGTAGTTTTGCATGCAATTAAAGGATAATGACATTCATTTCATTTGGCAACTGATATTGAAGGTTTGGATTCATTTGACATATAATCCAGATGAGGTAAACAGATGATTGATTACAGAGAACTCAAAACAAGACATGATGAGATTGACCAGAACATTAAAAACAGAAACATGAAGGTCGATCTTGACCATATTATTGAACTTCAGGACTGCAGGGCAGTGCTCATGCATGAAGCTGAAGAGCTGAGAACAAAAAGAAATGCAAATGCAGCTAAGATGAAAGGTCCAATGGACAAAGATGCAAGGCAGGTTCTTATTGAAGAAGGAAAGAAGCTCAAGGAAGACATTGCAGCTTCAGAGGCTAAGCTTAATGCAGTTGAAGCAGAGTACAACAGCCTTCTCAGACAGATTCCTAACTACGCTCATCCAAGCGCACCTATCGGAAAGGAAGACAAGGACAGCACAGCCGTAAAGTATGTTGGAAAGCCCCCTGTATTTACATTTAAGGCTCTTGACCACGTACAGCTCGGAGAGAAGCTTGACCTTATTGATTTTGATACGGCAACAAAGGTCAGCGGACCAAAGTTCTACTATCTCAAGAATGAAGCAGTTCTTCTTCAGATGGGTCTCGAGCGTTACGCTCTTGATATTGTAATGAAGCACGGCTTCACACCGTTCATTACACCGGACGTAGCAAAGGAAGAGATTCTTGAGGGAATCGGATTCAACCCGAGAGGAGAAGAGAGCAACATCTATACTGTTGAAGGAACAGGAACTGCACTTGTAGGTACAGCTGAGATTACCCTTGGCGGCTACAATTCAGGAAGAGTCTTTGAAAAGAGCGAGCTTCCGGTAAGAATGACAGGACTCAGCCACTGTTTCAGAAGGGAAGCAGGTGGAGCCGGCCAGTATTCAAAGGGCCTTTACAGAGTTCACCAGTTCTCAAAGCTTGAAATGTTCATTTTCTGCCTTCCGGAAGAAAGCGACAGAATGCATGATGAGCTTCTTTCAATCGAGGAAGAGATCTTCGGAGGACTCGGACTCGCATACAGAGTTGTTGATACATGTACCGGAGACCTCGGTGCTCCTGCATACAGAAAGTTCGATATTGAAGCATGGATGCCTGGCCGTGGAGAGAACGGTGAGTACGGAGAGGTAACAAGTACTTCCAACTGTACTGACTATCAGGCAAGAAACCTGAACATAAAGTACAGGGATGACGACGGAAAGACAAAATATGTACATATGCTCAACGGAACAGCAGTAGCAGTTTCAAGAGCTATGGTAGCAGTTCTTGAAAACTATCAGCAGGAGGACGGAAGTGTCAGAATTCCTGATGCCCTTGTTCCTTACTGCGGAATAAAGGAAATCAGAAGGTAAAATGCATCAGATCATCAATAGTCTGCTTGAGACAGACATGTATAAATTCTCAATGGGACAGGCCATTTATCATAACTTCAGCGGTTACAAGACAACATGGACCTTCGCTTGCAGAAACAAAGATGTCTTTTTCACAGAGGCTATGGTGGAGGAAATAAAGCATCAGATAAAGCTTTATTGTAATCTGAGGTTTGCCGAAGATGAACTTGAGTACCTGAATACCATCAAATGGATGAAGGGCTCCTACATAGACTTCCTCAGGCTCTGGAATCCCAGATATGAGGATTTTGAGATAAGCACAGATTCCCCATGCGGTCTTTCAATAGAGACCAGGGGAACCTGGCTCAATACTTCACTTTATGAAATCCCGACACTTGCAATTGTAAATGAAGTCTACTTCCGCATGAAGTATGACTACAGCAAGCTTCTTGAGAGCTTTAAAGAGCGTCTTGAGGCTAAAAAGCAGAAGCTTCTGGACGGAACCTGGAACATTGGCCGTTTCAGCGAGTTCGGAATTAGAAGACGCCTCTCTTCAGAGGCTCAGGAACTGGCAGTCAAAGAGCTCAGCAGTGTTCATACCGGAGGCTCTGAATTCTCCGGAACATCTAATGTATATCT
>JAIKXP010000133.1 GCA_024684115.1 Sphaerochaetaceae bacterium | reverse complement strand
GACTGAAAATAATAATTCAGTTTCTGATAAAAAAGATTCTTCAAAAGATGGATCAAAAAATAAAAAGAAAGGAGCATCAGTTAAAAAGGAAAATATTTTTGTTGCTGAAGAAATAAAGAAAGATGTAATTGAGGCACGAAGAAGACGAGCCGGCTATGCAGCCATGATTTACAGAAAACCGGATGAATTGGAAAAAGATCTGACTGATGATGAAATTCTTGGTACGTATACAGATCTTGTAAAAATTGAAGAATGCTTTCGTATCATGAAAAGTAATTTTTCTATTCGTCCTATGTTCGTAAGAAGCAAAACCAACATTGAAGGACATTGTACAATATGCGTATTGGCGTTAATTATGCTCCGTTTGCTCAAAATGAAACTGAAGGAAAATAAATACGATTTATCATTAAATCAAATATCAAATACTCTGTTTAATAGCAGGGTATCTGCAATAAGCGGTGACGGCAGGGATGGATTTTTCCTGAATTTAAGTAATATAGATAATATGTACAGTCTGGATACAAAGAAAATTCAGGATACAGACAAATTGGTAAGCAAATGGATGGAGAATAATAAAGATTTCGAAATGCCGATTAATAAAATTCTCAAGACCGTTGGATTAAAACCATTAAAGTCGGTGGCAAATCCCAAGGACATATGTAGCTCACTAAAAATCAGAGCTGACTATATTACATTAGTTGGAGCACCATTGGCAAAACTCCAGGAGACCTATATGAGCCAAAAGGCAGTTTGTCGCACAAACTAAATAAAAAATCCAAGATCCTCTGAAGCCTTGTCACGTCTGGGTTTACCCCACTTTTTTTAGGTTGGTTGCTGTAAAACTCGGGAACGTCTTTTTCTTCGGAGTCAGAGAAACGTGGCTTAATCAACTACCGGAACTGGATTTTCTTCTGATATGATTTCTCAAATTAGATGGTGGGAAACTGTTCCGCCGCTGATTGTTCCGGTCTTTCTAGCCATATTCTGAAGTGATTAAATCGTTTCATATAAAGCTTAGGCTCGGAAACCCGCTACTCCTTGGGTGGTGGGAGGAGAGTCGTACTCCTTTCTCAACCTAGAGTTTCCATGTATCTCTGAATATAATGATGACCGCATTGGAGTTATGAATCTGTACCGCATGGGAATCAACTATCTCGAAGATAGTCAAGTACCTGATACAGTTACGGCAGAGTAGACTTTGTCGTAAAGGGTGTTGTCAACCACCCTATGATGTAACGCCACTTTAGGTAATAATATCTATTGGGGTCAAAGGTCGGAGGCATAAGCCGTTACTACGACTGGGCAGTTACAAGCCCATTACCTTTAGGTGATGGGTAGTTGACTATAGCAAACACTTAAAAAAGTTCAATATGATTAGTTTGCTAACTATATGTTAAGCTGTATATTTTCTTTCAGAAATAAAAAAAGCTGATTCGTATCAGGAACCAGCTTTATTTCATACCAGAGACGGGACTTGAACCCGTACGGCCGCGAAGCCTGGGGATTTTAAGTCCCCTGTGTCTACCATTCCACCACTCTGGCGGTGAATTCTTATTCGTCGTCCTCTTCTTCCTTGGACTCGATCAACTTTGCGTTTGTCTTGCCGGGAAGGACCTTTTTCCAGAAGGCCTGTGTACCGTTGTAAATCTGAGCAAATTCATCTTCAGATTCCTTAAGGGCACTCTGCCATGCGGCACCGAAACCCGGGCTGTTAATGACAAGTCTGTCAACTGCCTTCTGGTAGATGTGAAGTCTCTGAACTTCATTTCTGCCCGGTTTCTGCATCAGATTGGCATTTGTAATTCTGAGGTTCTCGTTCTGAGCCTTAACCTCTTCATACTTGGCTTTAAGTTTATTCAGACCTTCAGCTTCAATATCCATTCTGTCTGTGAGCATACGTTTGAGTTTATTCATCTCTTCTTTGTTCTTTCTTGATTCTTCTCTTCTTGCGACAGCCTGCCAGATGTAGACTATCAGGGCAACAATGAGGCCAACACAAAGTCCGATTAATAAGCTCTGAAACTGAATATCCATATTACTCACTCCTGATGCATAACCAAATATACAATAAAGAGGAAAAAAAAAGAAGCCTGTATGACTTCTTTTCTAAAAAGGCTGAATGAAGCTGAAGTCTCTTGAACCATAAGTTCAAGGTGGGGTTTCAGTTAAGCGACACATTCTGTTCTCTAAAACCCTTAATAAGGGCGAGGGCAATGCAGTGTCTCTATGCCAAATCCCTTTCTGTAAGTTTGAGCAAGAGAAATGTATGCTTCTCTTCAGCCACCTCCATTGTATCAAAAGAGACGCTTATTTCAACTGTTTATTTTAAACTTCTTTTTTAGTATATTATTCGCATGCAGTCCAATTTAGATAATATTAAGTACATCAACCTTTCGGAGACCAGAAAAATAGGGGACTTCATCCTTGAAAAGGACATAAAGCTTCCGGTACTCATTGAAGACGGAAAAGACCCCTCGGAACTGGATATCAATTCACTTGCAGCAGGACTTATTGAACTCTGCACCTACGATAAGGAAAACAGGAACTTTGACTACTACAAAAAGGTCCTCCTTGCCCTACGCCCAGATGTTTTGAATGACCTTAATCTTGCAGCACAGGCCAAGATGAAGAAGAAGGACTATGCCTTTGCAGAAAAGCTCCTTGTAGCAGTAAAGAACCTGGCCGAGAAGCCTGAGTGCTACATAAACCTTGCAGTCCTTTATGCCGAGATGACGGTGTACTATCACAAGAAGAATAATGATGTTACTGCAGACATGTATGATGACATCCTTATGTCTACACTTCGTGACTGTGAGAAACTCTTCCCGGACTACGCACCGGTCTACAACGAAATCTCAGCCTACCACTTAAGGCACGGAGACATAGAGAGCGCAAGAGACTATCTTGATAAGTTCATCTCAATCTCCAGAGACGCCAAGGCAAAGGCACAGGCTCAGATCATGCTGAAGAAATTCAACGATATGCTCGGCTCAAGAGATGAGCTCATGTTTGCATATGACAAGATGATGATGAATCTTCCTGAAGACGCAGTAGAGGCAATTAACCGCTACTTAAGCAAACATGATCCTACCTGGGAAGCCTTCTTCATAAGAGGATGGGCAAAAAGGGTTCTTGAAGAGTATGACAGTGCACAGAAGGACCTTCTTGAAAGCCTCAGACTTGAAAGCAAGAATGCAGAAACATACAACGAGCTTTCAATCTGTGCCAGAGAGAGCGGAAATGTTGATCTTGCAAAGAGTTATCTTGAGATTGCATCAGATCTTGATGAAGAAAGCGCTGTATATCTTACAAACCTTGCATTCCTGCACCTCTCAGACGGAGAGTTTGCAGAGAGCCGTGAAGCTATTGAAAGAGCCCGCCGGATAGACCCTGAAGATCCTCAGCTTCTCTACATCATAAAGCAGTATGAAGAGAAGACAGGAGACAAGGTTGGAGAAGTTATCTCGGAAGAAACATATTCTGATGAGGACTTCGAAGAGCTCAGGAAGAAAGACAAGGAAGAGAACAGAAGACGCGAGGAACTTTGATGAAGGAAGAATATCTTTGCAAAACTCCAAAGGACATGGAAGCTCTGGGAGCAAAGTTCGGAAAACAGGCTGAAAAGGGAACCGTCATTTCACTGCGCGGAAGCCTTGGAGCCGGAAAGACTGTGTTTGCAAGGGGACTTGCAAGGGCTCTGGGAATAAACGAGAGCATAGTAAGTCCGACGTTTACTCTTATTCAGGAGTATGATGGTACACTTAAAATGTACCATATGGACCTGTACAGACTGTCCTGTGAAGAAGACTTCATGGCACTTGGCGGTGAAGATTTTCTATACAGTGACGGAATATGTCTGATTGAATGGTCTGAAATCATTGATGAGATGCTTCCAAAGGGAACCATCTTTGTAAACATAAAGATTAATGACGATCAGAGCAGGGTTGTGGAGGTAACGGATGAACGTTCTCGCTCTTGATACCTCAGGAAGCGCATTTTACGCTGCACTGAAAAAAGGTGAACGGTATTTTGACAACAGCCTGACAAGCAACAGCATGATGCATTCAGAGCGCATTATTCCGGTGATCACAGAGCTGCTTGATAAGGCAGGCATTTCTTTAAAAGATATTGACTTACTTGTCTGCACCAGAGGGCCCGGTTCTTTTACGGGACTAAGAATTGCCATGTCAGCCTTAAAGGGTATTTCAATGGGAAGCGGCATACCTCTTGTATCCGTTTCAACTCTTGAAGCCTGGGCCAGAGCCGCGGGTAGTGTTTCTGGCGTAAAGGTCGCTGTAATAGATGCAAAGAAGCAGAGGTTCTACCTCAGCGCCTTTAATGAAGAGAGGCTCATGCCTGATACTGACGGAACCATAGCAGACCTCTCCTTCCTTGAAGAGGGCTACACTGTAGTAGGACCGGATGCAAAAGCTTTTGCAGAAGCATACCCTCAGGTTAAGATGGAAGTTAAAGATGTGTCTTCTGATTTTACCAGGGCACTTATCGAATTTGGAATAGAGAGTTTTGAGAAGAATGGTGCTGATCACATAGGTCAGGGACCGGTGTATCTCAGAAAGAGTGATGCAGAAATTGCCCTTGAGGAGAGGCTTAGGAATGAGTGACAGAGAGTTTGACGTTCTTATTATAGGTGGCGGTCCGGGCGGACTTGCCTGCGGACAGTACAGCGCCAGAGCCGGCAGAAAGACAGCCATCCTGGAAGAGATGGCCTGTGGCGGTCAGACCATGATTATAGACGAGATTGAAAACTATCCCGGACTCGGAACTATAAGTGGGTTTGAATTAAGCAGTGCTTTTGAGAGTCAGGCTGTAAAATTTGGCTGTGAAATAATTTATGCTACCGTTGAAGAAATTGTAAAGAATGAAGATAAATCCTTCACAGTTAAGACCTCTGACGGAGATTTCAAGGCCCTTGCCGTAGTTATTTCAACCGGTGCAAAGCACAGAAATCTCGGTGTTCCGGGAGAAGAAAAACTCAGGGGACACGGGGTCAGCTACTGTGCAACATGTGACGGACCGTTCTTCAAGGGAAAGAAGATTCTTGTCTGCGGAGGCGGAGACAGTGCTGTTCAGGAAGCAAACTATCTAACAAAGCTTTCAGACAACATTACAGTATGTCACAGAAGGGACAGGTTCAGAGCCCAGAGTGCAGTTGTTAAGGCTCTTGAAGACACCGGAAAGGCAACATTCAAGATGAACCACAATGTTCTCTCAATCAACGGAGACAGTAAGGTTACTTCCGTAACTTTCCTTGATAAGACAAAGAATGAAGAGTACACGGAAGACTTTGATGCTGTATTTGTATTTGTAGGAAACGAACCGCAGAGCCAGATAGTTCCTTTTGCTGAACTTGATAAGAGCGGCTTTATTGTTACAGACAACCGCATGAGAACCTCAGTTGAAGGTCTGTATGCTGTAGGAGATGTAAGAAACACTCCGTTCAGACAGATTGTAACTGCAGCCTCCGACGGTGCAGTTGCAGCTCATGATGCATCTGAATATATAGATGAACTTAAGGGTAACGCCTACTGATGATCTCTTTCATTGACCGGAAGCCTCTTATCCATCCGTCTCTTTTCATAAAGAAGAAAACACTTCCTCCCAGGATGATAGTTTCCTGGGCGGAGGGATTTAAAAAGGTTCTTGAGGAATTTGAAGCAGAGAAAATTATAAGCCGGCAGGGTTATGATATCTGGCTTCTGGAAGATGTGTCTTTTGCAATAATCCCCATCGGGGCACCCTTTGCAGCCATGTTCATGGAAGAGATGAAGGAGAGGGGAGTTGAAGAGTTTCTCTTCATAGGCTCCTGCGGATCTCTTGTTGATCCGGGTACTGCCATTATTGTTCCTGACAGGGCACTCCGTGATGAAGGAACAAGCTATCACTATATTGCTTCAAAGGAAGAATTTATTACTGTTCAGGGCTGTGAAGAAATCAGTACTGTCCTGGATGAACTGTCTGTGCCCTATGTTAAGGGTTCAACCTGGACCACAGATGCAGTTTACAGGGAAACTGAAGAGGCAGCCGCTGAGGCCAGAGAAAAGGGCTGTATCTGTGTTGATATGGAGTGCTCAGCCATCATGGCTGTAGCTCAGTATGCAAAAATAAAAGTCCGCCAGCTGTTTTTTACAGCTGACAGACTTAAAGATAAGTGGAATGAAGGCCGACTCTTCAGCATGAAGAAAAGCGCCTACTATAACTATCTGAAGCTCGCCTTATTCCTGATTAAGAAAAACGCCTGATAACTGCTTCTTCTGAGTTTTCAATTGACTCAGGAAGGCTGACTCTGCCGTCAAATACTGCCATGTCCTTAAACCCCGTACCGGTTAAAAGAACACAGACATTTACATCTTCACCGAATCTCTTCTTTAAATTCTCTGCATCTTTTTCAAATGCAGCCCATGCAGTTGCAGAAGCCGGCTCAACAAATACACCTGAGTTTTTAACCAGGTTCATCTGAGCATCAAGGATTTCCTTTTCTTCAACTTCAACAGTCCAGCCGTCATAGTCTTTAAGATACTGTACGGCCATACGTCCGGAGGCCGGGCAGTCAACCGAAATTGAATCAGCCCTTGTTGAAGCCTCAATGTTCTTGAACTTACCGGTCTTAAATGCCTGGCTTATAGCGTTTGACTTAACGCTCTGGCAGGCAACAATATGCGGAACCCTGTCGGTAAGTCCAGCCTTGCAGAGGTCATAGAAACCCTTGAAGACGCCGCTGATTATACAGCCGTCTCCTGTCGGTACATAAACAACATCCGGAATTTTTCTTCCAAGCTGTTCAAACAGTTCAATAGAAACACTCTTCTTACCCTCAATAGTCATAGGGTTGTAGGCTGTGTTTCTATTTATACCTCCAAAGTGTTTTGTGTATGCAATTGAAAGAAGGAATGCATCATCATAGCTTCCCTTAACCGGAACAACGGTAGCTCCGTAGAGAACACTCTGCATGAGCTTGTTGATCGGTGCTGTTTCAGGGACAAAGAGGATAATATCCAGTCCGTATGCAGCTCCGGCGCAGCTCATGGCAGCTCCTGCGTTTCCTGTGGAAGCAAGGGCTATCTTCTTTGTGTTATGAAAAATTGCCTGTGCTGCTATGAGCTGACTGGCCCTGTCCTTGAAGGAGCCTGAGGGGAGGAATGAGTCCATCTTGCAGCATACATTCTTAAGTCCTATTTTATCGTTCAGGCGTTTAGGGACAACAATTGGTGTATTTCCAACAGGATAAACTTCCGTATCCGGTACGCTATATGGGAAGAAGTCATAGATGCTTACATGATCTTTTTCCTTAAGTTTCTTAAGCTCTTCTTCATCAAGAAGGACTCTGAGGTTTCCCTTGGGGAACTCTCCCGGCTCTTCTGTTCCTGCGCAGTGAGGACACTGATAGACAATTCTGTCGGTTACAAATGTTTTTCCACAGTCAACACACTGATACTTGAATTTCATACACTCTCCCATATAAAAGGAGCTGTAACTTTACGCTACAGCTCTCTTCTGTGTTTTTCTTAAACTATTTTGCCAGAACTTCAGCGTTGAATGCTTCGATAAGCTTATCGATCTTCTTAGCCATAGGAGGAATGCTCTTCCAGTAGTCTCTGTCATACCACTGCTTATTGATTTCCTCGTATGTCTTACCCTGCTGTTCAACCCATGTATAATATTTAAGGTTGTGGATTCTGAGTCTGTCATAGTATCCGAGCTCGAGTGCGTCATTAATGCTCTGGTGGAGCAGGCAGCCGCTGTAAACTCTTGCTGCTGTGTCAGCTGTGAACGGACCCTGGATTTCTCTCTGCTCGTCAATTCTTGACTTATACATGATTGAAGAGTCTGTACAGACTGTGAATACGCAGTCATCTTCTTCCATTTCATAGTACTTGGCCATCTTGATGGCTGAGAGTGTGTTACCGATACCGGAAATACCGAAGAGCTGAAGATCTTCAATTTCCTTATCTGTAAGGCCGACTGTTTCCTTGAGGTACTTGATTCCTTCAGGTTCGTTGAACAGTCTGTAGATATCCATACAGTCCTGGTCGTCAATAGCACAGATCATGTCGGTATTCTTTACGTTGTGGATCCATGGTACATGCTTGTCTCCAATACCTTCAATTCTGTGACCGCCGAAACCGTTTCTAAGCAGTGTCGGGCACTGGAGTGCTTCACCTGCAGAAATCTTGATTCCAGGATAGTCATCCTTAAGCTTGTCTCCGGCTGCCAGTGTTCCGCCGCTTCCTGTTGATGAAGCATAACCCCTCACGTTCTCTGCCTTGATGTTTTCTTTCTTGATGATCTCTTCAAAAGCAGCACCTGTTACTGTGTAGTGCCACAGATAGTTCTCGAACTGTTCGAACTGGTTGAAGATAACAATGTGCTTGCCGCGCTCTGCATCAAGTTCATGACACTTGTCAAAGATTTCCTTGACGTTTGATTCACATCCCGGTGTTGCAATGACTTCACCTGCAACGCTCTTGAGCCAGTTGAATCTTTCCTGAGACATTTCTGCAGGAAGGATGGCAATTGACTGACATCCGAGAAGGGCTGAGTTGTAAGCTCCGCCTCTGCAGTAGTTACCTGTTGAAGGCCATACTGCCTGCTGGTTCATGGCGTCAAAGTTACCTGTTGCAAGAGCTGGGGCCAGACATGAATATGTAGCACCAACCTTATGAGCTCCGGTAGGGAAGTACTTACCTACAAGGGCAAAGATCCTGGCCTTTGTGCCTGTGAGCTTTTTCGGAATTTCAATATAGTTTACTCCACCGAAAAGACCACCTTTCTCCTTAGGCTCGTTGTGCCATGTAATTCTGTAAAGGTTTACAGGATCAACATCCCACAGACCTGTGTGAGAGAGCTTCTCCTTTATGTCTGCAGGAACAGTTGACGGGTCAACCATCTGCTTGAATGTTGGAAGAAGAATACCTTTTTCACGACAGACCTGAATGTTCCTTTCTCTGATTTTTTTGTTTACTTTTAAGTTAATGAGCATGAAAACCTCCGCTGTTAGATTTCACTGTGTGAATTATCGCACACGGTATACGGTTTGTAAACTGAATAATTCATTTGTTTAACTAAACCTAAATAAAATTTGCAAGAATTCATTTTTATGCAGAAATTAAAAAATAAATTGATGTAAAACTCAAAATTGTATTTTGTTGCACATTGTTGCAAATTGTTTGACATGTGGGTTTTTTGGGTTAAAATAAAATTAGTCTATATTGCATAAAGGAGTGTTGTATGGGAGATAAAATGAGACCGGTTCCCTTCCAGGAGTTAATGGAAAGAGTATTTACGGAATACAGGAACCACGAATCAATTTTCGGAATCCACAAGGATAGTTTCTACAGCGACGGAGGGCATGGAATAGAAGTATTCGGCCAAAAATGTGCTACTCCGCTTGGACCTGCGGCCGGCCCCCATACTCAGCTGGCCCAGAATATTATTGCTTCATACCTGGTAGGCGGAAGGTTCATGGAACTCAAGACCGTCCAGATCATGGACTACCTCGGAGAGAGGAACATGATTGCCAAGCCTTGTATTGATGCAAGGGATGAGTGTCATAACGTTGAGTGGTCAACAGAGTACACACTTCCCATGGCTTATGATGAATACCTTAAGGCCTGGTTCGTGCTGCACGTACTGCACGCACTTATGACAGGTAAGAAGGAACCGGACTTCATCTTCAACATGTCTGTCGGTTACAACCTTGAAGGAATCAAGGAACCGAAGATGCAGACATATATAAATGGTATGATGGATGCAAGGACAAGCCCGCTCTTTGAAGAGTACAAGGAGCAGCTTAAGGCCCTTATCGAAGAGGGTGAGTTCTTTGCCGGTACTGATTTCGAGAAAAATGCAAAGGCTCTGAAGGGTCTTGTTGACAGCATTTCTCCCAATATCTGCCCGAGCACAACCATTTCTACCATGCACGGCTGTCCTCCGAAGGAGATTGAGGCAATCTGTTCATACATGCTTACCGAAAAGCATCTGAACACATTCGTAAAGCTCAATCCGACCCTTCTCGGTTATGACAAGGTGAGGGAGATTCTTGACAGCATTGGATTTGAGCACGTAGGACTCAGGCGTGAAACATTTGAACACGACCTTCAGTTCCCGGATGCAGTTGCCATGCTTCACCGCCTGGTAAAGCTTGCTGAGAAGGAAAAGCTCGGATTCGGAGTCAAACTTACAAATACACTTGCCAACATTAACGACGGATCAGTTCTTCCTGGAGAAGAGCGCTACATGTCAGGCCGCGCACTCATGCCGGCTTCAATTACAGTTGCAGCAAAACTCAGTGAAGAGTTTGAAGGAAAGCTTCCAATCTCCTATTCAGGCGGAGCTACAGCCTTCACAGTTAAAGATATCTTTGATACAGGTATCAGACCTATCACACTTGCAACCGACATGCTCAAACCGGGTGGCTATTCAAGAATGAAACAGATGGCTGAGATTCTTGATAAGGAAAGCGGAACCTGGGGTAAGAAGGACATTGACAGCAAGGCTGTCAGGGAACTTGCAGAGACTGCAAAGGAAAAGAAGTTCCTGCAGAAGGATTTCCGCGGCTTTGATAAGGCAAAGGCAGATGATGAACTTCCGCTCTTTAACTGCTACATTGCTCCATGTAAGGAAGCCTGTCCGATCCATCAGGATATTCCTGATTACGTATCTCTTGTCGGAGAAGGCAGATATGCTGAGGCTCTGGCAGTAATCTATGAGGACAATGCACTTCCTAACATTACCTGTAACATCTGTGACCACCAGTGCCAGTTCCACTGTTCAAGAATGGATTATGAAGGCCCGGTACAGATCAGGCAGATGAAGAAGATTGCTGTTGAAAAGGGTACTAAGGAGTACATGAAGATGTGGGAGGCTCCTGAAGATCCTACTGATATCAAGGCGGCAGTTGTCGGCGCAGGTCCTGCAGGTCTTTCAGCAGCTTACTTCCTCGCACGCAGCGGATTTGACACAACAATCTATGAAAAGGCCCCTAATGCAGGCGGTGTTGTTGCAAATATTATTCCTAAGTTCAGAATTGCTCCTGAAGCAGTTCAGGCAGATATCGATTTTGTAAAGGCTCACGGAGTTAAGTTTGTCTTCGATGCTGACAGGGATGATACAACAGTTGCAGCCCTCAAGAAGGCCGGATATGACTACATCTACTATGCTGTAGGTGCTGAGAAGGATAACGAGATAAAGATTGAAGGAGATACTTCAGCTGTTCTCGGTTCTCTTGAGTTCCTCGAAAAGTTTATGGCAGGAGAGGCTAAGCTCGGTGCTCATGTTGTAGTAACCGGCGGCGGAAACACAGCCATGGACTGTGCAAGAGCAGCAATCAGATGTAAAGGCGTAAAGGACGTAAGCGTTGTTTACAGAAGAAGCAAGAAGGAAATGCCGGCAGATCCTGAAGAATTCGAGATGGCAATGGAAGACGGAGTGAAGTTCTACTTCCTCAACAATCCTAAGGCTATTGAGAACGGAAAGCTCACCTGCTCAACCATGAAGCTCGGCGAACCTGATGCATCAGGCAGAAGACGCCCTGTTGAAACAGGAGAGACAATTATCCTTGACTGTGACAACCTTATTACAGCAATCGGTGAACATGCAGCCTTTGAAGAGATTACATGGTACGGAATTCCATGTAATGAGAAGGGCTGGCCGAAGGTAAACAAAGATACCAACGAGACTGAGGTAGAAGGTGTATATGCTGTCGGTGATATGGCAAGCGGACCTTCAACAGTCGTAAGGTGTATTGCTTCTGCAAGAAAGGCTGTTGAGGCTACCCTCGACAAGGTCCTCTCTGATGATGAATCAGTCTGTGACTGCGGAAATCCTGACTGCGACGGAACATGCGAAGAGTGTGATTCAGATTACAGCGACGAGGAAGAAGGATACGAAGAAGCTGAAGACAAGTTCTTCAGGGATATCCAGGACCGCAAGACACATCTTTGCGTAAAGGCCGAGAAGGTTTGCAAGGATATGGAGCAGTTCGCAAAGCAGGAATCAAAGCGTTGTATGGACTGTACATATCTGTGTAACAAGTGTGTTGACGTCTGTCCGAACCGTGCAAACGTTGCAATCGACATGAGGTTCTCAGAGTACTCAGATGATCCGTTCCAGATCCTGCATATTGATGCCTACTGTAACGAGTGTGGAAACTGTGCAACCTTCTGTAACCACAACGGAAAGCCGTACAGGGATAAGTTCACAGTCTTCAACCGTGAAGATGACTTTGAGAACAGCACAAACAACGGATTCATTGCAGATGCCGACCAGGTCAAGGTAAGACTCTTCGGCAACATCATTAACTGTCACATTGATGGAGAAGGCCACCTCATCGGTGCTGTACCTCCTCTTGTAAGGGATATGATTGAACAGGTTTATTTCTGCTATGACTATCTTTTGAACAGAGTTGACTGATAAAGGGGGATTATCATGATTACTGTTATTGAAAACTGCAGGGTTGTACAGACCATGACTCCGGTGGAGGTTCTCGAAGGAGTAGATGTAGTCATCAAGGACAGCCTGATTGAGGAAGTCGGAAAGGACGCCGGAAAGAAGTATAAGGCTGACAAGAAGATAAACGGAACAGGAAAGACTGTTATCCCGGGTTTTGTCTGCGGTCACCATCACTACTACAGCGGACTTTCAAGGGCCATGCTCATCTCTGCAGGCCCTCAGACAGACCTTATCCAGATCCTCAAGGAATGGTGGTGGCGTCTTGACAGGGCACTTGATGAAGAGAGCCTTTACTACAGTTCACTCATCTGTTCTCTTGATGCAATCAAGAACGGAACTACAACCTGTATAGACCACCATGAGAGTCCTAACTACATTGACGGTTCCCTGACAACCATTGCCAGGGGAATGGAAGAAGTAGGACTCAGAGGTATAGTTGCCTATGGTATTACCGACAGAAACTACGGCATGGAGGAAATCCGTGCCGGAGTTAAGGAAGGGGATAGGTTTGCAGAAGAAGTAGATGCAAGACTTAAGAATGGAGAGAACGTTCTCTGTCAGGCCATGATGGGCGGACATGCTCCGTTTACAATTCCTGATGAAGGAATGGAGATGCTCGCAGATTCTGCAAGAAGACACGGCAGAGGAGTCCATATCCACGTAGCAGAGGGTAACTACGACACAGTCTGGTCACACCACTTCTACAACATGGACATAATGGACAGACTTGATAAGTTCGGAATCCTCTCCGACAAGACCCTCCTTGTTCACGGAATCTACCTCAACGAACATGAGATAGACCTTCTCAACGAAAGAGGCTGCTATTTTGCCCACAACCCGAGAAGCAACATGAACAACCAGGTCGGTTACAGCAAGTATCTGCCTAAGGTCAAGAACCTTATCATGGGAACTGACGGCTGCGGATCAAACATGTTCGAAGAGTGTAAGATTGCATTCTTCAAGAACAGAGATGCCTACGGACCGTACTGGCCGGGAGACTACCTTAATGCAGTAACCAGGGCCAACAGCTTTGTAGAAAAGTACCATGAAGGTAAGTTCGGCCGCATCCAGAAGGGATACAAGGCAGATATTGATATTCTTAATTACAAGAACCCGACACCGCTCAAGGCAGAGAACGCCGGCGGACACTTTGTCTGGGGAATGAGCAGTAATATTGTTGAATCTGTATTCGTAAACGGAAAGCTCATATACGAAGATCACAGGTTCAACGGCATAGATGAGGATGAAATCTACGCAAAGGCTGTTGAGGCTGCAGAGAAGCTCTGGAAGAGAACAGATGCCCTTCCTGCAACCGGAACGAGCGGAATAGTTCGTTGATTTATCCATAATCGGATTTATAATAATGGTGGGGCTTCGATACCGGAGCCTCATCAACTGTATTTTTTATGGGGGAGTGAAATGGTAGCAGAAGATATTTCAAAGGCTGTCAGACGTGTTGATGCGGTTGCAAAAAGTAATGGAACTGCAAAATATGTGCCGGATTACGACTTTGGTGACTGCCTTTGGGCCCGTATGATACGTTCCAGTATTCCAAGGGGAAAAATTCTCAATATTAACCTTCCAGAACTGCCGGAAGGTTATACTTTTGTAAGCTATAAGGATATACCCGAAGGTGGAAAGAACTATCTTCACATGATAGCAACTGACTGGAAGTGTTTTGCTGAAGATGAGGTGCGCTACGTAGGTGAGACCATAGGTCTTCTTGTAGGACCGGACAAGACAAAGCTTGAGGATCTTCTCGAACAGGTCAAGGTAGACTACGAGGAGATGGAAGCTGCAACGACTATTGATGAAGGTGTTGCATGCAAGGGTGGTGCATTTGTAAATGACAACAACATACACTGTCACCTTAAACTCGAGGTAGGAAAACCTGATGAGGCTTTTGCAAAGGCTGCAAAGATTGTAGAAGAGACTATTGAGACAGGTTTCCAGGAACATATATATCTTGAAACAAACGGTGCATGCTGTGTACCTGAGAAGAACGGTGAGTACACCGTCTATGCTTCAGCACAGTGCCCGTTCTATATAAGAAAATCAATTGCTCCGCTGCTTAACATAAGCCCTGAAAAGATTACCGTTAAGCAGACAACAACAGGCGGAGCCTTCGGCGGAAAGGAACACTTCCCGGATGTTCTCTGCGGACCGCTGCTTGTTGCAGCCCACAAGACAGGAAAGACCGTCAAAATGATTTTTGACAGGGAAGAAGATGTTGAATTCTCCGTCAAGCGTCACCCGTCAAAGGTTGTTTTCAAGACCGGACTTGATGAGAATGGCAACATTGTAGCAATGGACAGCAAGGTCTACTACAACGTTGGCGGTTATCTTGCTTCTTCATTCGTAGTCCTGCAGCGCGGATGCTTCCACGTAACAGGCTGCTATGAATTCCCTAACTTCAGGACAGAGGGCTTCGGTGTTGCTACAAACACCTTCCCGAGCTGTGCATTCCGCGGCTTCGGTGCTCCTCAGACACTGTTTGCAATTGAAACACACATGTGCCACCTGGCTGAGATGCAGGGACTGGACCCTCTTGAGTACAAGAGAAGGTACTTCATCAAGCAGGGCGGAATTACAAGTACAAACGGAAAGATTGTAGAACGCGTCATGATTCCAGAAATGCTCGATCAGGTACTCAAGGCCTCCGATTACGAGAGAAAGATTAAGGAGTACGGAACAGGAAAGGGCAAGGGAATAGGTATTTCCTTCTACAACCATGGCGGAGCTTTCACCGGTAACGGTGAGCAGGCCATAATCAAGGGTAAGTGTAAGCTCAGAAAGTATAAGGACGGAACGGTTGAGATTCTCTGCGGCCAGACAGAAATGGGACAGGGCTTCCATACAATCCTCCCGAAGATTGCAGCACACGTACTTGAGATACCTATTGAAAAGGTCATATTTGATGACCCGAACACTTCCAGGGTTCCTGACTCAGGTCCTACAGCAGCTTCAAGATCAACCATGATTGTCGGTGAACTTGTTGAAAGGGCTGCAACACTGATGAAGCCCCGTTACGATAAGGAAGAAGAGTTTGAGGTCATGACTGAGTACGAGCATCCGGAAGGCTATCCGTGGGATCAGAGCACCTTCCAGGGCTATGCATACCTCGGTTACGGCTGGGGCGTATGTGCAGTTGAAGTTGAGGTTGACCCGTGTACCGCTGAAATTACAACAAAGGGCGTCTGGTCAAGCCACGACTGCGGACACCTCATTGATGAAAAGATTGTTCACGGCCAGGTTAACGGAGGTATTCTCCAGGGTCTCGGCTGGGGCTCAACAGAGGTTCTTGAAAACGTCAAGGGACACTTCAAGCAGACTTCCATCAGTTCCTACATTGTTCCGACTTCCATGGACTTCCCGAAGCAGGGTGTCTACTTTGTAGAAAACCCGTATGAATGGGGTCCGTTCGGAGCCAAGGGAATGGGAGAACTGGTATTCAACGGCTCGGCTGCAGCATATATTGACGCTGTTTCCCGTGCAATCGGAAAGAGAATCTGTTCAATCCCGTGCCCGACTGAAACCGTCATGAATTACATGCTTAACGGAAAAGATATCAAGGAGGCTCTCTGATGGATGCAAAGATTTCATTTAAACTCAACGGAAAGAACGTGAGTATAACAACAGACCCTCTGAGAAGACTTCTTGATATTCTCAGAGATGACTTTAAGCTTACCGGTGTCAAGGAAGGCTGCTCTGAAGGTGAGTGCGGAGCCTGTTCAGTTCTTTTGAACGGCAAGATTGTCACCTCCTGCATAATCCCGATCGGTGCCGTAGACGGACAGGAAGTCATGACAATTGAAGGAGTCAGCGCAACTGAAGGCGGAAAGATTATAGTAGAAGCCTTTGCAGACGGTGGAGCCGTACAGTGCGGATTCTGTATTCCGGGCATGGTAATCGCTGCTTACTATCTTCTTTCAAACAACCCGAATCCGACTGATGATGAGATAAGACTCGGCATATCCGGAAACATCTGCAGGTGTACCGGTTACGACCTGATTGTTGAAAGCATAAAGCTTGCTGCAGAAAGGGGAGAGAAAATATGGAAGAAGTAAAATGCTACATGCCTTCTACCCTCATAGAGGCACTTGAAATCAAAAGCAAGGTTGACTGTATACCTTTAGCCGGCGGAAGTGACCTCATGGTTGCACACAAGAGAACCCTGGGCCTGACCCCGAAGTTCGACAAACCGGTCATGATCATAAGAAACCTTCCTGAACTGAGGAAAATCTACATAAACGAGAAGGGCGAGTGCGTAATCGGAAGCGGCTGCACAAGCACGGAAATTGCAGAGAACACCCTCTGCCCGTGGCACTTAAGACAGGCTGCCTCAAGAATGGGTGCAATCGGACTGAGAAACAGTGCAACGATCGGCGGCAACATAGCTAACGCTTCGCCTAAAGGCGATACTCCGGGCCCGCTCTATCTTCTTGACGCAAGGGTAAAACTCTCCTCCGTCAACGGAGAGAGGGAAGAGCTCGTTTCCGACTTCATAGTCAAGTTCAGAACCCTGGACCTTAAGAGTGATGAGCTTATCACCGAGGTTATTGTTCCTTATTCAGAAGATGACTTTGACTACATTTTCTGGCACAAGGTCGGAACCCGTAAGGCAAATGCCATAAGCAAGATTACCCTGAGCCAGGCAATCAAGTTTGCTGAAGACGGAACTGTTGCTGACTACAGAGTCTCCGCAACTGCAACAGGTGCAAAGACAAACAGAAGCAGAGATGTTGAGAACATAATTATCGGTAAAAAGATAAGCGCTGAACTCATTGAAGATGTAATTAAGGCCTTTGACGGAGTCATCTCCCCGAGAGCCATGCCTGAATTCAGACGTGAAGCAACAAGAAGAATGATCAGAAGGTTCTTGAGTGTTGCAGCAACACATCCGGAGAACAAGGTGATTGACACCTATGATGATTACCATGTTACCGGTCAGCCGGAGCCGAGGAGGAAGTAATGAAGGAAAATGGAATTCTGCTTAAGAATGTCTATACTCTTTTAACAGATACTTCAAAAGAAACTCAGAAGGGCGTAGATGTACTTATTGAAGGCACAAAGATCAAGAAGATAGGTAAGGGCCTTGAGGCTCCTCAGGGCTGCAGGGTAATAGATGCTTCTACCCTGGTAGTTGTACCGGGCTTTGTAAACACACACCACCACTTCTATCAGACTCTTACCAGAAACCTTCCTGCCGTACAGGATGCAAAGCTTTTTGACTGGCTTGTCTATCTGTACGAAGTATGGAAGTACATAGATGAAGAGGCTGTTTACTGGTCAAGTCTTCTTGCCATGAGTGAACTTCTGAAGACCGGATGTACGCTTTCAACTGACCACCATTACCTTTACCCGAATTCATTCAAGGGTGATCTGATGGCAACTCAGTTCAAGGCTGCAGACCAGCTTGGAATGCGTTTCTCTCCGACCCGCGGAAGCATGAGCCTTTCAAAGAAGGACGGAGGACTTCCTCCTGATACGGTCGTTCAGACTGAGGATAAGATTTATGAAGACTCTGAAAGGTGCATAAAGACCTTCCATGATCCAGCCCCGGATGCCATGCACAAGATTGTACTGGCTCCGTGTTCACCTTTCAGTGTTACAAAGAGATGCATGCTTGAGAGTGCAAGACTTGCAAGAAAATACGGTGTAAGACTTCATACCCATCTCTGTGAGACACAGGATGAAGAGAACCAGTGCAAGGCCATGTACGGCATAAGACCGGTTGAGCTCATGGAAGAATGTGAGCTTATCGGAAACGATGTCTTCTATGCCCACGGAATCTGGTTCAATGATCAGGAGCTTGATCTTCTTGCAAAGACAGGAAGCCATATTGCCCACTGCCCGTCTTCAAACATGAGGCTGGGCTCCGGAATCTGCCGCACAAGGGAGATGCTGGACAGGGGTATAAACATTGGTATGGCAGTTGACGGAAGTGCTTCAAATGACAGCTCCGATATGCTCGGAGAGATGCGTAATGCACTTCTTCTCTCAAGAATCAAATACGGAACAAACGGACTTACGGCCAGGGAAGTAATCAAGATGGGTACCGAGAACGGTGCTAAGCTTCTTAACTTTGGAAAGGTCGGTAAGCTTGAAGAAGGCTGGTGTGCAGACCTTGCATGTTTTGACATTTCTTCAATAGCTTATGCCGGCAGTCTCAGCGACCCTGTTGCCGCCCTTGTTTTCTGCGGATGCGATCACACTGCAAAATATACAATTGTCAACGGTCAGGTTGTAGTAGATGACAGACGCGTTGTCGGAGTAGACGAAGAAGAGCTTGCCAGAAAGGCAAACGAAATTTCTGACAGGCTTATCAGACTGAGGGAGAAGAATGGCTGACAATCTTATTATTGCAAAAAACGTAGAAGAAGCTGTTGCACTTAAAGATGGCTCTTCATTGTTCCTTGCCGGCGGAACCGAAGTTAACAGACTTGATTCACCGTGCTGTGCCTCTACCCTGATTTCACTGGGCAGGATGGGACTGGACGGATTATCAGTCTGCGAGGAGACGGTAGACTGCTGCAAGGGTCCGAAAAAGGGCAGATTCCTGAAGCTTGGTGCCATGTGCACATTCCAGGAACTGATTGACTGTGAAGATGTACCGCAGTTCTTAAAGGAAGCCTGCAGGTTCATGAGTTCAAGAACAAAGAGGAACATGGCAACTATAGGAGGGAACATTGGCGCAGCCAGAGATGATTCCTATCTGATTCCAACCCTCATTGCAGCTTCCTGTGCAGTTGAGCTTAACTGCAAGGGCAAGAAGCACGTTTACGGTATTGGAAGATACCTCAAGGAAAAGAAGGACTATCCTGATTCCCTTATTGAAGCCGTGCTGATTCCTCTTAACGGAGCTGAGGTTCTTTCAAAGAGATATGCAAACACAGCAGCCAGCCACGCAGCTGTTACGGTTTCAGTTTCACTTCTTGACGGAAAGGTCAGGGTAGGTGCTGCCGTAAAGAATGCCGGTGTGAGAAGACTTGTTGAGTTTGAAGAGCTTATCAATGCCGGTAAGGGCACTGAAGAAGAGCTCATTAAGGCTGCATACGGACTGGATATGCCTATTTCTGATGACATGTTCGGTTCAGAGAAGTACAAGAGATACATTCTCGGTGTGACTGTCTCTGATCTTGTCAAAAAGGCACAGGGAGGTAAGAAATGAGAGTTGACTGTATAATTAACGGAAAAAACAGAAGCTTTGATGTAGATGCCTCCATGAGACTGAGGCAGATGCTGGAGCTTAACGGAAACTTTGCCGTAAGGGACAGTGATGATAACGAAGGTTTCTGCGGTTCAGATACTGTTCTCGTAGACGGTGTTCCGGTATATGCAAACCTTGCCCTCGCCGGTGAAGTTCAGGGATGTGAGATCAGGACTCCTGACGGACTTGGTAACTCACAGCACCTTACTGTTGTCCAGCAGGCCATGATAGATGCAGGTGTAGTTCAGAGCGCTTACAATGCTCCTGCTGCTGCCCTTCTTCTTACCTGGCTTCTTGAAACAAATCCGAATCCTTCAAAGGAAGAGATTAAAGACGCCTTAAGCGGAATCTTCATCCGTGATGCCGGTTATGAGCACTACTATCTTGCAGTAAAGCTTGCAAGGGAAAAGCTCGCTGACGGTAAGTACACAACAGCCCCGGCCCCGTCCTTCAGGGAAAACCTCAAGATTGTAGGTAAGCCCGCTTCAAAGATTGACGGACCTCAGCTTGTTGCCGGAGAGAAGGCCTTTGTTGAAGACTTTGTAGATCCGCACTCATGCCACATGGTAGTTCTGCGCTCTCCTCATGCTTCAGCTTACATTAACAGCATTGATACAACAGAAGCTGAGAAGGTTGAGGGAGTCGTAAAGATTCTTACCGCCTACAACACACCGGATACACACTACATGCAGGCAGGTCAGGGTAACCCTGAGCCGTCTCCTCATGACAGAAGACTCTTCAACATGAAGGTCCGCCACGTTGGTGACAGGGTTGCTGCCGTTATAGCAGAGACTCTTGAAGCCGCATGTCAGGCAAGAGACCTCATCAAGGTTGATTATGAAGTTCTTCCTGCAGTATTCACAGTTGAAGAAGCTATGGCAGAGGGTGCACCTCTTGTTCACAACGGTATAGTTGAGTACAGGGCTGGAGCCCCGGCAGATCTTGAAGAGTACAACAAGCTGGCAGGAGACCCGAGGGAAGGAAAGGTTGTATACCAGTTCCCGCTTCACGCTGACATACATAAGAACATTGCCGCTTCTAACAAAGGCGGAATCGGAGATGTGGAGAAGGCCTTCAGGGAGGCAGATGCCGTTGTAGAGCACACCTATCAGACAAGCCAGATTCAGCACGCACCTCTTGAGCCGCACGTCTGTTTCGCCAAGATGGAAGCCGGACGCCTTGTTGTAGTTGCTTCAACACAGGTTCCTTACCATGTAAGAAGAATTGTCGGCTGGGTAACAGGACTTCCTGAGAACAAGATCCACGTCATTAAGACAAGGGTCGGAGGCGGTTACGGTTCAAAGCAGGATATTCTTGTTGAAGACCTTGTAGGATATGCTTCATACGTAACAGGTAAGCCTATCTACTACAGGAACACAAGAGAAGAAGAGTTCATAGCCAACTCTACAAGACATCCGATGAGAGTCCATGTAAAGATGTCCGGTAAGAAGGACGGAACAATTACAGGTATCTACATGGAGGTCTGTGCAAATACAGGTCCTTTCGGTAACCACTGTCTTACAGTTCCTATGAACAGCTGTTCAAAGACACTGCCGCTCTTCAAGTGCGACAACATGTACTACGACCTTAAGGTCTACTATACAAACACTCCTCCGGCCGGTGCCTACCAGGGCTACGGTACTCCGAAGGGAACCTACGGCCTTATGATGGCCATGGCTGAACTGGCAGATGCCCTCGGCTGTGACTACAAGGAAATGGTCCTCAAGAACCATGTTGAGGAAGGCTACATGCTTGAAATCCTCAAGGGTCTCGGAGAAGGAAGAGAAGGAAATGTTGTTCCTGTCGGTTCATGCGGACTGAGGGAAGCAGTTCTTAAGGGCTGCGACATGATCAAGTGGGGTCAGAAGGAAGAGAGCGGAGATCCTGACTGGAAGATAGGTAAGGGCTTTGCCATGATCATGCAGGGTTCAGGTCTTCCGGGACTGGACCACAGTGAGGCAATTGCAAAGCTTGAGACTGACGGAACCGTTATTCTCAACAGCGGCGGAGCAGACCTCGGTACCGGTCTTGATACCATTTCTGCAAAGATCTGCAGCGAAGTTCTCTGCATGCCACTTGATAAGATTACCGTTGTCTCAGGAGATACCGACTCCTGTGCATTCGATACCGGAGCCTATGCTTCTTCCGGAACCTTCTTCAGCGGCAACGCTTCACTGGAGGCTGCAAAGCTTCTTAAGTCCATGATTCTTAAGGAAGCTGCCTTCCAGATGAATGAGAAGGAAGAGGATCTGGAGCTTGTTGAGCCGGGTGCAGTCAAATCTAAGGCTACAGGAAAGGTCTTAACCTATGCAGAGCTGTCCCATACAGCATGCAGCGGTACAGGACACGGTCAGATGATAGCTCACGGCAACTTCGTAACCGCAGCTTCATCAGTTCCATATGGCGCTCACTTTGCACAGGTTGCCGTTAACGTTAAGACAGGTGAAATCAAGGTCCAGAAGTTCTACGCTCTCCAGGATGCCGGAACTCCTATTAACCCTGAGATTGCCCTCTGCCAGATGTACGGCGCCGTCATGAAGAGTATTGGTCACTCACTTTATGAAGATATGAAGCTTGATAAGGATGGAAGGTGTATTAATGCCAACATGACAGACTACGGTGTTCCTATGATCACTGAGGCTCCTGAAGACTTCAAGAGCGTTCTCATTGATGTTAACGATGCATACGGTCCGTTCGGCGCAAAGTCAATTTCCGAAATAGCATGTAACGGTGCAGCTCCGGCAATCGGAATTGCAATTCATGATGCATGCGGTATATGGCTCAGAGACTGGCCTATGACACCTGAGAAGATTCTCAAGGCTCTGGGAAAGATCTGATTT
>JAIKXP010000123.1 GCA_024684115.1 Sphaerochaetaceae bacterium | reverse complement strand
TTGCGGCCAACTGGACTTGAACCAGCACAAGATTTCTCCCACTAGCACCTCAAGCTAGCGTGTCTACCAAATTCCACCATAGCCGCGGACGAAGATTAAAATACAACATCTGCATGATTTGGTCAAGACAGATATTAAACTTATTAAAATCTGTTTGTTTTGTTGTATTTCAGCCTGTTACTTTTCTTCATCAAGGAAGACCTTTTCATTGCCAACGCCTTCCTCAGCAAGGAAACTCTTTGAAATGCTTTCATCTGATTTGAGCTTTTTATCAATCGCAGTTACTTTCTCTACAATTTCTCCAAAGCCATAGACAATTAAAGCACCGACATAAGAGAAGAGACATCCGCCAATAAGGATGCTGAAGAATGGAATGGGAAGAAACACGGTTCTGACATGTTCTCTGTAACCATAGTAATCATACTCTTTGGCAAATCCTGTGACACAGGCCAAAACAATGCACAGTGCTGCACATACCCAGAAAAAAATAGTTGCTACCAGTTTGATTTTTGGTCCACAATCTTTAAACATATATCCCTCCTAAGGTCTATTTTATTACTTTGTAAGTTCCTCAAACTGGTCAAGCAGGTTCTTGAACTTCCGGATTGCAGCTTTGACTGGAGCCTGTGTGCTCATGTCTACTCCTGCGCACTTAAGTGAATCAATCGGGAATCTGCTGCCACCGCTCTTGAGGAATCCAAGGTAGTCATCAAGTTCCTGTTTGCCGCCGTTAAGAACACGCTCTGAAAGAGCAATTGAGGCGGAAATGCCTGTGGCGTACTTGTAGACGTAGTAGGCTCTGTAGAAGTGAGGAATCCTGAGTCCTTCAAGATCTGAAGTCTCTTCGAAGTGTACTTCCGGACCGAAGTAAGCCTCAAGGAGGCCGCGGTAGGTCTTTCTCAGGGACTGGACGGTAAGAGGCTCACCGTTTTCCTGCTGTGTGTGACACAGAAGCTCGAACTCTGCAAACATGGTCTGGCGGAACAGGGTTGCAACAATATCATCAAGCTGCTTTGCAATAATGTAGGCGCGGGTCTCGCGGTCCTTTGCGTTGTCAATGTAATACTTTGCAACAAGCTGCTCGTTGAAGGTAGAGGCAACCTCTGCTTCAAAGATAGTGTAGTCGTAGGAAATGAACGGATTGTTTGACTTACTGTAGTAGCTGTGCATGCTGTGGCCGCCCTCGTGGGCAAGGGTGAAGACGTCCCCTACTACATCTTCCTTGTAGTTAAGAAGAATGTAAGGCTTGCCTATGAAGGCACCGCTTGAGAAGGCTCCGCTTCTCTTTCCCTTGTTCTCGTAACGGTCAACCCAGCGGTCTGTAGTAATTCCTCTGTAGATTACGTCAACGTAGTCTTTACCCAGAGGAGAAAGAGCCTCACGGACAATTTCACAGGCCTTTTCATAAGGGGTGATTATGCGGGGAAGCTTTACCATCGGGACGTACATGTCGTAGTGTCTCAGTTCATCAACACCGATTGCCTTTTTCTTTATTGAATAGAAGCGGTGGAGGATAGGGAAACCCTCATGAACTGCATCAATGAGGCCGGTGTAGACGGAGCGGGGAACATTGTCCCTGTAAAGGGCAGATTCGAGGGCGTCATTAAAGCCGCGCACACGGGCGTTGAAGATATCTTGCCTGACAGAGCCGGAGTAGAGTTTTGAGATGGTCTGCTCGTGCTTTCTGTAGGTTTCGTAGAACTGTTTGTAGGCCTTCTCGCGCACAGATCTGTCCTGGTCGAGCATGAAGGAGCCGTAGGTACTCTGGGAGAGCGGTTTGCCGTCGATTGTGCCGAAGTCCATATCAATGTTGGTCAGGACGCTGAAGGCTTCACTCGGGGTCTCCTGAAGTTCGCCCTGTTTTGCAAGTATGGCTTCTTCGCTGGCGCTCAGTGTGTGCTCTTTCTGGCGAAGGAGTTTTTTGAGGTAGACTCTATAGTCCTTGAACTTCTCGTCCTTCATCCACTCGTCTATAGCTTCAATTGAAAGGATTTCAGGGTCCATGAAGCTAGTTTCTGCTCCAAGCTCAGTGTAGACCTGGGAGAAAACACCCATTCTCTTCTGGTTGTCCGGGTTCTGTGCTTCTGCAGAAATGTTGAGGGAAGCGTAGTTACCGAGTCTCTCGGTGAGCATGTATGTGTCACTTATCCAGTTAAGGGCTTCAAGGAGTTTTTCAGGGCTCTCTGAGAGCTTGCCTCTGAAAGAAGAAGCCTTTTTAATCTCTTCCCTGAGCTTTAACAGGTCTTTTTCGTAGGCCTCATCTGATTCATAGAGACTTGAGAGGTCCCACTTGGCCTCTTCCGGTATATCTTTTCTGTCAGGTATTTCTTCATGTTTATCAGTCATGGTAATCTCCTCTATCTTTTTTAGAATTTCTTTTGCTGCCTTTCCTCTGTGGCTGTAGAGGTCTTTGCCACCCTTTGGAAGGGTTGCCATGGAGCAGCCTGCGTCGTTGCAGAAGAAGACAGGATCATAACCGAATCCGCCCTCTCCCGTAGCTTTTTCTTCAAGGATTCGTCCCTCAGCTATTCCTGTAGCTTCTATGGTTTTATCTCCGTCAAGAAGAACAAGAGTGCAGACAAAGCGTGCTGTTCTCTTCTCCTGAGGAACACCTTTGAGGTTCTTTAACAGGAGTGTGTTTTTCTCATCTGCTGAAAGAATGGGTTCTCCCGGTTTACTGCCGTAGCGGGCTGTGTGTATACCGAGTTCTCCAGGCAGGGCGTCTACGAAAAGGCCTGAATCATCTGCCAGAACAGGCATGTTTTCACATTCTGTTCCTTCTGCTGCTTTCTTCAGGGCAAGGGCCTTCTGCATGGCATTTTCTTCAAATGTCAGGCCGGTTTCCTCACAGTCAAATACAATTGAATAATCTTTTGGAAGATGAAGAGTGTGTACTCCGAGTAGTCTCTGCAACTCTTCTTTCTTGTGTTCGTTACCAGTAGCAAGTAAAATATCCATACAGTCAGGATAATTGATTTGTCCGGCTCTTTCAATTGAGGGATGTACTATTATGGAGGCTTGGGATGGGAAACCCTGATATTAAAACTTTTAAGAAAAATGAAACTATATGCAAAAAAGGAGATTTCTCGGACTGTATGTATGACATAACATACGGTTCGGTCGGTATATATGATGATTCAGCTGACGGCATGCACCTGCTTGCCACGCTCTATCCGGGAGATACCTTTGGAGAAATCGGCTTGATTGACAGCTGTGCCCGTTCAGCTACAGCTATTGCCCTGGAAAATAATACTACAATAAGAATAATTACTACCGAGACCTTCAGTGAATACATGAAGGACAAACCGGCAAAGGTAATTAAGATCATGCAGCACCTGGGGGACAGGCTTAGGCGTCTTACGGATGACTACATGGAAGCCAAAGAGACCCTTGAGAAGTATCTGGAGCTTGAAGAAAAAAAAGAGCAGAAACCTCAGTCTCTGCTCAATAAAATCAAATCAATCATCAAACGGTCTTAACCGCTTCATCAAAGGTTTTCATAACCAGTTCTGAAGGCTCTTTACTTGCATGGGAGGCAATTACTGCTGCAATGAGACCTGCAACAAAGCCCGGGAGAATCTCGTAGATTCCTGTTGAGCCTGAGAGGAATACCAGCCAGATAATGTCTGTCAGGGCTCCTGTGACTATTCCTGCAACAGCACCCTTGTAGGTGAAGCGCTTCCAGAAGAGGGACAGAATGATTACCGGACCGAATGCGGCTCCGAAGATTCCCCATGCGTTTTCAACCAGGTTCATTATGGCCTGTGCTGCACTGCTGTGGTTGGAAGCGATAAAGTAGGCAACCAGTGAAATTGCAAGAACAACAAGTCTTCCGACCCACAGAAGTTCTTTATCTGAAGCATTCTTTCTCACTAACGGCTTGTAGATATCAGAAGTAAATGATGAAGAAGCTACCAGAAGCTGAGAGTCTGCGGTGGACATGGAAGCTGCAAGAACAGCTGCCATAAGAATTCCTGCAATTGCCGGAGCTGTGTACTTCTTTGCCAGAGTTATGAAAACAAGTTTCTGGTTTCCGTAAGGAAGAAGTTCATCAGCAACTGTAAGTCTTCCAAGGTAGGCAATTATGATTGCACAGAGCAGTGAGAAGACAACCCAGATGATTGCAACTGTAGAAGATCTCTTCATCTTTGAAGGATCCTTTATGGCCATGAACCTTACAAGAATGTGCGGCATACCGAAGTAGCCGAGTCCCCATGCAAGACCTGAGATAATTTCTGAAGCACTTGCGCTGAAGAGGTTTCCTACAAACTTATAGGTAACTCCGTTGTATGTGTAGACCCTGTTCAGTGCTGAAAAATCAAGGTCGCCTGTTGCTACTGTAATGATAGGAATGGCAATAAGGGCTGAGATCATCAATATACCCTGAATCATATCTGTCCAGCAGACTGCCTTAAATCCGCCAAGGAAGGTGTAGATTATGATAATGGCGGCAAAGAGAAGCATGGCTGTACCGGAATCAAGAGTCGGGATAAGGGTTGTGAAAACTGCTGCTCCTGCAACAAAGCCGGAAGCTACGTAGATTGTAAAGCTGACAAGGAAAACAATTGCACAGATTACGCTGAGAACCTTACTCTTTGCAAAGAATCTGTTTGTAAGGTACTGCGGAATGGTAATTGAATCTCCGTATGCTCCGGAGAAAACCCTGAGTCTTTTTGCAACTACTATCCAGTTAAGGGCTGTTCCTATTACAAGCCCTATTCCAATCCATGCCTGTCCGAAGCCGAAGGCCATAATTGACCCCGGAAGTCCCATAAGAAGCCAGGCACTCATGTCAGAAGCCTGGGCACTCATGGCTGTTACCCACGGACCCATCTTTCTTCCGCCAAGGAAGTAACTTTTCTCACTTTTGTCTTTATCGTTAAAGAAGAAATAAAGACCTATAAACAGCATGACTGCGAAATAAAATATAAATGAAATAATCATGATAATCCCTCTGATTGTATTGTTTTATTAAAAAAATGATGTGATTTTACCTGCTGAGCAGGTTAAGAGGGAGCCGGTGCAGGATTGGATATGTATGATTGAGTCTGTTGTTTGTCATAATACTTTCCTCCACTGGTAAGATAGGTAACTTAAAAGTTGTCGCAAGTATATAGTATGAATGAATAAATATGCAAGCCTTAACTAAAATTATTCCGTAAAAATGCAAAGACCATCATGACAGTAATGCCTGATGGTCTCTGATGATTCAAAATGAAGGAGCCAAGACTCTCCCGCTCGGCTTTAGTCTCTTCGTAATGATTATTATTAACTGTGTAATTCTATCTGTCAAACAAAATTAATAAAAATCTACAAAACACGTCTGACAGGTTCTTTTCGCACTTTGATGACGGTACAGCAGCCTTTTTCCAGTTTTTTCTCCATTTCCTCTACGAAGAAATCAACCTTTTCCAGAGGCAGAAGCACCTGAATTGTTCCTCCGAAACCGCCTCCGTGCACCCTTACTGCGCCCTCTTCTCCGACAAGCAGTTCTGCAATTGAGATTGCATAATTGACCCCCTGAGAGTATGGTTCATCATCTGGATAAATATTCTGAAGATATCTTGAAGATGAGAGGCCGCACTCTCTTGTAAGCTTCAGATACTGATTCTTGTCACGTCTGCCAAGAGCCTCGAACATGAGGCGGGCCCTCTTTGTTTCCTCAAAGAAATGAATGGCTCTGAGCACAGCCCTGTCATTTTTAAGTCTCTGTCTTACTTTCTTTATGTTTTGCAGAAACTCTTCTTCACTGACCTGAGCCAGTACCTTTTTGCCAAAGCATGCAGCTACGCTTTCCATCTCTTCCCTTATGGCGGCATACTGCGGTGTCAGGTTCTCATGGCTTGAGTGTGTGTCTACAAGAACAATTGAGAGTCCCCAGTCTTCAAAAGGTGAATCTACAGTCTTCACCTCAAGTTCTGGATAGAAACTCACATATACAACGTTTCCGTTTGCACATGCAATCTGGTCCATAAGTCCGCAGGGCTTTCCGAAGTGAATGTTCTCCGCTTCCTGAGAAATCTGTGCGAGCTCAGTTGTGCTGAACCTTCCGCCGTTGTAAAGCTCATTGAAGATGCATGCAATAAGAACTTCAACAGAAGCACTGCTTGAAAGTCCCTTCCCCGAAGGAACCTCGGAGCATACGTTTACCCTCATTCCGCCAATCTTTCCGCCTCTTTTGAGTATGGCTGCAGCCACTCCCCTGACCAGGGCTTTTGTGTTTCCCTTTTCACTTCCGACCGGGCGGGTATCTGAAAGATCAACAGAGAAAGGCCTGTAGCCTTCCGAGTAGAATTCAACTACCGGTTCTGACTTAAGCGAGACGGCAGCCATGGTAGAAAGGTCTATTGATGCTGCAAGTATACAGCCCTTGTTGTGATCGGTATGGTTTCCTCCAAGTTCCGTTCTTCCTGCTGCTGAGAACAGTGCCTCCGGCTCCGTTTTAAATACTTCTCTGTGTCTATCCTGTAAAAATTTTTCTGAAAGCATATCTGTATCTTAACAACAGGCCTTTTACTTTTAAAGTAAGCTTCATGATATTTGAAACAAATCTGAGTATGGGCTTTCTTCTGTCAAAGAGCCTTATGAACGGCCCGCTGTCGACACGCCCAAGTTCAGGCATGTTCAGGAACACTTTTTCTACAAGGTCCTGGTCGTTTTCCTTCTCAAGTCCCCAGTACGGGTCTGTTCTCCCGGGTTTTGAGAGTATGTTTACGTCTCTGTCCGCACAGAGAATGGCAGCTGCCATGGACGGGTCAAGCACAAAGGGTCTTCTTCCTATCATTCGCAGGGCAACAGGGGCTATCAGGGGCTTTGTAATCACGCTTGCAGAGCACCAGTCACAGCCGCTGCACTCCTCTTTCTTCTGCCCCAGTCCCCTTAATAGGGCTGACCTTCTGCAGCCGTCTGAAGAGAAGATTTTGACAAGTTCATTCTTACTTTCAAGTTTTTCTTTCTCGGTAACAATTACCCTGGCCTGTGCCCATCTGCCGTCTCTTCCCGCCCTTCCAGACTCCTGAAGGTACTCTGAAACAGTAGCCGGAAGCCTGTAGTGGATAACTGTTCTTATGTTGCTTTTATCTACTCCCATTCCATAGGCACAGGTAGCAAACAGAATCCCGTCAGTGCTTTTTAAAAACCAGGCCTCTATTCTCTCCCTCTCAGCCTTTGTCAGCCCGGCATGGTAATAGGACGCCTTTATGCCCCTCACATTTCTCAGCACCAGCTGACACAGCTTTCCTGTTTCCAGACGCTCACGGCAGAACACGAGGGCCGGAAAATCTTCCTTCCCGAGACTCTTTACCAGCCTCAAAAGCCCCTCTTCCCTGCTATAGGCCGGATACACCGAGTAGAAAACATTCTCTCTGTCGGAGTCAGCTTCAACAAGGCTTCCTGCTATCTCATCAGCCCCATCTATCAGCAGGACCTCCCTTATCCTTTCTATGGTCTTCCTGTCTGCCGTAGCAGTAAATGCAAGTACTTGCGATGCTCCAAGCTCCACAGCCACCTTCCCAAGTTCAAGAAAGGCGGGCCTGAACTCTTCTCCCCAGCTGACTATGGTGTGCGCTTCATCTACCGTGAAGAGGCTTACCTTAAACTTCTTCAGAAACTCTATTATCCCCTTGCTCTTCAGTGTCTCAGGGTTTGTAACTATAACCTTGCAGCCTTCCTCTATCTTCCTGAAGATTCTTTTTCTTTCTTCCCGGCTCTGGCCGCCTCTTAAACACACGCAGTCTACAGATGCGTTTTTCAACCTCTTAAGCTGGTCATTCATCAGGGCAAGGAGTGGATAGACTATTATGCTGATCCCGCTGCAAATCACTGAGGGGATGAGAAAACACAGGCTTTTTCCCGTTCCTGTGGGGAGTATTACAATCTGTGAAGATTTCTTTCCCTCAAATTCATTTTCAAGGATCTTGTGTATGACAAGTATCTGGTATGGCTTGAGGTTTTTGATTCCGAATTTCCCGGAGGCTGTTCTGGTCAGTTCATAAAGGTAGTTCACATAACCTAAGACAACCGTGGTACCCCCTTTGTTGAAAAAAAAGACAAAAAAAAGCTGTTGAACTCAGTCAACAGCCCTTTCTCTATCTGTTCAAAACTCAGACAAGTTTTGTTACCTTTCCAGCTCTAAGGCATCTGGTACAAACTTTAATTGTTCTGGGTGTTCCGTCGATGATTGTCTTTACAGAAACAATATTCGGCATGAAAACTCTCTTGGTTGTGACACCAATATGCTGTCCGACACCACCCTTCTTCTTTGCCTGACCTTTTCTCGGTACGTTCTGTCCTGAGATAGTTCCTTTTCCACAAATATCACATCTACGTGCCATAATATATCCACCTCTAAATAACGTCATTTGGAGCAACATTAGGAAGTTATCAGATTTAAGGCCGAATGTAAAGTCCTCTTTGGCCTAAAATAATAAGCGTTAATAATTTTATTGACTTAATCTGTTAAAAATGCATATACTCTCTTTGCACAACGGGGCGTTGCCTAGTGGCTATGGCGCCTGCTTTGGGAGCAGGATATCGGAGGTTCGAGTCCTCTCGCCCCGAATAGTTGCACCAATAGCTCAGTTGGATAGAGCAACTGCCTTCTAAGCAGTAGGTCTTTGGTTCGAGCCCAAATTGGTGTAAGTACAGAGGGATTCTTCGGAATCCTTCTTTTTTTTGGCATGAGCCCTTTATCTTTCAGTGAATAGTTTTTTTCCATGTCAATTGGATGAAGAATTTTAGATAATCACTCTTAAACTTTTGAAATGGATGAAGATACAAGGCCTTGCAACCCTTTAAGCTGTCTATAAATACGCTGCTCTGCTTTTTTCTTCAGTGAAATATATTTTTCCATATTGATTGGATGAAAAAATTTAGATAATTGACCCTACAATTATAAAATGGATGAAGATGTAAGGCATTGCAACCCTTTAAGCTGTCTATAAATAGCCCTTTCCCCCTTTATCTTTCAGTGAAAAATATTTTTCCATGTTGATTGGATGAAGAAATTTAGATAATCGACCTCAGAATTATGAATTGGATGAAGAGGACATGGTGTAATTACCCACATATAAGTAGTTTTCATTTACGTCCCTGAAATGAAGAAAAACCGGACCACAAAAAGTGGCCCGGTTGGGGGGAAGAAGAAAAAATTGTGTTGTAGTTTCTGTTAAATGCTTTCTGTGGCTTCTTCTACTGCTTCGGCTACTTCAGCTACTTCTGCGGCTTCTGCTGCAACCTCTGCCTCTGCTGCAGCTGCTTCCATCTTGCGTGCTGATTCACGAAGACTCTTGCGGTGACATGCCATAGCCTTAACCTTTGCAGTAAACAGGAAAAGCTGGGTAGATACAATCAAAAGAGCTGAACCCAGGATCTCAAAGAAGAGAGGAACTGAGGAAACATCTCTTACAGTGTATGTCTTCATTTCATACATACCA
>JAIKXP010000102.1 GCA_024684115.1 Sphaerochaetaceae bacterium | reverse complement strand
TGGTCTTTCATTCCTTATTATGTGGACAACATTACTTCTCTTTCAATCCCCTCAGATGTGCTTAAGAGCCTCAGCATTTCCCTTGAAGGGTACATGAACTTCCCATCTAATAACCAGTTTCTTGAGGTGGGGTTCAGTTTTGTTCCGGGTGCAAATATTACAGCCAAGACAGACGTGTATCTTGATTTTGTAGATGGAAAAGGGCTGAGTGCAGTTTCTGTGTATGAGAATCTTTCAACTTCTTTCAAGATTTCAAAATCTCTGACTCTAAGCCCTTCAATGAGGCTTACAAACCTTAATTATTCCTCTTATTCCCTCAGTGACAGAGTCTGGCTTTACCGTGCCGGAGTAACTCTTTCAGGCGGACAGATTAACAGAGTCTCTTCAGGTGAAGACTACTATGCTTTCAGAGATAATTTCAGAACAGGTATAAAACTTGACGCCGAAGCGAGAATACTCTGGAACAATATTTTCTCATCCAGTGTAAGTGATCCGGATCTTATTGCCAGAGCAGCAGTTACTGCCTTCTTCATGCCTACAAAAACATTCAACCCGTCATTCAGGTTCTATGTTGCAGGTGCTGTTGATGCCATCAAGTGGTTTAACCAGTACTCAGGCAGCTATTATGCTGTAGCCAACCTCTACACGTTCTCCGACTACACCATGACTCCATCCACTCTTAACTCCATAGTGCGCGGTGTCAGACTTGATAACGAAGAAATTGATGGAGGCGGATATGAATCAAGATTCATGGGCTACTTCAGTGCAAACCTTACAACAGCTTTCCTTTATTTTGAAGAATTCGGCCACCTTTATGTAAGTCCGTTCATTGATGCAGTTGTATTTACTACTGAATTCGGAGATGACACCGAGCTTATCTCAGGAGTGGGCCTTGAAGGCTACCTTATCATGGACAGTCACGCTTCCTATCCGATAAGGGCATCGCTCGGGTTCAACCTTGAAAGTATAATTGATAAGTTCAAGGGCGGAACGGATCCTCTTGAGTACGAGCTCTTCATAGGACTGAACTTCCTGTACTGAGAGTGAAAAAAATGTATTGACAATAAAACAGGCTTTCACTATTATCAGAGTTAGCAATAGCTAACTACTGGTTGACTGTTGTTATAAAGTGACTGTCAGTCACTCACTCCTTTATAGACAAAACACCCCTCCTGCACCCTGATCCCATAGGGTGCAATTTTTTTAGCATGGTGTTAGAATTGTGCGAAGGAAAACTTATGAAACATGTTGATGTTGTCGGAGCTGCAATAGTAAGAAACGGCAGGCTCTTTGCTGCAAAAAGGCCTGATAAGGGAGAGGTTGGACTTAAATGGGAATTTCCCGGCGGAAAGATAGAAGAGGGGGAAAGCCCTGAAGAGGCCCTGGTGAGGGAAATCAGGGAAGAGCTTTCTACTGATATAGAAGTTGAGAAGTTCATTGCTGAAGTATCTTACACCTATACAACCTTCCATCTGTCCATGAAGGTCTACCTGTGCCGCCTCACCGGCGGGGAGCCGGTTCAAAGCGAACATGTAGACTCAAGATGGCTTAAGAAGGAAGAGGTGTACAGCGTTGAATGGGCTCCGGCTGATTACCTGATTATGGATGAAGTAGTATCTGCCTGTTTCAGCTGATCTTCCTTTTTTAAAGACCTCATTGTGAACGCATAATAAATCATGCACAAAGCTATTCCCAGAACAGTTGAGAGCGGGATTGCAAGTCCTATGTGGAAGAGGGATACAGGTACTTCCTTACTCATGAAGTATGATACGGGGACCCTTACCAGGAAGGCAGCAGTGACTCCCTGAATCATTACAAACCTTGTTTTGCCCATTCCGTTGAAGAAGCCTATGAAGCAGAAGAGGAAACAGGTCAGAAGGCAGTCTATACCGTAGGCCTTAAGATACATGGCAGCTTCTGATGTAACCTGAGCATCTGTCGAGAAGACAGATGCAAGGGTACTGCCCTTAAAGAAGGCCAGAAGGAACATGATAAAGCCTGAGACAGATGAAATTCCGACAGCGCTCCAGAAACCCTTCACAGCCCTGTCTATCTTTCCGGCTCCTCTGTTTTGAGCTGTAAAAGCGCTCATTGAGTGCATGAAAGCAACAGGGATGAGCATGATGAAGGCGCAGACCTTCTCAGCAACTCCTATGGCTGCAGAGTAGATAAGTCCCAGTGAGTTTACAATTGAAAGAATGATGAGGAATGAAATTCCGACCAGCATGTCCTGCAGGGCAATTGGTACTCCGAGAAGAAGAATCCTCTTGGCGTACGAACCGTTCCATCTCAGGGAGGCGCGGGAGAAGGTGAACGGAAGGTCCTTTCTTCTAATCAGAAGGAAGGAAATGAGAACACTGATCAGCTGTGCAAAGACTGTTGCCAGAGCTGCTCCCTTTGCTCCAAGACCGAATACGCGGATAAGAAGCAGGTCTCCCAGTATGTTGAAAACACAGGCAATTGCAACTGTGACGAGCGGAGTTTTAGAGTCTCCTATTCCGCGGAAAATACTTCCGATCAGGTTGTAGGCAACAATTACAAGAGACCCGGCTCCGCAGATTGAAATGTAGCTTACAGTCTTGCTGAAGGCTTCTTCCGGAGCGTTCATGGTTCTGGCCATCTGTGGTGCCAGGAATATGCAGACAAGGGTCATGACAACACCGGTAATCGCGAAGAGCATAATTCCGGTTCCTACTATGGCTCCGCCTTCCTGAGGCTTCTTCTGTCCTGTCTTCTCTGCAAGCAGTATGGTTATTCCCATGGCCATGGAACAGACAATGTTCGTAATTGTCATCATAATCTGAGATCCGGTAGATACTGCGCTTATATCTGCCGGTCCGGCAAAGTGGCCGGTAATCATCAGGTCTACAGCCCCGTACATGGACTGAAGAAAGAGTGCAAAGAGGGTGGGCAGTGCAAATTTAATTAAGGGAAGGACAATCTTTCCGCTGGTAAAATCAGTATTTTCTTTCATGGTAAAAAACAAAAAAGACTGTCGCATGGACAGTCTCCTGATCAGATGAGAATCTGTTAGTCTTACTCGACTTCACAGCATACAACCTGGTTCGGCTGCTCCCAGTCATCCATTGTTGAAGAAACAATGTGGTGGTCTTCTGTTTCAGGAATGTCGTTTCCTGAGAAGTTGCTCATCTTAACTTCTGTATCTCCAGCAGTCTTTCTGACTGCGTTTTTTGTGAGTTCCGGATCTTCTCTGTCAAGTTCCTTTGATAAATCTTCAAGTGTCATATTTTTATCTCCTATTTTCTAATCTCTAAAATCGCCGGTATTATGCATCCGGTTTCCTAATTTGTCAACAAAAATTTTTAAAAATTTTCAAGACAAAATCTAGTATTTAACTCGTTGTGTATAAATAAGTTACAAAAAGAGGCTGTTCGGAATTGTCCAAAAAGACACTTATTGTGCTAAAACTCGTCTTTAAGGTGCAACTATATGAAAACAAAAGTCCAAACTTTATGATACAGAATGTAATACGGGTAGCTTTGTGCTATAATTCAAGAAAAAATAATACATTCAAGGAGTAAATAATGGCAGCAAAAGTAAAGATTGCAGTATTTAAGACACCGTCTGAAGCCTACATGAAGTTTTCAGAAATTAAGAATGGTCTTGCATATGGAAAGAACTATACCCTCTCAGAAATGATGATTGTAAAAAAGGGTGCTGACGGACTTACTGTCAAAGAGTCAATTGATACAGGAGTCTATACATCAGATGACACATCAAGAGGCATGCTGATCGGGGCCTTCATTGGAATTCTCGGAGGACCACTCGGAGTTCTTCTCGGAAGTGCTGCAGGTTCACTGGTCGGCTCTGTTGTAGATTCTTCAGACATTCATGACAGTGATACTGTAATTGAAAAGGTTACAGGCGTTCTGAACGACGGTGAAACAGCTATCATTGCCCTTATTGATGAGAATGAAGATTGTCCGTTTGACGCAGAGTTCTCAGACACTGAAGTTGAACTTCTGAGCTTTGATGCAGTAGAGGTTATGGCTGAAGTAGATGAGGCAAAGAGACTTGAAAAGGAACTTCAGGCAGAAGCCAGAAAGAAGCTTGTTGAAGAGAAGAAAGAAAACTTCCAGAAGAAGGTTGAAGACTACAAAAACGAACTTGTAGCAAAGTTTGAAAAGAAAGAGACCAGGGAAGACTGAGCTCAAACCGAAGTCATAACAGTGTAAAAAAATCAGGGGCTGCCACAAAAAAGCAGCCCCTGTTTTCTTATTTATCCATGCCGCAGGGCAGGGACCTGTCTTTTACTGCCGCTTCAGATGTAACTGCGCTGTAAAATCTGTAGCCTCCGCTGAAGTTGTAGCAGTCAAAGCCCTCCTGCATGAGAATCCTGCAGGAAATATAGCTTCTCAGTCCGCTCTGACACATAACATACACAGGCTTATCCCTGTCTATCTCACCAAGGCGTTCCCTAAGCTCATCAACCGGAATGTTTACATAGCCTTCTACATGGCCCTTTCCGTACTCTCCCTCAGTCCTTGTGTCCAGAAGGAACACACCCTCAGTCTTAACAAGCCTTTCAACGTCTTCAATATGGTACTGCTTTACAAGGCCCCTCTGAATGTTCTCAATCATGAAGCCCGCCATGTTCACAGGGTCCTTTGCCGAGGAGTAAGGCGGAGCATAGCAGAGGTCCAGGTCCTTAAGGTCCCCGGCCGTCATGCCTGCCATTATAGCCGTAGCAAAGACATCTATCCTCTTGTCTACACCTTCAGCTCCTATTCCCTGGGCTCCCAGAATCCTGAAGTTCTCAGTGCTGAAAACAACCTTGAGCGTCATGGTTCTGGCTCCCGGATAGTAGGAAGCATGGGAGGAGGGTGAGAGAATTACATAGTCACACTTTATTCCGGCAGCCTTGCAGGCCTTTTCCGTAAGACCCGTGGAAGCAACAGTCATATCAAAGATCTTTATGACTGAAGAACCGGCTGAGCCTCTGAAAGCGGAGGAGAGACCGCAAATGTTATCCGCAGCAATCCTTCCCTGTTTGTTCGCAGGCCCTGCAAGGGAAATAAGAGCATCAAGGTCTGATACAAAGTTTTTTATCTGAACCGCGTCTCCCACGGCATAGATGTCAGGATCAGAGCTCTGCATCTTCTCATTTACAACAATACTTTTCTTAATACCAAGCTCAAGCCCCGCCTTTTCTGCAAGAGCGCTGTCCGGCTGAACACCTATTGCAAGAATCACCATGTCGGCGCAGAGGCTTTCCTTATCCCTTATGCTCACGGTAATCTTATCTCCGGATGTCTCAAAACCCGTAACATCTGAAGAAGTCATGACCCTTATTCCGCGGCTTCTGAGCTTTGCATGTACAAAGGTTGCCATATCATAATCCAGCGTATTCATAAGCTGCGCCGGCCTCTGGACTATGGAAACCTCCATTCCTCTTTCCCTGAGGTTTTCCGCCGTTTCTATTCCTATATAACCGCCACCGACTATCACGGCACGGGAAGGCTTCTTTTCTTCAACAAAGTCGTAAATCCTGAAAGTGTCCTCAACTGTTCTCAGCGTAAAGATAAGAGGGCTGTCAACGCCGCTTAAAGCAGGCTTTACCGGCCTTGCTCCCGGGGAAAGAATGAGCTTGTCGTACTTCTCTTCAAAAACCTCTCCGCTGTCCAGATTCTTCACGCTAACGCATTTTCTCTGCCTGTCAATCCCGGTAACCTCATGGCGCACCTTCACGTCCACGCGGAACCTCTTCCTGAAGCTCCCGGGACTCTGCAGCGTCAGCTCCGAAGGGTCCGTTATGACCTCACCAATATAGTAAGGCAGCCCGCAGTTCGCATACGACACAAAACCAGACTTCTCAAAAACCGTAATCTCTGCCTTCTCATCAAGACGCCTGATTCTTGCCGCCGCAGTAGCACCACCGGCCACACCGCCTACAATAACTACCTTCATTCCACTTCTCCTTTATAGGCGCCTATACCGCCAATGTTCTTTACATTCTCATATCCCATACTCTTCAGCCTTCCAACCGCCGTTGAGCTTCTCCCGCCGCTGTAGCAATGCACAAACAGCGGTGTTTTTTTATCTTTAACATACTTTCCTATATTTCCTATGCTTCCAAGCGGAATATTAATGCTTCCCGGTATGTGTCCACCCGCGTATTCATAGTCTTCCCTCACATCAATGAGCACAGAGCCCTCCGTGTTTCTGAACTCTTCAACTCCCTTATTAATGTCAGGTCCGCGCAAAAAATCAAAAAATCCCATTTTCTTCTCCTTATTTCTATCTGACCACTTCATACGGCCAGCTGTTTATTCCGCCGAATTCCACTACATTTTTATAGCCCAGATTCACAAGGCTCTGAGAGGCTTTCCTGCTCCTGTTTCCGCTTCTGCAGTAAACAAGAATAAGCTGATTCTTATCCTTGAGCAGATCCTGAGCCCTGGAGGGAACCTCATCATAAGGCAGAACCACTGCTCCCGGAATATGAGATTCCTCATACTCCTCCTGCGTTCTCACATCAAGAATTACGTAAGAGCTCTCAACCTCCATCAGCCTTTTTGCCTCAGCTGCAGAAACCTGCCTGTATGAAGCCTCTTCTCCGCTTCCCTTTGCGCAGGAAACAGCAGAAAGAACGACAACTGTTAACAGTATAAGTATTACCTTCCTCATATAAACCTCTCACTTAATTATAAACATAATCCTGCCGTTTATGTTATTCTAAAAGGAGAAGGATATAACTATGGACGCAAATCTTGAAAGAATAATTCATATAAGAGTCAAAAGAGCCATGGAAGCTCTTGAAAAGAACAACATGAAGGCGTTTTACGTTCCCGGTAAGAAGGAAGCCCTGGCCCTTGTTTCAACCATGCTTGCAGAAGGGGAGACCATAGGAGTCGGCGGAAGTGTAACTCTTTCCGAAACCGGCATACTCGAACTGCTCAGAAGCGGCAGGTACAACTTCCTTGACAGATATGAGAAAGGCCTTAAGCCAGAGGAAGTCAAGAAAGTCCTGAAACAGAGTCTTCTCTCAGACACATTCCTGACCAGCACAAATGCAATTACAGAAACCGGTCTTCTTTACAACGTGGACGGAAACTCCAACCGTGTAGCAGCCCTTCTTTACGGACCTGAAAGGGTAATTGTAATAGCCGGCTTCAACAAGATAGTTCCGACACTCAAAGACGCTGTCATCCGCGTCAAACAGACCGCTGCTCCTGCCAACTGTGTGCGCCTTGACTGTGACACCTACTGTGAAAAATCCGGCAGATGCCTGAGACCTGTCTGTGATGACTCAGACCTCATGACCCTCCCGCCGGGAGCCTGCCAGAACACCATCTGCTGTAACTCTGTTGTCACGGGCAGACAGAGAAGGCCGGACAGAATCTTTGTAATAATTGTCGGCGAAGAGCTCGGGTATTAAAAATTCTTTAATTATTTTCAATTTGTGTGGCCTGTAGGCCACATATCATGGACCAGAATGTACTTATAAAGAATTCAAGAGGCCCAGATGAAATATCCCGCAGGAACGTTTGTTCAGTTTGTACTCAGAGGAACGACCGGTTACGGAATCATAGCAATCCCGGATGATGGCTGTGTTTATTCAAATGCCGTCTGCGCCATACATGAGGATCCATCCCTCATTGATGAGTATTCAGATAATCTCTTTCTTAATGTAGAAGATGACTATCTTTCTTCAGTTGCCCCTCTTCAGATGCCCGAATCTGTCATGGCCGAGTACATTAGATGTGTTCGGTTTGAAAATGACTTCTCCGGCTACAGCGAAGAAGAGATTAAAGTTATTTATGAAATTACTGAGGCTCTTGAGAAGAAAAACATTCCTGAGGCTCTTCTTCTTAAAGGTTACAGCTCCATAAACGGAAACGAGATCTACCCTGAAGACCGCAGTGTGAGCCTCAGCTGTCTTTTAAGGGCATTTGATATACTCAGGGACCCTCATTTAGCCTCCAGTCTCGGAGACCTCTATCTCACTCTGGGCCAGGCAGAGAAGGCTTTAGACTTCTATAGCTATGCTGCCGAACGTGGAGTTGTGGAAGCCCGCTGCAGCAGGGCAGACATGCTCTACTCAGGCACCGGAATAAAACAGGACAGAGACTGGGCCATTGAAGAGTACTGTTCCCTCTACTATGAGACAAGAGAGAAATTCATCTACAGCTCAAGGGTAATCAGCAGATTCTCCGAGTGCGCCCTGCGTATGGCCAGTGTTGAGCTTGACAGAAAGTATCCGGACCTTTACATGGTCAGAAAATATGCACTTGAAGCTGCTTTCTCATTTTCCTACAGGGCCATAAGTTTCGGAGATAACGAGCTTGAAATAGCCATTTCAGAGGTAATGTCAGCTTCTTTCTTTGCAACTTCCAGGTACACCGACCTGAGATTTCTATCCGGCTGTTTTAACAGAAAAAGAGTCACAGGTAAGGCCGGAATTCTCAGCTGCGGGGATTCCATTATGATAAATATTACCTGCCTCCCTGTTAATGATTCTGAACAGACAGGTAAAGGTGTTGTTCTTCTGACCGTTCCTGAGCTTGATATGTGCACTACTGCCAGAGAATTCACCATACTCGCCAAATCCCTAAAGAACAGGGAAGGTGAAGATGAGTTTACATTTGACAGAGTTTTAGTTCCGGCAGACGGGAACCTCTGTTTCTATGAAGGAAAAATATTAAAAGCCTCTTTTAAGGCTGCAGCATGGTGTCTCAAAAAGCCCCTCTAATATCATGTTGACAGCTGTCATTTCTCATTATACCTTAATAGCGGAACCTGAGTTCCGCTATTTTGTTTATCGGAGGAAATGTCATGGAAGCTGGCGGCAGTAGTAGTTTATCATCAGATTCTGGCTCTGTTCCTGATTGCGTTTTCTCCGGGAAAGCCCGTTAGAATAGTCCTCAATCTGTTTTACTCTCTATGTTCCTGACTTTTCCTTTCAGGAGGGTTTCTGTATGGCTCAGTCAAAAACAATCTTACAGGATACACTTCGTGTCCTTGCAGAGGAAAAACGCTATTCAACAATCAAGGACATCATACTCTTTATGAATCCGGCAGACCTGGCTGCCCTGTTTGACACTCTGGATGAAAAGACCCTTCCGGTTCTTTTCAGGCTTCTGCCCAGAGACCTGGCAGGGGAGGTCTTTCCCGAAACTGAAAGAGACACCCAGGAAACCCTGATCAGGGTCTTCTCCGACTCCGAGCTCAAGCAGATTCTTGAAGGCCTCTTCACTGACGATGCCGCAGATCTTGTCGAAGAAATGCCCGCCAACGTTGCTTCCCGCATTCTCTCCCAGGCTGACAACACCCTTAGAAGCGCCATAAACCAGATTCTTAAATACCCCGAGGACAGCGCCGGTTCCGTCATGACTACCGAGTTTGTCGAACTTAAGGAAAACATGACAGTATCCCAGGCCCTGGACCACATTAGAAATGTCGGTCTCGATAAGGAGACGGTCTACACCTGTTACGTTACCAGAGCCGGCAAGCTTCTTGCCACGGTTGCTGCCAAGGACCTTCTTGTTGAAAAGGACATGAACAGAAAAATCTCCGAAATCATGGATGAAAATGTTATCTCCGTTGTTACCACCACCGACCGCGAAGAAGTGGCCAAACTCTTCCAGAAGTACAACCTCATAGCTCTTCCCGTAGTAGATGCCGAAAACCGCCTTGCCGGAATCATCACTTTTGATGACGTTATGGACGTCATGGAGAAGGAGGCCACGGAAGATATTACAATCATGTCCGGTCAGACTCCTTACGAGAAGTCCTACAGCAACTCCTCCCCCTTTGAACTCTACCTTCACAGAATTCCCTGGCTTCTCATCCTCATGGTCAGCGCCACCTTCACCGGCCTTATCATTACCAGTTTTGAACAGGCCCTGGCTGCCCAGGTTGTTCTTACAGCCTTCATTCCCATGCTGATGGACACCGGCGGAAACAGCGGCTCCCAGAGCTCCGTTACCGTAATCCGTGCCATCTCTCTCGGAGAAATAGAGTTCAGGGATCTGCCGCGTGTAATGGGAAAGGAGCTTCTCACCGCCGTATTCTGCGGCCTGTCCCTCGGCGCCGTCTGCTTTGCCAAGCTCATGCTGATAGACCGTCTAATTCTGGGAAACCTTGCAGTTACAATCCCGGTTGCCATGGCTGTGTGTCTTACAATCATGATAACAGTTCTCGTGGCCAAGACTGTTGGCTGCACCCTGCCTGTGTTTGCCTGGAAGCTTGGCTTTGACCCGGCTGTTATGGCCAGTCCGTTCATAACAACGGTTGTAGACGCACTGTCACTGCTCATCTACTTCACAATAGCCTCGCTCATCCTCTTCTAACCCGGTCTTGCAGGCAAGGAGCTGATAATCGACCTTACAATTATAAAATGGATGAAGATATAAGGCCTTGCAACCCTTTAACCTGTCTATAAATACCCCTTTTGCTTTCTGTCTTACAGTTAAAAGAATTTTTCCAGGTTAATTGGATGAAGAAATTTAGATAATCGACCCCTCAGAATTTTGAAATGGATGAAGAGAGGAGGCTTGCGAGGCTTTAAGAGGTTTGTGAGTGATATAAAAACAGAGTGGTTCCTTAAATCCCCCAGAAAAATGCAAGAGCCATTTTTCACGTTCTGTTTTGGTTTGAATGCATAAAAAAACCACCTCTTGGAGGTGGTCTTTGAACGGACAGGGGATCGAACCCTGGACCCACAGATTAAGAGTCTGTTGCTCTACCGGCTGAGCTATCCGTCCGATTCGTGCAGAATGTTTATAACATTTTGCGAAGCTTTTTGCAATAGGGAATCCGAAAATTACTCC
>JAIKXP010000076.1 GCA_024684115.1 Sphaerochaetaceae bacterium | reverse complement strand
ATTTCTCTGATACATTTGTATTGGTAGCGGCTAAAAAAAGTCTTCCTCCAATACATTTGTAAATTCACCCATAAAAAGCAAGCGCCAGAATATCCACAAATCTGTAAAAAAAAGAGAGCTGTAGTAAATACAACTCTCTATAGTGGCGAAGGGCTATGATCCCCTGACCGATCGGATATGAGCCGATTGCTCTACCAACTGAGCTACGCCACCGTGCCTTATTCTTATAAAGGATTTCTCAAAAAACCTCAATACCAAATTATCAGTTTTTTGCACCATCAAGATAATTCACAATATCTGCTACGGTCTTGAATGTAGCAAGAGCCTCGTCCGGAATCTTGATGCCGTAATCCTCTTCCATATTCATGAGAAGCATGAGGACATTGAGGGAGTCAGCTCCCAAATCCTCCATGATTCTTGAATCCATGGTAATCTTATCTTCAGAAATCCTGAGCTGCTTAGCAAGAACTTTCTTTACTTCTTCAAACATATAATCCCCTTTTAATTCTCTGAGAATACTTTATCCAGAGCTTCCTCTGCCTTGAGGTTGAATTCATTCTTATCCATAAGATAGGCCTGTTCAATGCATTTTTCAACAGCTGTCTCATTGCTGCTGCCGTGGCCCTTCACTATTACCTTTGCAGTTCCGAGAAGAACGCTGCCACCATAGTTCTGATAGTTGAACATTTCCTTGAAGTCATAAAAAAGACCCTTCATGAAAAGAGCACCGATTTTGTAGGTACCCTTTGACATGATTCCCTTCTTGAGTTTCTTTAACAACTCCATTGCCGTGCCTTCGGTTGTCTTCACAAGAACGTTTCCCGAGAAGCCGTCACAGACAACAAGGTCGTACTTACCGGATAGAAGATCACGGCTTTCCATGTTGCCGACAAAGTTGATTGAGTCGGTTGCCTTCAGGAGGTTGTAGGCCTCCTTGTGAAGAGAATCGCCCTTGCCTTCCTCTGTTCCTACGTTCAGAAGGGCAACTCGAGGGTTTTTCACCGAATAGACAGTCTGAAGGTACAGAGAGCCGAGAATGGCAAACTGCTGGAGGTACTCAGGAGTAACGTCTACGTTTGCACCGCTGTCACACACCCCGACTATTCCACCATCCATAGTAGGAAGGATGGGACAGAAAGGCGGACGGATAACATTTTTAAGTCTTCCTATCCTCAGAACTGCTGCTGTTACCAGAGCTCCGGTTGCACCTGTGCTGACCATGGCGCAGACACTATCGTCTTCCCTGAGAAGCTTTACTGCCTTCATCATGGAGCTTTCCCTCTTCAGCCTTACGGCATCTGTAGGTTTGTCTTCCCCGGTTATGACCTCAGGTGCATGAATAATCTCAATGCGGCTGCTGTCATATTCCTGACCGTGAAGCTCTGCACGGATTTTCTTTTCATCACCTGTGAGATAGAGAAAAAGGTCTTCTTTCTTTTTAAGTGCGGCAAGAGCGCCAAGAACGTTTGCCTTTGGGCTCCTGTCTCCGCCAAAACAGTCTACTGCTATCTTAATCATACTATCTTCTTCACATAGGAGCGTCTTCTCTTATGTTTAACTTCCTTGAATCTCTTCCACTGGTTCTGAATTGCAGCGTTGTCTTCAAGGTTAAGGTTTGTCTCAGCATATTTAATCTTCGGATTCTTAAGCATGCGCAGAAGCTCAGAGGTAATGATTGAACTGATTCCCCTGTTCAGATACTCCGGATCAACTCCTATGAGTCCAAGGTCCAGTATCTGCGGGTGCTTGATTGCCCAGAGAAGCCTTACTATTCCAAGAGGTGTAAGGTGGCCGTTACATTTCTGAACTGCCTTTGCAATCGAAGGGAAGCACAGACCGAAACAGACTATCCTGTCATTCTCATCAAGAACTACGGCTACATTCTCAACGCTGAGTATGAGCTTGAAACTTGAGATAATTGAGTTCTTCATTCCCTCGGTAAAGGGAACTGTGCCGTAAATATCCTTGTAGGACTTGTCAAGAAGCTCAAAGAAACCATCCTTATATCTTTTAAGGAAGTCATTTATGTTTTTAGCTTCCCCAAGGCGCAGGCCGTAGCGCTTCATGACATAGTCAGCAAGCTTCCTGAGCGTTCCGTCATCCTCATCTGGAGGCATGATCATGCTCTCTGTCCAGTCTACTTCCTTTCTGTAGCCCAGATTTTCAATCAGCTTCTGGTAGTACTCCGCATTGTACTGCTCTTCAAAGGTTGAAAGCTTATCAAAGCCCTCGATCAGAAGACCTTCCCTTTCAAGATCAGAGAAGCCCAGAGGTCCACAGACAGTGTCCATTCCCTTTGAGACGGCCCAGTCTTCAACTGCCTTGAAAAGTGCTGAAGCAACTTCCTGACTATCTATACTGTCAAAGCGGGTAAAGCGAACCCTCTTCTCTCCGGTTTTCTCGTTACTTGCCTTCTGAAGGATTCCCTGAATTCTTCCGACAATCTTTCCATCCTTATAGGCATTGTAGAAGACAAACTCGCATGTATCATGGTAGTGGAAGTTTTTCTTGAACATGGCCTTCTCGTCACCGTAAAGAGGTGGAACGAAATAAGGATTGTTCCTGTAGAGATCAAGCGGGAAATTAATGAATTCCCTGATTTCTTTCTTTGTCTTGACTTCCCTGATTTCGACCATTTTTTTACCTGCCTTTAGAGTGGAAACAGACAGCAATTCCATCCGGACCTGAATGAGCTCCGAGAGTCGGGTTTGCTACCTGAACCTCAATATCGGCCTTCTCGCCGTACTTTTCCCTGATGGCCTTAACTGTTTCATCGAGGGCATCTCTTCCATCTGTATGGCCTACATAGATCCTGTAGTCTGTAACGTGGTCACCAATCTTGTCCATCTTCTCAAGAAGGGCTTCAATTGCACGCTTACGGCCCCTGGCGGTGCCAATGTTCTCCATCTTGCCGTCAGGACTCATATAGATAATCGGTCTTATTCCGAGAATGCTTCCCATTGTTGCCGTAAGTCCACCGACTCTTCCGCTCTTCTTGAAGAACTTAAGGTCCTCAACAAAGAAGTACATGGACCAGTTGTTGACTTCGGTATCTGCCCACTTAAGGATTTCCTCCGGACTCTTTCCTTCAAGGTAGAGCTTTCCGACCTGCTCGCAGATAGCCATGGAAAGAGTTGTAACAGCCTTTGTGTTGAGCTTGTAGAGCTTACGCTCAGGATACTTTTCCTTAAGAATCTCAAGAGCCTGGTCGAGGTTGTTTATGGTTGCTGTAAGCATGGGTGAAAGATGGACATAAAGAATGTCATTACCTGCAGCAAAGTCATCTTCAATGTAGTGGATGTACCTGTCAACGCTGATTGCGCTTGTTGTCGGGATTACTCCGCTTCTAAGCATGTCATAGTATGGCTTGTAGTCAAATACCTCAAAGTCCTCGTAAGGATAGACGGTCTTTCCGTCATAGCTGTAAGGCATGCTCATTATCTTTTTGTAGCCGTACTTTCTGGCAAGTTCCGGTGTTATATCACAATCTGAATCTGTATAAAGAACGTACATTTTATTTTTTATTCAAAAACCATGATGTAATCATAAACATCCTGTTTTCCGTTTATGAGAATTACATCAAGATCTCCGAATTCTCCTTTCATTTTTTTCTCTGTTTCTTCAGCTTCTGCAGGACTTACGTCCTTGCCGTAGAAAACCATGAGTATACCGTAATCATCCTGATTAACAGTTCTGGAACCGAGAACAAGAGACTGAAGCCTTGAAGGATTACTTGAAAGTATCTTCTTACCTTCAAAGCAGATATACTCTCCTTCCTTGATTTCTACACCGTTTGATACGGTGTTTCTGTTTGCCTTTGCAACTGAAAGAGTCAGAACAGATTTGCAGTTGTCCTCAATCTGAGAGACTATCTCATCCGCGTTTGCTGAAGAGAGGTCCAGTACAGAGAGGGCAGCAAGGGCTGAACCTACGTCATGGTTCTCAATTACCCTGACATCTGAGTCCTTAAAACTCTCGGCAGCCTGTTTTGCAGTCATTATTATGTTGCCGTTATCCGGGAAAACAAAAATTGTTCTGGCGTTAACCTTTTCAAAAGCCTTTATGAAGTCATTTACAGACGGGTTCATGCTCTGACCGCCGCTTACAACTTCATCAACTCCAAGATCCTTGAAGGTCTGAACAATTCCATCACCGGAAGCAACAGCAACCGTGGCAAAACTCTTCTTTGCTCCTGTTCTCAGGTTAAGCTCTTCCCTGTGTTTTCCTATTGTTTCATTGTGCTGAAGAGTCATGTTCTCAATCTTGAGCATGAGGAACTCTCCCCATTTCTGACAGTGATTGAGAATATCTCCGGGGGTCTTTGTATGAACATGAACACGGACAATGCTCTTTTCCCTGAATGCTACAACTGACTCTCCAACGCTGTTCAGATAGTCATAGATTTCCTTTTCATCAAAAGTATTTACATCTTTAACCTTTGAATTGAGAAGCTGAAGAACAAACTCAGTACAGTAACCGTAAACAAGTTCACTGTTCTCATTGAACGCTGAGTAATCGGGAGCAACTTTCTTTTTATCATTGTGTGCAAGGTCCAGATTAATGTCGTCATGAGATTCACCGCTGAGAGCCTTCTGCATGCCGTGGGTAATGTATACAAAACCGGCTCCACCGCTGTCTACTACACCGGCTTCCTTAAGCACGTCGAGCTGCTCGGGAGTTCTCTCCAGTGCCTTCTCCATTTCATCTACCAGATCGGTAAAATAGGATTCAAAAGTTGAAGAGTCAGAAACCCTGGAGTCAGCAAAGTTGACTGCATCTCTGTAGACTGTGAGAACCGTTCCTTCAACCGGATTTGCAACGGCCTTGTAGGACTCAAGACTTCCGTCAAGAAGAGCCTTGGAAAACTCTTCTATGCTTACGTCTTTTTTGCCTTCAAGTCCTCTGGAAATACCCGCAAAAATCCTGGAGAGGATGACCCCGGAATTTCCTCTGGCGGAGGCAAACATTCCGTTTGAAACCTCTGAGGCAATTCTACCTATATCGGAGTTGCTCTGACTGATTCTTTCAACACCGCCGGCAATAGTCATAAGCATGTTGTCTCCCGTATCTCCGTCAGGAATCGGGAACACATTCAGATCATTTACTGTTTTTTTATTTTCTGAGAGCTCGTATGCACCACTTCTGACCATCTGGGCATAAAGAGACCCCGTTATTCTATTATTTAACATAATGATGGAATTTTAGGTATAAAACCAAATATAGTCAATCAGATGTAATTTCACTCATAGTAAGGACTTTTCCGTTTATTATGACAAAATTGTAAATACTGTCATAATCAGGAATTCTAACAGAAATTGACCTGCTTCCATCGGCATTTTCAAGGCTTTTTGACATGATAAAACCCGATGCCGGAAGAATTTTTTTTAAAGAATTTGTCCAGGATTTTAGAAACTCATCCCTGTTTGACTCATCAAGATAGGCCTCAGTCCACTCAAAGGAGAATTCCTGAGAAAGAGCCTGAGAAAGTATCCTGTGCTCTTCATCAGAGGTATAGTCCGCAGTATTGCCAAGGCGGGAATCAACAGGAAGGGAAAGAGTCTTATGAAGAGCGGGGAAAAATGTACGGGAGCTCTCTCCGGCCATGACTGGAAGAGATGCAGTGAGAAGTATAAGAACTGTCAGAAAAAGCATTTTCCTACTATTCATATAATATGATTATTTCACATGATACTGTTCAAAACCACTATACACATGTATAATATCAGCATGACAGTAAACGACAGTGTTTTATTAAGCCATCTCGTCTCTGATTTTACGGTTTCCATCAGGGATTCAGTGTGGGGAGACATGCTTTTCACCCCGGCTCTTGCAGCCTTCTACAGGCACCCGCAGGTTCATAAACTTGACCGCATACGTCAGCTCGGTCCGGTAAGCCTGGTCTATCCGGCAGCAGTTCATACAAGACTTTCCCACTCTCTGGGGGTCTGTGACATAAGCCGCCGCATACTCATTTCCCTTCTTAGAAACGGGTGCAGGAATCTTACAAAGACGGGAATCAATTCCTTCCTCTGTGCTGCCCTTCTTCACGATCTGGGACACTTTCCCTTTGCTCACAGCCTTAAGGACGTGGTCAAGCGCTCACACGAGAGTCTCGGAACAGAGATAATCAAAAATGACAGCTCCCTGTTAAAGCTCATAAGGGAGGCTGGCGCTGACCCTGATACTGTGTGCAGCATAATCTGCCCTGAGGAGAATCCGACAGACAACCCTGAGACGGTTTTCTATCAGCACCTGCTCTCCGGAGCTCTGGACCCGGATAAACTGGACTATCTCTGCAGAGACGCCTATCACTGCGGAGTACCATACGGCGTTCAGGACGTGGCCTACATAACCGGCCATCTTTATGCAAAGAATTCAAGACCTGCATTAAAGAGTGCAAACAAGGCTTCCGTAGAACACCTCCTCTTCTCCAAGTACCTCATGTACAAGAACGTTTACTGGCACTCTGCCACAAGGTGTGCAACAGCCATGGTCAAGAACGCAGTAAAGTTTGCACTTCGTGACGGGGTCATAAAGGAAGAGGACCTTTACTTCCTGGATGATGACGAATTTTCCCGCCTCTGCGCTTCAAAGGACTACAAACCGTTTGAGCTTGTAAAGCTCTCCCTCTCGGGGAACCTCTACAACACCAATTACGAAGAGCAGTGTCCGGGAGACCTTGATGAAGGGGTTATTGAAGAGCTTAAGGAAAAGACCCGAAAGCTTGCCGGCAGCAGTTGTGAAGATTACCAGGTAATAGTAGATGTGCCTGAGAAGATCTCTTTTGAAACTGATATCTCCATCATAGGTACTGACGGAAAAGTCAGGCCTTTCAGGGAGGCAGATGAGCTCTTCTCCGAAACAGGTGTTGCCTACGCCTTTACAAAGACCCTGAGAAAAGTCAGAGTATACTCACCTTTTGAAGGAAGAATCTGAAGAGATGAGTAAGAAAGAACCGGTTAAGAGTAAATACGAAAGCAATAAACTGTCCTACAGAAATATAATCGAGGGCAACCACGAACCATGGGTCATGCGTTTTATCAAGCAGACAGGTAAAGGCATAAATGATTTTGATATGATCCGTGAAGGAGAAACTGTGCTCATGGCAGTTTCCGGAGGAAAGGACTCACTTGCCATGGCTCTGGCTCTTTCCCAGCGCCTTAAATGGCTGCCGGTCAAATACAACCTCAAGGCTCTTATGATTAACTGGATTGAGCACCCGATTCCTGAGGAATACAGGCCAAGACTCTGTGAGTATTTCTCAGACCTGGGTATTGATTTTACAATCATGGATGAGAGGCAGTTTCCCGAGTCTTTTGACGGAGAGTTCAACTGCTACCTTTGTGCAAGAAACAGAAGAAGAATACTCTTCTCCCTTGCCCAGGAGAGCGGAATACGTCTGATAGCCATGGGACACCATCTGGATGATCTTGTAGAGACAACCATTATGAATCTCTTCTTCAGGGCTGAGTTTGCACCCATGAACCCCGTTCAGGAGTTCTTTGACGGACAGCTTTATGTGATAAGGCCCATGATAGAAGTCCATGAATCAGTGACAAAAAGACTGGCTGAAGTGTACGACCTGCCGGTAATCAAACCGGTCTGCCCGTACGACCAGACAAATATACGTTCTTCAATCAAACCTATAGTCAGTGAGATTGTTCATCTTGATAAACTTGCAAGAGAGCATGTATTTAACGCCCACGACTATTCAGAGTGCAGAATCAGGAGGGAGACTGATGATAAAAAGGCTTGACAGTGTTGTTGCTTCAAGAATTGCAGCAGGTGAAGTTGTTGATAAACCATCTTCCGTTTTAAGGGAGCTGCTTGATAACGCCATAGACAGCGGTGCATCAAAGATCAGCGTCTATATTGAAGAAGGTGGAATCAAGAGCATTCGTGTAATAGACAACGGAAGCGGAATAGCAAAAGAAGACCTTCGCATGGCCTTTGAAAGACACTGCACAAGCAAGATAGAAACTCTTGATGACCTGTTTGCCTTAAGATCCCTCGGGTTCAGGGGAGAAGCACTGAGCAGTATAGCTTCCTGCTCCATCCTCACCATAGATTCATCAGGTTCCAGCCTTACCTGCAACAACGGAATCATGGGAGAAATCAGACCGGGCTCCGTAACTGAAGGAACCTCCGTCGTAATGGAAGAACTCTTTGAAAACATACCGGCCAGAAAACAGTTTTTAAGAAGAGCCTCAACAGAGGCTGCTGACTGCAAAAAGGTTTTTCTTGAGAAAGCCCTTGGTTTTGAAGCTGTAGAAATGCTCATGTTCGTTGACGGAGTACTTTTTATAAGGCTTCAGAGTCAGAGCAGAAAGGAAAGGGTTCAGGCCGTTTTCTCACTGGACAGAAGCTTTATCAGAAGCGAAACGGTAGAGTTAGTAAGGGAAGCAGAGCCCGTAAAGCTTCATATAGTCTGCTCAACTCCCGAGTGCTACAAGAGGGACAGAACCCAGATAAAGATTCTTGTAAACAGAAGAATTATTGACAGCTACCAGCTTGTTCAGGCCATAACGAACGCCTACTCTGCTGCCCTCCCCGGCGGTGCATTTCCTTTCTTCTGCCTCTACATAGAAGACAGCCCGACTTTAGTTGATTTTAATATTCACCCTTCAAAACGTGAGTGCAAGATAAGAAACCAGAGCTCTGTATACGGCCTTATTACAAACACAATCAGAGACTGGCTCTATAACCGTTCGGAGAATACCTACAAGGGTGTTATGGAAAAGCAGGAAGCCGTCTTTGAAAGTCTTGATTTCGGAGAAAAGAAACAGAACTTCCAGCCCTCCTTCAAACCAAAGTTCCCCTCTTCCACAGCAAGAACACAGAACCCTATTCCTTCTTTCAATCCCGACCCAAAGTGGTTTGAGGCAGCAAAGCAGGTTCTTGGGAAAAAGGAAGATCCTCCAAAAGTTAAGGTGGAAGCTCCGGTTGAGGTAAAGGAGCAGAAGGAAGAGAGAACCTGGCGTTACATAGGTCAGGTATTCAACACCTTCCTGGTTGTTGAAACAGGAGAAGACCTTCTTTTCATAGACCAGCACGCAGCCCACGAGAGGATTCTTTATGATGAAATTAGAGCCCTCAGAGACGTGCAGCCTCTGATTATCCCATACTCTTTTGACACAGACAGAAGTACTGATGACTTTCTTCTTGAGAACAGCTTCATTTATCAGGAATTCGGTGTAGAACTTGTAAGGAACAAGCCCATGCAGTGGGAGATAATTACCCTTCCGGCAGTATGCAGAAAAAATGAGGATGAGATAGCAAAATACATTACCTCTGCAACCGGAGACATTGAAAGTGCAAGAAAGGGACTTTTTGCAGTAATTGCATGCCACGCAGCAATCAAGGCTGGAGATGTAATGGATCCGATAAGCGCAAGGGCTCTTGTGGAAAAAGTGTTCAAGCTCGATCAGATGCTCTGCCCTCACGGACGCAGTTTCACCTTCAGGATTACAAGAGAAGAACTCTATAAGGCAGTAGGAAGAATAGTCTGATCAGATGACAGTCAGGTTTGACAGCTCATCATAACCGCTTGCTGTCCTCTCAAGAGCACCCTGAGGGTCCTTGTAGGAAACGTGGAATGTGTAGTTGCAGACCCTGCCGTCTTTTGAAACAAGTCTCAAAGACCACTCCCCCTGCGGAAGATCAACCCCAAGGGGCATAACAGCATCTGCACTTCCTAAAAAGAGGGAGCCTTCAAATTCAGCAGCCTCAGCTGGAAGAGTCCATTCAAACTGACCTGTCGGATCCTTAACGGTCATCTCCTTAAAAGAGGTGGGCTCGTCATTTGCCTTTACATAGATACTGATTCCCATGCGGGAGTCTTCTGAGATTATGAACGGCTGGGCATAATGCGTGCTGATTTCCAGTTCACTTTTCGAACAAGAGAGAAGCAGAAGCATAATCAGCAGAGCGAAAAGACTGATCTTAGCTTTCATTTTTGGCATCAAGATAAGACTGAACCGGGTTTGCATACTCTTTGTATACGTATTCTACAACTTCTCTGTTAAATTTCCTGTACTTCTTAGTGAAATACTTTGTATTCATGTCCTTGTACTTATCAGCAAATACACTTGTATTATGTACACGGTCCCAGCAGTAGTAGTTTGTGTCCCAAAGCTTGTAGTTCAGATGAATCTGCCTGTCTATCTCACGGGCTGCATCTACCGGGTTGGTAATACTGCTGTCCAGACTCTGACCGACCTGAATATGCACATTTCCCTTGTTAAGACGAAGTCCCCTTATAAGCTCGAGTATGTCCTGGTACTTTTTCTTCTTATATACGTTATAAACACCTTCAGCCTTGAGCTTTCTGATTTCTGACTGTCCCTTGGACACATCACACGGGTCGTACTGATAGCTGATGGCAACAGGAACAATTGAAACTTCCCTTAGGAAGTCGGAGAAGGAAATCTTCTGCTCTCTTGCTGACAGATAGATCATCTTGAGTATGGCAGGACTTGTTATATCCAGCCCATCCTTGGATCTTCCGCTCTTTTGGGCAATCCATACAGATGTGTTTTCCTTCAGCAGTGCATACATGAGGTACCTGCTGAGTCTTAAGGTCTCTTCCTTAAGTTCAGCGGCTGAATTTGCCGTTCTCTTGACCGTAATGGCACCGTTTACCTTGAACATATCTGTAGCAAACTGGTTTACAAGGAGGTTGTCTCCTATAACCATCTGACAGAGAGTTCCTTTTGAAGTCCTGTAAAGAGCAAGATCAAGAAGAGCTGTATCAAGAACTATATCTCTGTGGTTTGAGATAAAGATATGAGGTTTGTCAGTTCCAACCTCTTCAAGTCCATCGAACGTAAATTCATCAATACTTGAAGACTCAATAAGATTCAGGAAGATATCACTCGTAATTCTTTTCTGGAACTCATCATAGTTTTTAACTGTCGTAAGTTCGCTCTTGAGCAGATTCTTACTATGAAAAGACTTCCACTTATTAACAATGCGGTTATGACGTGAAAGTATATCCGTAAAGTTGTTGATCAGCTGCGGATATTCTCTCAGTCTGGCAACAGCCTGATCAAAATCCTCGCCTTCATAAGGCCCTATTTCCCTGAAATCTTCAGAATAAGAAGCATTAATCATTTAAAACTTATTGAACCTCATATACTGAGCCCTCTCCCACTTTTCAGGATTCTCAATGTTTTCCTGGGCAAGAAGGCCTCTGAATTGTTCTATACTGTCGTAGTTGTGCTTTTCCATCCAGCCGGAAAGCTCTGCAGTAATCTTTGAAGCACAGTCATAGCCATCCCTGTAAACAGCAGAAGTGAGCTGTACAGCCTTAGCTCCTGCCAGAATCATCTTGATGACTGTCTCGGCATCTCTGATTCCTGTTGAAGAACAGACATCTGACTTTATCTCTCCACTCATCATGGCTGTCCAGCGCAGAGTCTCTGCATAATCTCCCTTAGGCTGGATAAGACGGTCTGAACAGATGGAAACTCTGTTGATATCAATATCCGGTCTGAAGAAGTGGTTGAACATGACAACTCCGTTAAAACCAAGATCAGAATACTGTCTTACTATGTTTGAAATTGATGTGAAATGCCAGGAAAGCTTAATTGAAAGCGGAAGAGAGATTTCCTCTCTTGCCTTTTTTGCAACGCTCATGTACTGCTTCTCAATCTCAGCTCCGCTGATTTTTGCATTTGACGGCATGATGAAATAATTAAGTTCGATTGCGTCTGCTCCGGAATTCTCGAACTTCTTGGCATATTCAAGCCATGCAGACTCAGAGGTGCAGTTGATACTTGCAATTACAGGAATATCTACAGCCTTCTTTACATCAGAAACAAGTGACAGATATTTATCAATGTAATAGTTCTTGCTGACGGCTTCAAAAGCCCTATAGTTGTCAGAGTGACTTACAGAATCTCCTGCCAGCTCTTTTTCAGCGTATATTTCCGATACAATCTGTTCCTCAAAAATGGATTTGAGAACAACAGCTCCAAATCCGGCATCTTCAGCCTTTTTGACACCGCTTACGTTTTCTGATAAAGATGAACTGCCGAGAATCAAAGGATTCTTCAGTTTAAGACCCATGTATGTAGTTTCAAGATTCTGCATATGCACCTCCGTACAGTCTTAAATTCTATCATGTTTAAGCCACATTAGCCACATTGATAGGCAAATAATTAAACTCGATTTCGCAATATTGAAGATTTCAGTAATGATAAGACTGAAATTTTAAGATGCCATAAGTAATAAACTAAAAAATTTGACTTTACATAAGAACATGCTAAAATAACATTATAGCCGGTCTGTCCGGATTATCACAACGGATAAGGAGTGTTGTATGCTTATTCTTATTTCTGATGCTTTTGATTCATCACTTGAGGGAAAACTCAAGGCTTTCGGTGAAGTAACTACTGATAAGGCAAGAGCCTGCGAAGCAGATGTTATTCTTGTTCGCGCCAAGACTATCTGCAATAAAGAATATATTGATGGTGCAAAAAACTGTAAGCTCATCATTCGCGGAGGAGTCGGTATAGACAACATTGACAAGGCTTATGCAGAGTCAAAGGGAATAATTGTACGCAACACCCCGAGAGCAAGTTCAATTGCAGTTGCAGAACTTACCTTTGCACTTATGCTCAGTGCTCCAAACCACATCTGTGCCTATGACAAGGGAATGAAGGAAGGCCAGTGGCTTAAGAGCATCAAGAGAACAGAGCTTTACGGAAAGACACTCGGTCTCCTCGGTATCGGAAACATTGCAACAAAGGTTGCTGAAAGAGCCAAGGCATTTGGAATGAATGTTGTTGCATATGATAAATATGTAAATACTTCAGCAGCAGCAACTCTTGTTCCTTCTGTAGAAGATGCAGTCAAAGATGCTGACTATATTTCAATCCACATGCCTCTGACTGACGAGACACGCGGCATGTTCTCAGAAAAGCTCTTCTCAATCATGACAAAGAAACCTGTCATCATAAATGCAGCACGTGGTGCCATTGTAGATGCAGAAGCTATGGTTAAGGCACTTGATTGCGGTCAGGTATCCTGGTACTGTGCTGACGTTTATCCATCAGATCCACCAGCTCAGGACTACCCTCTCCTTAAGGCCGAAAAGGTCACACTCACACCGCATGTCGGCGCAAACAGCGTTGAAAACCTCCTCAGAATCGGTGATGAAATCTGTGACACGATTAAGGGATTGATCTCAGAAGGCAAAATCTGATTATGAAACTTGATGAAACAAACAAGGTAATCATTAGAAAACTCAACGATGACGGAAGAAAACCATTCAGCCAGATTGCTCAGGAAATAGGAGTCACAGAGAACACTGTCAGAGCCCGTGTAAATCAGATGATCCGTGAAAACATCCTGACAATCTCTGCTGAAGTTGATCCTCAGGCTGTACCTGAGATGCAGATTGTCATAATGGGCATAAAGCTCAAGACTATGGATCTTGAAAAAAAGGCCAAGGAATTCTCTCAGCTCAAGGGAGTTATCTCTTCAGTTGTCGTCACCGGAAGATATGACCTGATAGTTCACCTGGTAACAAGCAATGAAGAAGACCGCAGCCTGCTTAACTTCTTCAAGAACGAACTGAGCAAGATATCAGATGTTTCTGATGTTGAAACATTCGTTGTTTACCAGTCTCACAACTTCAGGGTTCCGTACCTTCTCTGAGGACTCTGATGGAAAGACATTTAAGGCTCACTGCTGTTGTAACCTCAGTAAAACCACTGGGAGACATTCATAAAAGTGTCTCCCTTTTTTCGCCTGAACTTGGTCTCATCTATGCTAAAGTTTATGGAGGACGCAAGGGGAAAAAATCTGCCCTTGCTCCCCTTTTTTCTGCCGGCACCTTTGAGGTCTACCACAACCCGTTAAAAAACGAATACTCGATTACTGAAGAGGATATATTCTTCCTCCCTCAGTCGATTAACACAGACATTCAGGGAACATACACAGCTTCCTATTTCTGTGAAAGTTCAATGAGGATAAAGACAGACACTCCATCTGAAATCTATGAACTGCTTCTCTCCGCCTTAAAGACGCTTGAGGAAAAACCAGAACTCAGAAGAAAGATAATAATTGACTATTCGTGGAAACTTTTGCTTTTAAGCGGCACGGCCGGGGACCTTTCAGAATGCCCTTCGTGCTCAAAGATGATGGCAAATGATGAGATTATGTATTTCTCAACTTCACTTATGACACCGGTCTGTAAAAACTGCAGCGATACCGATGCCATAATTCTCATGCCCGGCTCAAGAAGATATCTCATCTACACCCAGGACATGAGCTTTGAGGACTCCCTGAACGTGCAGTTACATGAAACAGCGCAGGATCGTCTTGTTAATACTCTCCTGCGCTGGGTTAATACTTTTTGCAGATATCCGCTTAAGACAATCTCAAGCGGAATGCTCTGATTGTAATGAAACGACTGTTCCTGTTTCTCCAACCATAGCTTCCTTTGCCTTATCAAGTGAAGTAATAAGACACTCTCTGCCCTTCTTGCTCTTTGCAAACATTACAGCTGCCTGAACCTTCGGAAGCATGGAGCCCGGAGCGAACTGGCCTTCTGCAGAATACTTTTCAGCTTCTTCTACAGTCATTCTTGAAAGCCATGCCTCATCCGGTTTTCTGTAATTAACAGCTACCTTCGGAACAGCTGTAAGGATTACAAGTTTGTCAGCATCAATGAGCTCTGCAAGCTTTTCTGAAGCAAAATCCTTGTCTATGACAGCCGGTGTTCCATAGAGAAGTCCGTCTTTTCTTACTACAGGAATTCCGCCTCCACCTACTGTGATGACAACAAAGCCACCGTCAATAAGCTGTTTGACAGAGTCCTTTTCAATTACGTCTATCGGTTTTGGAGAAGGTACAACCCTACGGTATCCGCGGCCGGCATCTTCAACCATGGTAAAGCCTTTCTCTTCCCTAAGGCGCTCGGCTGTTTCCTTGTCATAGAAGGCTCCGACCGGTTTTGTAGGATTCTGGAAGGCCTTGTCTTTTTCATCTACAAGAACCTGTGTAACTACTGTTACAACTTCCTTCTTTACTCCGCGCATTTTAAGTTCGTTTCCAATTGCATTCTGGAGATGATAGCCAATATAGCCCTGGCTCATTGCACCACACTCCGGGAAAGGCATATCAGACTTAATAGCCTTTGCCTCTGCAGCTGTAGACATACCAAGGTTAATCATTCCAACCTGTGGTCCATTACCATGAGCAATAACTACTTCATTTCCATCCTGAATAAGATCGACAATCGGTTTTGCTGTTTCCCTTACAAGCTCAAGCTGCTCTGCAGGGGTATTACCAAGGGCGTTTCCGCCTAATGCTATAACTATTTTTGCCATATGCACTCTCCTGAATCCAATTCTAAGCCCGTTTGCAACAAATTGCAACAAAACTAATCAGTCCAATAAACAGTTATCATCATTCTGAAATAAAACTGAAACTGAAAAAAATCACTCTATGTTACATATGTATCATAGATACAGAAAAAGGCTGTTACTTACGCACCTTTCCCAGTCCGGCAAGGCTAAGGATGTAGAAAGATCCCAGCAGTGCAAGCTGCGGCCAGTTGTCCTGAATGAATACTGAAGGCAGGATTAGCTTGAGAAGAATAAGAATTATGGCGGCTCCAAGAAGGAATGAGTAGATTACCGTAAGGCCTTTTTTATGTTTCTGAGGCTTGAGGGAAAAAGCGGCGGCCAGGAATAGAACGGGATTAGCAAAGAGTATGTTCTCATTGAGGTAGGTGTAGTCATGAAGGGTGAAAAACATCATGAAGAACAGAACAAGAGAAATGACTGCAAAGATGAGGTTAACCGTAAACCCGTAGAAAGAACAGGTGAAGGAAAGAAGTTTTGACTTATGCCTTAAGGAAAGCAGCAGGAAGAAAACAAGACCCAGAATAATACCTGCGGCCAGGGACGGAAGAACGTAGTTCAACGGTTCAGAGCGGTCTGCAGGCCTGGAAGAAGGGTTCTTGGCCTCGTAGAGGCATTGAACATTGCCCGTTAGGGCGCTGTCAGGGTAATTGCTGACACTTTCGAAAAAGTCCACCGGGAGGAACATGTTTTCCCAGAGGGTTTCGCTCTTATCAATATTTCTGCCCTGAAGAAAATCCAGGACCCAGAGGACAATGAGGTTTCTGGAAATGACCATGTTTGCCCGCTGCCTGTAGGTGTAGCCGCTCTGGGAGAGGGCCCACTGCTTGAACTGTCCGTCTGTCAGGCGGTCAAAGATGTCCCTTACCCTGGTCGAACAGTTATCCCTGTAGTTGTGGTAAAGATAGGTGTTGAACTCAGAGGAGCTGTTGATATTCAGAAAGCCCAGCACTGCGGACTTCTCTTCTCTGGAGAGGTTAAGCCGGGTGGTATAGACGGACCTGTCGGACTCCTCGGCTACCGCCATCTGATAGCTTGCGTAGGAACCCATGCACTTGTACCAGAGTCTGCCCATGGCAAAGTTTATGTAAAAATCAGGCCCGAATTCAAACCTTCCGTAGTCAAAAAGAATGGGTTCAAAGTCGGGGGATTCAACAAGTATTCCCATGTGGCCGAACCACTGGTAGAGAATGTCTCCTCCGGTAACGTAGAAAATGCTGATATTTATTCTGTCCAGCTGTTCATCTGAGAAGCCCCAGTCCGTTTCCTTGCTGAAATAGTTGTCCAGCATGTACTCAGAGTCATAGCTTATCCTCTCATCCTGAGCCATCAGGGGAAGGAGAATGAGTAAAAGAAGAACGGCAACAAGGGCTTTTTTCATCAGTGGCGCCTCATATCAAGTACAGTAAGCTGGATTGTTTCCTGGTTTCTATAGTAGTTTCTGCCAAGGCGGAAAACAACATCTACAATATCTCCGTCATCAAAGTCCTGCCCGAGCCTCTGACCGGCTGACCAGAAGACGGCCGGCCAGACAAAGGTGCCGTAGTCCAGATTAAACTTAAGATGAGCTGCAGCTGCGTTTTTCTGATTTGACATGATGGTCATGCCTGTGAGTCTGGCTCCGCTTATCATGAACTGAAGCGGCGGGTTGTTCTCCCCGTAAGGCTCGAAACGGCTGATTATCTTCATGATTGAGGGAGTAAACTGAATCTCGGAAAGAGCTGCGTCGTATTCAATAACAGATTCCTCTTCTTCCGGGCAGTCAAGGTAGTCTGCCGTCTCAGAGATCCTCAGCAGAAGCTCGTCTACGTTTTCACTCTTAAGTGTGAAGCCTCCGGCGTATGCATGACCGCCATAGTCCTCAAACAGTTCTGAATAGCCTGAAAGAAAGTCATGGCAGTTAAACCCGTTTGAACTTCTCATGGAGCCGACACTTCTGCCCTTCTCCGGCTCGGTAATGACAATTGACGGAGCTCCGAAGGTCTTGTTCAGTCTGGTTGCCATGATTCCTGCTATTCCGCGTGGAATGGAATTATCATGAACTATTACAAACTTTGTTCCGAACTGCTCGTAGCTTGTTCTGGCATCCGGCAGAATTCTATCCCAGGCCTTCTCTCCCTGCTTTTTCCTCTCTTCGTTCATCTCCCTGAGTCTGCCGGCAAGCTTGAAGGCCTCTTCGTGGCTTTCGCTCAGCAGCATCTGAACGGCAACATCCGGCTGTCCCATTCTTCCGGAAGCATTCAAAACCGGTGAAACATTCCAGCCTATGTCTATGGCGGATAGGGTTCTTCCGCTTAAATTCTGAAGGGTCATGAATGGAATGAGGTTTTCCCTGGTTCCCTCTTCCAGGACCTTAAGTCCGTTTTTGACAATAATCCTGTTCTCATCAATCATGGGCATGAGGTCACTGACAGTACCGATTGCAACTATGTCCATGAGCTTTCTGTACTCTCCGTACAGAAGCGGATTTGATGCCCTTATGTAGGCGCAGAACAGTCCGCTCAGGGTGTCCAGTTCACTTCTTGAATTGTTGTAGAGAGCAAAACGGCTTATGGAACTCAGTTCAAAGAGGCTCCTTCCCCTCACAGCCGGCATGAACTTCTCAAACTGAGATCTTAAATCGGTCAGTGATATGTCTGCCTTCGGGAAGGCCTTCTTCATCTGTATGAGTTCAGTTTCCGCATCCAGGACCATGACAGGAAGACCGCAGGAGAGGAACCTCAAGAGCCTGCTGTTTTCTGCAGGAAGAACTCCCGGTACAACCTCTTCACAGACCCTGTCTGTTTCAATCATGTTCTCAAGTATGCAGGCCTCAATTATTACCGTGCCGTTTCCGGGGTACGCATGAAGGAGCATGACTCTTTCCCTGTAGAACGGGGTCATGGCAAATCTCAGGGCCCAGATACACTTGGCTGCAACACCGCAGCCGGCAAGGTGCTCAAACGGATAGCCCGAGCCCTCAACCTTAGGATCAATGACTGCCACTGCAGGCGGGAGGGTTTTTCCTATGTGGTGGTCGGTAATGAGGAAATCAAGTCCCTTTGTGTTTGCGTAATCAACCTCATCAAAACAGGAGATTCCGCAGTCAACCGTAATGGCAAGGGTTACCCCGTCAGAAACGGCTGCGTCTATCTTTTCCTTTGTTACTCCGTAAGGCTCATCTCCGAGCGGTACGGTATAGGAAACATCAAGACCAAGGCGTCTGAGTTCAAGAACAATGAGGGCTGTACTTGTAATTCCGTCTACGTCACGGTCTCCGAAGACCCTGACCTTCTCTCCTGATTCTATTGCCTGAAGAACACGGTCGCAGAATATCTCCATATCCTCAAAGTAAAAAGGATTATGAAGAAATGATATGTCATTCTCCAGATAGAATCTGGCCTGTGGCAGGTTCTCAACTCCCCTGCCAGCCATAATTTTGGCAGAAACAAGGTCCGTTTTGAGCCTGTCCTGCAGCAGCCCTATGGCATTCTGGCTGCTCTGTCTAGCAATCCATTTCATCTAATATATATTCACTTGTTAATTAAGATCCAAATCAGTTACTCAAAAGATAATCCAAATAACAATCCGTGGCAACAACGGGATTCGGAGTGTTGAGCAAAACAGAAACTTGAAGGTATGATTCAAGACATGGAAAAACTGAATGAATCAAATATAAAAAAGAGAGACTTTCTCTTTGCCCTGTTCATAATGGCCATGGTTGTCGTAAACACCCTTGGCAGCAAGATTACAACCATCTTCGGTGTACGCGTCTCAGTTGGCATATTCCTCATGCCTGTTCTGTTCCTTATCACAGATATAATCGGTGAAGTCTTCGGGGAGAAAGAAGCCCAGCACTTTGTAAACGTCTCAACAGTCATGCTGATTATCATGTTTGCCCTTATCTTCCTCTTCATAAAGGTAAAACCTAATGAGACCTGGGGATTACAGAAGGAGTATGAGGTCATATTCAGTTCTTCCATGAGAATGACTCTTGCAAGCGTAATAAGTTTTGTTATCAGTCAGAAACTGGATGTATTTCTGTTTGGAGTCTGGAAGAAGGTTACCAGGGGGAAGTACCTCTGGGTTAGAAACAACTTTTCAACCATCATAAGTCAGTTCATAGATACTACAATCTTTGACTTTATTGCCTTCTACCACATGAATGAGAAATACACGGCAGCATTTGTGTTCTCACTTATTATTCCATACTGGCTTTTCAAGGTTGCCTTTGCCCTTCTCGACACCCCGTTCTGTTACCTTGGTGTCAGATGGATGAAGGGAAAATCTGCTCAATAAGTTCCGGTTGGATTTAAGGGCAAAAAAATAGGAGCTTTGGACTAATCCACAGCTCCTTTCGATAATTGCTTTGATTATTAAAAAAACAAAAATTACATGTTGTTTTTTGTTTCCTGAATCTCTGAGCGTCTTACTTTTGCAAGCTTACTGATTTCAGCAAGTGCCTTCCTGGCTCTGGCAGCAGCAGCCTTAACGTTCTTTTCTGTGAACTTCTGGTTTTCTGCAACATAAGTCTCGAAAAGCTGTACAATTTCTTCATGAGTAGACATATAAAAACCTCCATAACAGTGATAGTTTATCATAACATAAAAAAATGGCTAAACAATAGTTAGTTAGCCAAAAATATGCAAATAACACATTTTAATGCATTTTATTTTAAGTTTTATTGTAATCAGAGCATGAAGATATTACTGCTTAACTGAAATTTCCCTTCTGATCAGATAGCCGTTCTTAAGAGGAAGGGAAGTTTTGATATATCCCTCACGGCAATGATCAATATGGTCGGTGGCTTCAAAGTTTCCGTCAAGTACATTTATACTGTTTTCAGTAAGGGAAAGTACGTCGGGACCTATGAATTCAATCCTGTCTCCATTCTTTATCTGGTTTTTTATATCAAGAGAATAGATACCCGGCCTGACCTCATCACGGACAGTGCCAAGGAAGAGATAATCCCTAAGGTATCCGTTTTCAGCCGGTTTATTGATGTCATCATCCGTATCAACAGGGCCTCCGCCGTAGAAGAAACCTGTAGAGAACTCCCTGTGGCTTACGTTAAAGAGCTCATCCCTGTAACTTTCAAACTCAACGGACGGATCATAGAGATGGTCCAGAGCCTTTCTGTAAGCGCGTGTAACGGTAGCAACATAATAGGTACTCTTCATCCTTCCCTCAATCTTAAGGGAATCAACACCTGCGTCCTTAAGGTCCTTAAGGTGGTCTATCATGCACAGATCCTTACTGGACATGATGGTTGTAAAGCCGTTGTCCTCTGAGATGGGATAGTATCTGCCAGGCCTTGATTCTTCTTCAAGAGCCAGTCTGTAAGACCAGCGGCAGGTATGGGCACAGTCTCCCTGATTTGCACTGCGTCCTGCAAGATGAGAAGAAAGAAAGCAGCGTCCCGAAACAGCCATACACATGGCACCGTGAACAAAGGCTTCAATTCCAAGATCCGGACATGCATCTTTAATTCTTCTTATATCTGAAAGCGGAGTCTCACGACCCAGGATAATCCTGTCAAAACCCATCTTCTGGTACATGGCAGCGCTCTTTGAATTTATACAGCTGGCCTGGGTACTAAGATGCATCTCTGCCTCGGGGAAGGCTCCCTTTATGGTATCAAACACGCCTATGTCGGAGACAATGAACGCATCGAACGGGTAGCTCTTCATATCTTCAAGCTCCGCCTTAAGGCGCTCTAAATCATCTTCGTGGAAGTAAATGTTGCATGTACAGTAGAGTTTTCCGCCGTACTTTTTCTTTATCTCCCTGATTCTGTCTGCCTGGTCATAGGCAAAGTTCTGAGCATTTGTCCTTAAAGAGAAGTTCTTAAGACCCATATAGACAGCATCTGCCCCATAGGCAAATGCCGTCTCAAGCTTTTCTATTCCGCCTGCCGGAGACAGAAGTTCAATTTTTTTCATTTTTATCCTTTACTTCCAGACCTGTAAAAGCGTAGGCAAGTACTTCTTCCATATCAGATGCGGTAAGAAATGTCACGCCTTTTTTTACATTATCATCAAGTTTATCAAGATCCCTCTGATTGAACTTAGGAATAATAATGGTCTTTACCTTGTTTCTCTTTGCAGCAAGAACCTTTTCCTTCAGTCCTCCTATAGGCATGACCTTACCCATCAGGGAAAGCTCACCCGTCATGGCAAGATCTCTCTTTATGACTTTTCCTGAAAGAAGGCTGAACATGGCCGTTGCCATGGTTATACCGGCAGAAGGTCCATCCTTAGGAGTTGCACCCTCAGGAACGTGCAGGTGCACGCTGTTCTTTTCGAACCAGGAAAGAGGAATACTGTACTTTTCGCAGATACTCTTTATGTAGCTGAAGGCTATGGTAGCAGATTCCTTCATGACATCTCCAAGCTGGCCTGTAAGCTTAAGCTCTCCCTTACCGGGAATGTGCTGAGCCTCGATTGCAAGTACGTCTCCACCCATTGATGTCCAGGCAAGGCCTACAGCCATACCCGGCTTTTCAGCGCGGATAATCTCATCCTCACGGAATACAGGCTGCCCGAGGTACTTAACCAGTGCCTTGCTGTCTATCTCTACCGGAAGCTTTATCTTCTCTTCACCCTTCTTAGCCTCAATGTCATTCATGACTATTTCCATGGCAACCTTACGGTTAATCTTATCAATAGCCTTCTCGAAGTTTCTCACTCCGGCTTCCCTTGCGTACTCCTCTGCAATCTTCTTAAGTGAAGAAGAAGGATAGTGAACATGCTCTGCGGTCAGTCCGTGCTTCTCCCTGCTCTTAGGAACAAGGTACTTTCTTCCTATGTGGAGTTTTTCTTCCGAGGTGTAGCCGTTAAGCTCAATGCACTCCATTCTGTCCAGAAGCGGACGTGGAATGGTGTCTGCAGTATTGGCTGTGACTATGAAAAGTATGCTGGAAGCATCAAACGGCAGGTCCAGGTAGTGGTCACGGAAGCTTGTGTTCTGCTCCGGGTCCAGAACTTCAAGAAGAGCTGAAGCCGGGTCTCCCTGGTAGGAAGAAGTCATCTTGTCTATTTCATCAATTACAAAGACAGGATTCTTGGTTCCCGTAACCTGAAGTCCCTTTATAATCTGGCCGGGCATGGCTCCTATGTAGGTTCTTCTGTGTCCTTTGATCTCAGCCTCATCCCTCATTCCGCCTACGCTGAAGCGGTAGTACTTCTTGTTAAGAGCCTTTGCAATTGATATTCCGACTGAAGTCTTTCCGGTTCCCGGAGGACCTATGAGACAGATAATGGAGCCCTTTGTATCTCCCTTGAGCTTTCTGACTGCAAGGAACTCAAGTATTCTTTCCTTTACGTCCTTAATTCCATAGTGGTCCCTTTCGAGGATCTTTCTGGCGTTTTCTATGGAGTACTTCTCCTTGCTGTAGTTGTTCCACGGAAGGTTAACAACCGTTTCAAGGTATGTTCTGAGAACTGAGTACTCAGGATTTCCGGTGTCCATGTCAGCCATACGGCGGAAGTCTTCCATGACCTTATCATGAATCTTAGGTTCAAGGGCGCATTTCTTTATCTTCTTTGAAAGGCTGTCAAGGTATGAATCCCCAGTCAGTTCCTGTTCATCTTCAAGAGAGAGGTCTTCAGATGAAAGCTCCTTTATGTTGTCCGGCCTTTTCAGCTTATTGAGCTCTTCCTTGACCGTCTTGAGCTCTTCCCTGAGGTAATACTCCCTCTGACGCTTGTCGAACCTGCTTGTAATCTTTCCCTGAATCTCGTGCTGGAGCTTCTGCAGGTCCAGGTCCTCCTTAAGAACCTCGATAACCCTGTACATTCTGCTCTTTGCGGAAAGATCTTCAAGGAAGCTCTGCTGGTCTTCCTTGTCTACAATTGTACTTGCAAGATAGTCAGCGAGCCTTATTGCGTTTGAAATGCTGCCTGCGTTGAACTTTATGTTGTTCATAAGTCCGCTTGCATCAGGACGCATTGAGATTTCCTTTCTCATGATTTCAAAGAGAGCCTTCTCTTCAAGTGCTGAAAGCTTCTCTTCTTCAATATACTCAACCCTGGCTGAAACAATTCCTCCCTGGCAGACCATATCCAGAGTTCTGAAACGGCATACGGTCTCAAGGTAGAGGCTCTGTGTTCCGTAGAGGGTTGTAATGCGGTTTCTTACCTTTACAAATGTTCCTATCGTATAGAAATCATCTGCAGTAAGGGCGCGGGAAGGTGCCTCCTCATTCTTGAGGAGCAGAAGTCCGAAACCGTTTCCGGGTTCTGTGTTCTTGACCACCTTCATGTCTGACGGTTCACTTACTTCAATTGTAGTGAAGAGTCCCGGAAAAACCGGACAGCCGCGCATGGGGATTATAAAAATGTTCTCGGGGAGTTCCCCGTAAGATGTAACTACTTTTGACATGCCTGAAATATAACAAAATACTAACCATAAGGCAAATATCAGGCAGTGCTATTGTTTATCTCCAAATTCATCATTTTCTGCCGCTGCAGACACAGCTTAAGAGCCGGTTTTCATGCCGGATGACGGAAAACCTCCTGCCGGCATAGTTTGACTGAAAAAAAAGGACTGTAACTCTCAGCCGGAAATTCGACCTTTGTTACAGTCCCTTCATATTGATTAATTATCTTTAATCAACCGTTGATCTGATCCTTGTACTTCTTTGCAACAACAAATCTCTTGATCTTCTTTGTGCTGCTCATTTCCATAGGTTCGTTTATGATAATGACCTTTCTCATTCTCTTGTAAGGAAGAAGCTCCTTGTTGATTTCTTCAACAATTCCCTCAAAGTGCTTCTGCATCTCTTCCTTTGTAGGATTGGTCTTCTTGTACTCTTCTGACGGATAGATAAGAACACAGATACCTTCTGTCTTCATCTTTGCATCAAGTGTGTAGCCTGTTACGCAGACCTGATCAGCATCATAGTAAAGCTGGAAGTGGTCTTCAATCTCTTCAGGGAAGACGTTCTTTCCGCCCTCGGTAACAATAATGTTCTTGGCTCTTCCTGTAAGGTATACAAAACCTCTGTCATCAATGTAGCCAATGTCTCCTGTGTGGAGGTAACCGTCACTGTCAATAATCTCGGCAGTAGCCTCAGGATTGTTGTAGTAGCCCTGCATGACCATTGGTCCCTTGACGCAGATTTCTCCGTTTCCGTTTTCATCCTTGTCAACAAACTTCATGTCAACACCGGGAACAACCTTACCAATACTTGTTTCCTCATAGTCAAAGATAGGATTGAGAGTAAGAATCGGGCTTGTTTCTGTCAGACCGTAACCCTGAACAAAGTCAAGGCCAAGCTGGTTGAACTGCTTGAATGTTGAAGCCGGAAGCGGACCACCACCACTGATACATATTCTTACATTATCAAGAGATACCTTCTTAAGAAGGAAGCCAAACATCTTCTTTCCAATGTTTACGTTAAATACCTTCTTGAGCCAGCCTGAGAACTTCATCATACCGTGGATGACTCCTGAAACAAGCTTACCCTTTTCATCAACACCCTTCATCATGGCTGTGATGAGCTTGTTGTAAAGAAGAGGAACAGCAAGGAACATGGTAACCTTTCCTTCCTTCATCTCCTTGAAGAGCTGCTTGATGATAAGTCTCTTTCCGAAGACAACATTTGCTGCTGAACACATACCTTCAATCATGACGGCAAGCATGGTATATGCATGCTGGATTGGAAGAATGGCGTAGAAAACGTCGGTTGGGAAAATATTCATCTGTCCCTGTGAAAGCCATGCATCTGCAACAAGGTTTCTGTGAGAAAGCATGACAGTCTTTGGAGTTCCTGTTGTTCCGCTGGTGAAGAGGAAGGCAGCCAGGTCTTCATCCACTGGCTGTTCATACTCACAGCCGGTCTCAGGAACATTAAGAATGTACTGATCTTCAAAGCCCTTCTCTGTAAGACTTATCTTGAAGTCGTACTTTCCGCCCTTTCCTATTCTGTCAAAACGCTCTCCGTCGACAAACAGACCCTTGACCTCTGCAAAGTCAAGAAGACTCTCAATCTCATCATCTGTGAGTGAGTAATCAACAGGAGCAACTATTGCACCCATGGTGACAATGCTCATATAGGCCAGTGCCCATTCCGGGCTGTTAAGTCCTGTAACACCGACTCTATCTCCCTTCTTAACTCCGAGGGAAACAAGGTAGGAAGCGACCTTCTTCTGAAGTGCTTTTGCTTCTGCGTATGTGAAAACTAAGTGTTTTGGAGAAAAACACTCCCAACACTTGTTCTGCGGGTATCTCTCAACGTTGATGTCAAACATCTGAGGAAGTGAAGGCCATTCACTGTTATAGTATTTACCCTTGTACTCTTCAAGGAATTTCCATGGGGTAGGATTATGTTTAGGTTTCATTTCTGTTCTCCTGAATCTCTTATTTGCCTGAATACTAGCAAATAGACGTTTCAGATTCAATATTTATTTAGACACTTCTCGGTAAAATGTCAAAAATAGTTTAAGACCTATATGTTTAATTGCACTGAAATTAGCTTTGCATTAGAATTGCTTGAGTTATGAATTTTGAAAAACTTTCTGATATAGAGACTTTTATGAATACTTTCACCAACCTCGAGAAGAAAACCGACGGATTCAACGTCCGTACCTACAGGCTCGACCGCATGAAGGCATTCATGGATATGCTCGGGAACCCCCAGGAAAAATACAGGACCATACACGTGGCCGGAAGCAAGGGAAAGGGTTCTACCGCTGCATTCATAGCAAATGCCCTGAAAAAAACAGGACATAAAACCGGGCTCTACATGTCTCCCCATGTAACTGACTTCCGTGAAAGATTCACCCTCTCAGGAGAATTCATTGAAGACAGCATACTGTTTGAAACAGCTGATTATCTTTCAGAAAAGGTAAAAGAGTTCAGATTCAGGGAGGAGCTGGGCTACAGTACCCCCACTACCTTTGAGCTCTACACAGCCTTTGCCTTCCTTCTTTTTGAAAAGACAGGTTGTGAATATGCAGTAATTGAAACAGGACTTGGCGGAAGACTTGATGCTACAAATATTCTTCTCCCTGTAGCAAGTGTACTCACCCCAGTTGAGCTGGAGCACACCTCCATCCTCGGAGATACAATTGAGAAAATTGCCGTTGAGAAGTCGAAGATAATTAAGAAGAACACTCCCGTTTTTGTATCCCTTCAGAAGAAAGAAGCTCTTGAAGTGTTCAGAAAGGAGGCTTCTGACTGTGGCTCAGAGTTCCACTGCCTTGATGAGGAGCTTAGGGAAATAAAGGAAAACACCCTGTTCTTTGAGAATTACACCGCCACCCTTAACCTCTCAATGCCAGGCCGTGTCCAGCTTGAAAACGCAGCTCTTGCCCTCATGGTCTTGAGACACCTGGGACTCTATATATATAAGGTAACGGAAAAGGCTCTTGAAGAAACCAGACTGCCAGGGCGCAGTGAAATGATAGAATGGAAACGCCCTCTTATGGTTGACGGGGCACACACTGTAAGAAGCATGGAGAACATACTGAAAACCTTCAGGGATATCTATCCGGGAAGAAAGGGACTGTGTATTTTCGGCTGTGCACACGACAAGGACTACAGATCAATGCTAAACATGATTCTTGAGAACTTTGACAAGGTAATCATTTCAAGACCCGGAACATTTAAGAAAAGCAACGTGGAGCTACTGTTTGAATACCTTGAAGAGAAAAGAAAACCAGGTGTCTTTACTGCCCTGAAAGTAGAGGCCAAAGATGCTCTTGATTGTGCACTCTCAAACACAGAAGAGAATGAGACCATCCTGGTGTGCGGATCATTTTATCTTGCCGGAGAAATCAAGGAGGCGCTGTGAAGCCGCTTAACTATAAGGAAATTGAACTTATTCTCTCTGAAGCAGACCTTACCGGATCAAAAATCCAGGGAGTCATACAGAACAGCTTTCACTCCCTTATCTGGGAGCTCTATAATCACGAAAGAGGAAGGTTTCTATTTTATACCGAAATCGGCACACAAGAGAGCAGATTACATATAGTTTCAAATCCGGCAGGCCTTGGCAAGACAAAAAAGCTCCAGAGATTCGTTCAGTTTGCAAGAAAGAATATAGAAGGTTCCGTTATAGTCAACTGCACCCAGCTTTCCTATGACAGGGCTGTTGTATGGGAGCTTAATAACCACGGAACATCTCTTAAGTTATTTATAAGACTCTACTCAGGACCAGGGGCAAACATAATAGTCACCGACTCTGAAAACAGGATACTGGATCTTCTCTTAAGGCGTCCCCAGAGAAATGAAGCTACCGGAGAGATTCTAAGAATAGAAGAAAGAACCATGCCCGATAAGGAGTACACTGTCAGGGAACACAGCGGCTCTTTCAATGAGTTCATAGAAAATGAAGGAAGGCAGGAAAGCCGGGAAACAGGACTTTCAGTACTGCGCGCCCAGGTAGAGAGGAAGAAGGAGCATGACATTTCAAGGCTCCTCTCTTCTATAGCAAGCCTCAACAGGACTCTTCAGGCAAACAAAGACTATGAAGAGCTTAAATATGTTGCAGATCTTCTTTCCTCCCAGTCCTACCTTGTTAAAAAGGGAGATGAGAGCATAACGGTCACTGATTACGGTACTAACACTACCCTTACCCTTACACTGGACAGAAAACTCAGCCCCGGAGATAACGTGAGCGCCTTCTATGACCGCTACCACAGAGCCAAAGGTGCCTATGAGAACGCTGTAAGCGAAATAAAGAGGCTTGAAGAAGAACTTAAAACTACAGAAGAGAAGTATGAAAAGCTGCTCGCCCCGTCTGAAGATGAAAACACCGACATAAGAAGACTTAAGGCATTCATTGATAAAGCTCAGGCTCCGGTTCAGAGGGATGAGGCCCCTGGAATCCGGTGCACAAGCGGAGGTTTTCTTATCTTTGCCGGAAGAAATGCAAAGGAAAATGATGAACTCTTAAGGCACTATGCCAAGGGCAGCGACATGTGGTTCCACACAAGAGACTTCCCCGGAGGCTACGTCTTTGTAAGGGGCAAAAAGGATAAAACAATTCCTCTTGATGTTATGCTTGATGCTGCAAATCTTGCAGTTCTCTTCTCAAAAGGAAAGAATTCTTCCTCAGTTGACCTCTACTACACCTACGTGAAATACCTCAGACGTGCCAAAAACGGAAAGACAGGTCTTGTTCTTCCCACACAGGAAAAGAACCTGACAGTCAAACCGGATAGAGCACGTATTAAGCGACTGCTTCCGGACGAGGTGTAAGATGATTAAAACGTCCTCAGGCATACTTTACCCTGAAAATGCTTCAGATTTAATTGATATAAAAGAAAAGAACTCTGTAAGTCTTCCGGCCGTAAGAACCGTTCCACACAAGGCATGGTCACTGTGCAAGGATGAACTGGACAGAGTCTTCTCATCCCTTAATGGAGCAAAAGCAGATTATATCTTTGTTTTCTCTCCCCTTCATCAGGGAAGAATCGGAGATGAGTTTAAGATATACACCCACAATGAATACAACCTGTCCTTTCCTGTTGAGAGAAATGACGATATCTGTGCAGAGGAGTTTTCCTACGAGATTCTTCTGCCCTATATAGAAAAACTCTTCCCTTCAGCAAGAAGCTATGCTTTCTATGCTCCGGATGAAGAGAACCCGGAAACAGGCAGGCTTATTGATTA
>JAIKXP010000016.1 GCA_024684115.1 Sphaerochaetaceae bacterium | reverse complement strand
ATGAAGGGAGTTTCCTCTGCAGGATTAAGGGTAAGCACCTTGAACAGGCTGAAGGAGAATACAACCCGATTGTTGTTGGAGATGAGGTTGAATTTGTTCCGACATCTGCCGAAGAAGGGCTTGTTCTAAGCCGTATAGACAGAACTTCTTTCTTTGCAAGATGGAATGCAAAGAAGGAAAAGAACCAGGTAATCTGTGCAAATATGGACCAGCTTATCTGTGTGTGCAGTGCCATGACTCCGCCTTTCAGACCAAGGTTTGTAGACAGGGTAATTGCCTGCAGCAGAAATACGGAAATAATTGTCTGCATGAATAAGTCGGACATACTTCTTACTGAAGATGAGTTTGAAAGATTCTCCCTCTATAAAAAGCTTGGTTTCAGGATTTTAAGTGTCAGTGCTAAAACCGGTGAGAACATAGACGAGCTTGTAACACTTCTCAAGGGCAAGAGAACTGCCTTTGTGGGCCAGAGCGGAGTCGGAAAGAGCTCACTTGTAAACAGGATAACGGGAAAAGAACAGAGGGTTGGAGAGCTCAGTGAAAAATACAACAGAGGCTGTCATACAACAAACCACGCACTGTTGCTTGAAGGAGATGGTTTTTCTATAATCGATACTCCGGGTTTCAGGGAAATCTCCGTTCCACATGATGATCCACATCTTGTTGCAAAGGCCTTTCCTGAGTTTTTTATTCCTTCCCAGTCCTGTTCCTATGACAGCTGTCTTCATGTAGATGAACCGGGCTGCCATGTAAAGGAACTTGTAGAAGAAGGAAAGATAAATGCTGACAGGTATGAGAGTTATCTGAGGATTCTTGAAAGCCTTGAAGACAGAAGTCCGGTATGGAGTAGAAATGTACAGAAAAACAGCAGGTGACCTTGGTCTTGATACAGTTTTACATACAGTCTCTCAGCATGCCCTTTCAAAAGGAGGGGAAAAGAGGGTCCTGTCTGCCCGTCCTGTATTTGACAGGGAGGCATGGGCCTTCAGGCAGAACCAGGTTGCTGAGGTAATTTCATGTATAATCCAGGCTCCTGAAAAGGACATAAGGATTGAAGCATTTCCGGATTTAACAGAGCTGTTTTATTCTCTTGAATCAGGTCCAGCTTCTCCCATAGACGGCACAATGATTTATGATGCTGCCGTGTTTATTGACAGTGCACGAATTTTCAGAAAGTTCCTTCGCTGTCTTGAAAGCCCGACTTCTGTCGTATCAGATATTATTGATGAAATTGACTTTGATTTACTTGATATGACAAAGCAGATTTTCAGCATACTTCAAGCTCCGGGAACCGTTAAGGAAACCTATCCTACAATCAGAAGACTCAAGGAAGCTGCAGATTTAAAGAGGGATGAAAGAAGCCACTTTGCAGCTGAATATGTTAGGAACAACAACTCCTTCATGACGGGAACCAACCCTGTTCTCAGGGACGGAAGAATAGTTCTTCCCGTTAAAAACGACCTTCACGGAAAAATAGAAGGCTACATTCAGGGCGCTTCCCAGACAGGCCAGACGGTATTTATGGAGCCCTTCAGACTGGTTAACCTCAACAACGAAGTAAACCTTGCTCAGCAGGAAATTGAAATAGAGATTGCAAGACTCATTGGCATGCTCAGCGGCCTGCTCAGGAAAAACGAAGAGAAACTGAGGATTCTTGAAGCCCAGGTAACCGAATCTGACTTTCTATATGCATTTGCTTCCTGGAGCAGAAGTTATAACTGCTGCCGCGTAATTACCGGTGATGAATACTCCTGCAACCTCATAAAGGCAAGACATCCGCTTCTTAAGAGTAAGTGCGTGCCTGTTGATTTCTGCGTTCCCAAAACCTGCAGGGCAGTAGTACTCACAGGACCGAACGCAGGCGGAAAGACCGTAACAATCAAGACAGTAGGCCTCTTTGCCATGATAAACCAGATCTGCGGCTACATCCCGGCCTCAGACGGCAGCTCGCTTGACCTCTTTGACCGGTTTTTTACCGACATAGGAGACGATCAGAGCATAGAAAACCAGCTTTCTACCTTCAGCGGCCACATGAAAGGAATCAGCTTCATCCTAAGGACCATGACAGAAAACTCACTTGTAATCCTTGATGAACTTGGCAGCGGCACAGACCCTCAGGAAGGAGCAGCCCTTGCCAGGGCGATACTCGAATACTGCATGAAAAAGGCTTCCCTTACCCTGGTAACAAGCCACCATGGAGTCTTAAAGCAGTTCGCCTATGCTTCAGAAAATGTTCTCAACGCTTCAATGGAGTTTGATGAAAACACACTCGAACCAACCTTCAGGGTAATCAGCGGTCTTCCTGGAGAAAGCCATGCAATAGATACTGCCAGGAGAATGCACCTTCCCAAATCAGTAACCCATGCAGCCCAGTCCTACCTCGGTAAAGAAGCTGTTAGAATCAGCTCAATTATCAGGAACCTTGAATCAAGAAGAAGGGAAGCTGAAAAGCAGGAGCAGGAGATAAGGCAGAAGCTTAAGGAAACTGATGAGTTACTTAATTCTCTCAAGCAGAAAGAACTCCACCTGAAGGCTGAAGAGAACAAGCTTGAGAAGAGATATTCAAAAGAGTTTGATTCCTACGTCAGGAAAAACAGAAGGGAACTTGAAAACCTTGTCAGGGAACTAAGGGAAGGGGAGATAACAAGGGAGAAAAACCTTAAGGTCAAAGCCTTTATAGACAGGCAAGAAGAAGAGCTTCAAAGCAGGGAAGAGAAAGCCCTGGAGCACGAGAATGAAATAGACAGAATCAACATGGAAGAGCTTGTAACAGATGCTTCAAATGTTGAGCTTAAAAGCGGCATGACCGTGTACTGCGGACCGAACAGGAGGGAAGGAACCGTAGTAAGGAAGGAAAAGAACGGTAAGTGGCAGGTTGCAATCGGACCTATCAGATTTACCTTCAAGGAATCCGAGCTTGTTGTTCCGGCTGTAGAAAAGAAGATTACTGCTGCAGTCTATTACTCAGCACCCCAGCCAAAACTCAGCCTTGACTTGCGGGGTTACAGGCTTGAAGAAGCACTGGACGCTGTTGACAGGGAAATTGAATCCTGCTGTGTACACGGAATCAGAAATTTCTCAATCATTCACGGTTACGGAGACGGCATACTCAGTACCGGAATACATACACATTTAAGACTCAACCCTCTTATTGAGGCCTGTGAGTTTGCTCATCCAGATGACGGAGGACAGGGTAAGACCTATGTTACCCTGAAGATAAGATGAAAAGCGGAATTGTAGAAATCAGAAATCTTAAGAATGACAGGTGTTATCTGTTCTATGCTGATGACATGCAGGATGAGATTGTAAAGCAGCGCTTTAATCTGGACCTTGGAATTCATCCGTGTGAAGAGCTTCAGAGGGATTATACACAAACAGGTCTGGAAGTCTTCCGTTTTGATGCAGTGGAAGAGACTTCAGACCCGTCCAGATTAGAGGAACTTCTTAAAGAAAGAAGCGCTGTCTATAATTGAGATTATTTCTTTCTGTCGTTAAGGATCAGTGTTCTCATACAGTCTACTGAGAATTTAATGACTCCTTCAGTATCATGCATGATCGGGTTATCCAGCCCGGCTTTTTCTCTTTCCTGGTTACCTACAACAAAGTAGACGCAGCCAACCCTGACTCCGAGGAAAGAACCAACAGTCATAAGGGCAGCTCCTTCCATTTCAGAGGCAACAACTCCCAGTCTTTTCCATGCTTCCCATTTGTTTTCAAGTTCATAGGAAACAGGCATGATCTGAGGGTCATGCTGACCGTAGAAAGAATCCTTACACTGAACAATTCCGGCATGGGATTTAATGCCCTGTTCTTTTGCTGTCTGCAAACATGCGTTTAATACATCAATATCTGCAACTGCCGGGAATTCAATCGGTGCATACTCGCGGCTTGTTCCTTCATTTCTTACGGCACCGGTTGCAATTACTGCATGACCACCCATGACATCAAGTCTGATTCCACCACAGGTTCCCATCCTGAGGAATGTATCAGAACCGCACTTGTTAAGCTCTGTAAGGGCAATGGCTGCTGATGGACCGCCAATTCCAGTTGAACAGACTGTAACTGTCTCTCCTTCAAGAGTGCCGTTATAGATCATATATTCCCTGTTGTCTGCAACAAGAATAGGATTTTCAAGGTATGCTGCTATTTTAGGTACACGTTTTGGATCTCCCGGAAGTATGACATAACGTCCTACATCTCCTTTCTTGATGCGAAGATGGAACTGAATACCTGTTCCGCCCATATAGTCGCTCATAAAACCTTTCTCCTTTTTGTATGAATCATTATAATGCATTATAACACAAACGCAATTGCGAGGTATAAAATGCTCAACTTCGAAAGTGACTACACAACAGGTGCACATCCTGAAATTCTTAAGAGACTTATGGAAACAAACATGGAGAGTCAGACCGGTTACGGTTTTGATGACTACTGTATTTCTGCAGCAGAAAAAATTAAGAAAGAATGTGCAGATGAAAAGGCACAGGTTGAATTTCTCACCGGAGGTACCCAGACCAATCAGGTTGTAATTGCAACCATGACAATGAACGGAGATGGAATTATTGCAGCTCAGACAGGTCATATTAACGGTCATGAAGCCGGAGCCATAGAGACTGTCGGAAGAAAGGTTTTCGGACTTGAGCACAAAAACGGTAAGATTTCAGCCTCTCAGGTCAGGGCTTTTACCGACAACTACTATGCAGATGCAAACCATGAACACATGGTAAGACCTGCCATGGTCTATATATCACACCCGACTGAGTACGGAACTCTCTATACTCTTGATGAACTTGAGGATTTAAGTGCTGTGTGCAGAGAAAAGAACCTCAAGCTTTTTCTGGACGGAGCCAGACTTGGATACGGACTTATGAGTCTTCAGACAGATGTAACCATAAAGGATATAGCAAGACTTACAGATGTTTTTTATATAGGCGGAACAAAGGTCGGAGCTCTGTGCGGAGAAGCAGTTGTCTTTACACACAATAATAAACCTGAGCGTTTTCTTGCCAGAAAGAAGCAGCTTGGTGCACTTCTTGCAAAGGGAAGGCTTCTCGGTGTTCAGTTTGATACTCTTTTCACTGACGGCCTTTACTACAGGATTGCAAAAAATGCAATTGACAGGGCAGAGGAGCTTAAAACCCTGCTTAAGAATAAAGGTTATACTTTCTTCATGGATTCACCTACAAACCAGCAGTTTGTAGCTGTTGATAACAAAAAGTACGAAGAGCTTAAGAAGAAGGTACGCGTCGGTTTCTGGGAAACGATAGATGAAAATCATACTGCCATCCGTTTTGCAACCAGCTGGAGTACTACAAAGGAAGATATTGAAGCTCTGGAGGCAATTCTGTGAAAGAAGAGAAGATTGACCTTGAACAGGATAAGAAAGATTTTTTTGATGCCTTAAATGCCCTTAATGAACTGGCTGAAGCCTTCTGGGACCAGCATGAAGATGAAAGGGCCTGCCTCACCGAGGCACAGATATATGAATCTGCCAGAAAAATACTTGGAACTGATAACGAAGACACACTTAAAGCCATGCACAATTACGCCCTTGGCCTTGCTAAGACAGGCAGGAATGAAGAGGCTGCAGAAATCCTCAATGAATACCTTGATTTGACAGAATTGTACGAAAAAAAGCATGGTAAATAATGTTGAGTACCCACTGAATATTTGTAATAATTGAAAGATAAGGACGGTAATCTATGGAATTACAGATTAATGACCTTGTTTCCTCAATCAGGAAAGAAGGAATTGAAGAAGCAAAGAAAGAAGCTTCATCTATTATTTCAGATGCCCAGCAGAAGGCTGAGGATATTATCAAGTCAGCAAAAGAAGAAGCCTCAAAGATTCTTTCAGATGCTGAAACCAAGATTGAAACACTTAAACAGAGCGCAAAGGCCGGTGCAAAGCAGGCTGAAAGAGATGCCCTGCTTTCTTTCAGAAAAGAAGTTGAGAATCAGTTCAAGAGGATTCTTACAGCTCAGACTGCAAAAGTTCTTAAGACAGATGCTCTTGCTTCCCTCATAAAGGCAGCTATCCAGGGTGAAGATGTTTCAAAACTCAACCTTGAAATTGCTGAAGCAGACAGCGCTGTTAAGTCTCAGCTTGCAGATGAGATCAAGAAAGGTCTCAAGATCTGTCCGGTAAGTGATATTGAGGCAGGTTTCAGGGTTGCAGCAAAAGACGGAAGTGGTTTCTTTGACTGTACTGATGAAGAAATTGCTGAGGTTCTTGCTCCGTTCTTCAACGAGCTCAACATTTGACGGAGGCATAAGTGGCTTCCTACTATTACCTGATTTCAAGTCTTCCTTCTCTCAGAACTGATGCACCCATGCCGATTAGCTATGATGCTTTTCTCGAGCAGTGCAGAAGTGCTGTGAATGAAAGCACTTTCAAGACTTTAAAGGAGCTTGATGCTAATTCTTCAAAGTCTCAGATTGCTTTTGTCAGAAAGTGGAGTTCTTTCAATTCCCGCCTGACAGCTGAACTGAACCGCAGGAGAAGGGAGAAATTCGGAAAGAAGAGTGAAGGTAATTCCGACAGGGACAGTGAGATTGAAAAAATAGTCAGTGCTGCCATGGGTGCAGAGAATCCGCTCGTTGCTGAGAAGATTCTCCTTAACGCACAGTTTGCATACCTGGACAGCCTTGTTGCCATGCATTTTTTTGATGACAATGTTCTTTTCGGATACGCCGTCAAGCTCAGATTATTGGAAAGACAGAACATATTTGATACTGCAAAAGGAAAAAAGGAGTTTACAAGACTCTACGACTCAATCCAGGAGCAGATAATGAATATAGGATTGGAGAAATAAGATGGATATTATTAAGGGATATGTTACCGGTGTAAACGGAAACATGGTTTCCGTACATTTTGACGGCTCCGTTTCAAAAAACGAAGTCGGCTATATTGTACTCGGAGACACCAGACTTAAAGGAGAGGTCATCCGTATCAACGGAGATACTGCAAGTATGCAGATCTATGAAATGACCAATGGAATCAAGGTTGGAGATCCTGCAGAATTCACCGGAGAACTCATGAGTGTTGAACTCGGACCGGGACTTCTTACACAGGTTTTTGACGGACTTCAGAATCCGCTTCCGGATCTTGCTGAAAAGTGCGGCTTCTTCCTTCAGAGAGGTGTCTATCTCGATCCTATTCCAAACAGAGACTGGGAATTCACACCATGTGTAAAGAAAGGTGACAAGGTCAGACCTGGAGATGCTGTAGGAAGCGTACCTGAGGGTCTTTTTGACCATAAGATCATGGTTCCTTTCGGACTCAGTGATGAATACTGGACAGTAGAGTCTGTAGTAGAAAAGGGCACTTACAACGTAAGGTCAACCGTTGCAGTCATCAAGGACAGCAAGGGAAATAAAAAAGAACTTACCATGGTATTCTCATGGCCGGTCAAGAAGGCAGTAAACTGCTATGCAGAGCGCCTCAGGCCGGATGAAGCCCTTGTTACAAAGATTCGCTGTATTGATACATTCCTTCCTGTTGCAAAGGGCGGAACCTTCTGTGTACCGGGACCTTTCGGTGCAGGTAAGACCGTTCTCCAGCACATGGAAGCAAAGAACGCAGAAGTAGACGTTGTAATTGTTGCCGCCTGCGGTGAAAGAGCCGGTGAGGTTGTTGAAGTTCTCAAGGAGTTCCCTGAACTTACTGACCCGAAGACCGGAAGATCTCTTATGGAAAGAACAATCATAATCTGTAATACATCTTCCATGCCTGTTGCAGCCCGTGAAGCTTCAGTTTATACGGCAGTTACAATGGCTGAGTACTACAGACAGATGGGGCTTGATGTTCTCCTTCTTGCTGACTCAACAAGCCGCTGGGCTCAGGCCATGAGAGAAATGAGCGGAAGACTTGAAGAGATTCCGGGAGAAGAAGCATTCCCGGCCTACCTTGAATCTGTTATTGCTGCATTCTATGAAAGAGCAGGTAAGGTAAGACTCAGAAACGGTAAAGTCGCATCCGTTACAATCGGCGGTACAGTCAGTCCTGCCGGCGGAAACTTTGAAGAGCCTGTTACCCAGGCAACCCTTAAGGTTGTCGGAGCCTTCCACGGTCTTTCAAGAGAGCGTTCAGATGCAAGAAAGTATCCTGCCATCCATCCTCTTGATTCCTGGAGTAAATATGCTTCAATTGCAGACCAGAAGAAGGTAGAAAAAGCCAGAAGCATTCTTTTCAGAAGCACTGAAGTTAACCAGATGATGAAGGTTGTCGGTGAGGAAGGAACTTCTTCAGAAGACTACATTACCTATCAGAAGGGAGAACTTCTTGACTCCGTATATCTGCAGCAGAACTCATTCGATCCGATTGATGCTGCCGTATCTCCGGAAAGACAAATCAAGACATTTGAAGTTCTTTATGACATTCTTCTGTCCGACTTTGATATTGTTGAGAAGAAAGATATCAGAAGCTTCTTCAACCAGGTCAGACAGGAATTCCTTGACTGGAACAATACGGTATGGGCAACAGATGAGTTTGATGCTCAGCAGAAAAAGCTTACTGACCTGTACAAAAGCAAGGTAAGGGGTTGAGGAGAAGATTATGCAGAAAGTCTATACAAAAATTGAATCAATTGTCGGAAACGTTGTAACCGTAAGGGCAGAGGGAGTCAGTAACGGTGACCTTGCTCTTGTCGGAAACAGCTACGCAAACGTAATCAAACTCGATAAGGACCTTGTTTCACTTCTTGTTTTTGCAGGAGCTCAGGGTGTAAGCACCACAGACCAGGTCAGGTTCCTAGGAAAGCCCATGCAGGTTTCCTATTCAGACAACCTCCTGGGTAGAATCTTCACAGGTTCCGGTGTTCCAAGAGACAACGGACCGGCCCTTACGGAGAACATGATTCCTATCGGAGGACCGTCAGTTAACCCGTCAATGAGAATTGTTCCAAAGAACCTCATCAGAACCGGTATTCCTATGATTGACGTGTTCAACACACTGGTTGAAAGTCAGAAGCTTCCTATCTTCTCCGTTTCAGGAGAACCTTACAATGAGCTTCTTGCAAGAATTGCCATGCAGGCTGAGGTTGATATTATCATTCTCGGCGGTATGGGTCTTAAGTATGATGACTACCTCTTCTTCAAGGACACACTTGAAAAGAGTGGATCTTTAAGCAGAACAATCATGTTCATCCACACTGCTGCAGACCCGATTGTAGAGTGTACCCTTGTTCCTGATATGTCACTTGCAGTTGCAGAGCGTTTTGCACTTGACGGAAAGAAGGTTCTTGTTCTTCTTACCGACATGACAAACTTTGCAGACGCACAGAAAGAAACGGCTATTACCATGGAACAGGTTCCTTCCAACAGAGGATATCCGGGAGACCTTTACAGCTGTCTTGCTTCCAGATATGAGAAGGCTGTTGACTTCGAGGGTGCAGGTTCACTGACCATTCTTGCAGTTACAACCATGCCTGGAGATGATGTTACTCATCCGGTACCGGACAACACAGGCTATATTACCGAAGGTCAGTACTATCTTAAGAATGGACGTATTGAGCCGTTCGGAAGTCTTTCAAGACTTAAGCAGAACGTTAACAAAGACACAAGAGATGACCATAGAGCCCTTATGGACGGTATGATCAAGCTCTACAGTGCATACAAGGAAAGCCTTGAGAAGAAATCAATGGGCTTCCTTATGAGTGAATGGGACGAGAAGCTCCTCAAGTACGGTAGTCTTTTTGAAAGTAAGATGATGGACCTTTCGGTCAATATCTCACTCGAGAAGGCTCTTGATACAGGCTGGGAGATTCTTGCCGACTGTTTCGAACCTAACGAAACAGGTCTTAAAACAGATCTTATCAGAGAGAGATGGCCTAAGAAGCTTTCAGGAGAAGAGGAGAACTGATCAGATGGCAGTAAAACTGACCAAGAACGAGCTCAAGACCCAGAAAGACCAGCTGAAGCAGTTTCAGAGATATCTGCCTACACTGCAGCTCAAGAAACAGCAGCTTCAGATTGTCATAAGGGACATAAATCTTGAACTTGAAAGTAAAAACAGTGAACTTCTGAAGATGCAGAACGGTCTTGATGACTGGATTGCAGTCTTTGCAGAAAACCAGCTGTTTAAAACTGATCTTCGCCTCGAGAATCTTGTCAGACCTGAGAGTGTCGTAACCGGCACTGACAATATTGCCGGTGTTAAGATACCGGTATTCAGGGACCTGGCATTTAAAGATGTTGAATTCAACGTTGAGGACTATCCTCTCTGGGTTGATACGGCTGTTTTCAAACTGAAGGACATTGCAAGGCTCAGAGCCCTTGTAAAAACCCTTCAGATTCAGGTTGAGCTTCTTGAAAAAGAGCTCAGAACCACAAGCCAGCGTGTCAATCTCTTTGAGAAGGTCAAGATTCCTGAGGCTAAGGAAAACATCAGGGTAATCGGAATCTACCTCGGTGACCAGCAGACTTCTGCGGTTGTCAGAGGTAAGATAGCCAAAAAGAAACTACAGGGGGCTGCATCATGATTGAGAAAATGAAAGCTGTTTCAGTTGTTTCTTCGGCTTCACGCAAAGCAGAGCTTTTAAACAGACTCAAGGAACTCGGAGTATTCCACATAAGTGAGAAAAAGAGCGCAGATTCTGCACTTCTTGCCCGCTTTGAAGATTTGAACAGAAACTTCAGTGCCCTTAAGGAAATAGAAGGCTCTTCATATGAAAAGAAGGTTCTTTCAGAGAATGACTTTGAAGAACTTGATAAAAAGGTAACTGATTCAAGAGCCTCTATTACCAGGCTTTCTGATGAAAGGACAAAGTGTCTTCTTGCTGCCGACAGAATCAGGGCATGGGGATATTTCAATCCGTCAGACCTCCTTTCCCTTAAGGATGAGGGACTTGAGATTCATGTCTACCGTATGGGTAAGAAGGATCTTGAGAAACTCAGAAAGGATGAAAACGTCAGGTTTATTAAGCTCTCTTCAGTAGAGAAGATGGAAACTGTCGCCGTAATAGGGGATAAGCTTGACAACTCCGTTTCTGCAACAGAGTTTGAACTTCCTGAAAAAGGTCTCAGTGATATAGAAAAGAGGATTGGTGAAATCGATTCAGAGCTTTCTCAGTGCAGGAAGAATCTTACAGATGCTTCATCAAACCTTGCAAGCTACAAGTTCTATATCCTCAAGTGCAGCAATGACATAACTTATTCATCTGCTGACTGTACACTTGAATCTGAAGACGGTCTTGTATGGCTGAGCGGTTACATTCCTGCAGACAACTGCAAAGAATTCACGGATGCTGCACAGGCATGCAGCTGGGCCTATATTATGGATGACCCGAAAAATGATGATGAAAAGGTTCCTACCAAGGTTCGTTACAATAAGATTACAACCCTCATGGAACCGGTCTTTGATATTCTTGGAACAATTCCGGGATACAGAGAGTATGATATCTCATTCTGGTTCCTCTGCTTCTTTGCACTGTTCTTTGCCATGATTATAGGAGATGCCGGTTACGGTTTCTGCTTCCTGGCAGTTGCACTCGGACTTCATTTCAAACAGAAGAAGGCAACAAATCTTGTACTTCTTATATATGTAATGAGTTTTGCAACGATTGCCTGGGGTGCTGTAACGGGAACCTGGTTCGGTCTTGAGGAAGCCATGAGCATTCCTCTGCTGAAGAAACTGGTAATTCCTCAGATTGCAAACTATCCGGAATACTTCGGATACACTGCAGTCCAGCAGCAGAATACAATCATGAAGTTCTGCTTCATGATTGGTACCATCCAGCTTTCACTGGCCTGTGTAATGAATGTATGGACCAAACTTGGAAAGAAGGATCTGAGCTTCATAGCAGATATTGGCTGGCTTCTGTCAATCAATGCCCTGTATTATGTTGTTCTTCTGCTTGTTGTAAATGCAGAGATATCCCTTGTTCCGGTTGCCCTTGTAATTCTTGCCGGCTTTGTTCTGGTAGTTCTTTTCGGCGGAATGAGTCCTGAAAAGACATTTGCACAGGGCCTTAAGGCAGGTCTTGCAGATGCATTTACAGTGTTCCTCAACACAATCAGTGCTTTCGGTAACATAATGAGTTATATAAGACTGTTTGCTGTAGGACTTGCATCTCTGGCAATTGCCCAGAGCTTCAACAATATGGCTTTGGGTTTCAACGGATGGCTTAAAGTTGCAGGAATACTGATTTTTGTAATCGGTCATGCACTTAACCTGGTTATGGGTCTTCTGTCTGTCGTTGTACATGGCGTAAGACTTAATCTTCTTGAATTCTCCGGTCAGCTCGGTATGGAATGGACCGGTGTCGCTTACGAACCTTTTAAGGAAAAAACTAAATAGGTAATAGTTACCTTAAGGAGAATAAAATGGATATTTCATTTATCGGAATGGCTTGTGCTCTCGGACTTTCAGCTCTCGGTTCATGTTTCGGAGCCGGTGCTGCTGCTCTTTCATCTGTCGGAGCATGGAAGAAGTGTTATGCTAACGGAAAACCGGCACCGTTTATTATGGTTGCTTTCTCCGGTGCTCCGCTCACACAGACAATTTATGGCTTCCTGCTCATGTCCTTCATCAAGTCAGCTTCTGCCTCTGGAGCAAGCTCACTTCTGTGCATGTTCACAGGTCTTCTCGGAGGTCTTGCAATCGGTATGTCAGCCCTCTATCAGGGTAAGGTAGCTGCTGCTTCTGCAGATGCACTTGGAGAAACAGGTAAGGGTACTGCAAACTTCTTTATCGTTATCGGTATTGTTGAAACAGTTGCACTGTTCACACTTGTTTTCAGTCTTCTTCTTTTACAGTAAGACGTTATTTGAAAGTCCCGGTAAAACGGGGCTTTTTTTAATTTTGTTGCATTTCAAAAGCAACAGAATTAAAATCATTACATAATGGAAAAAATAATTGCTTCTCTTTGAGGGAAGCTTAAAAACTTCGGAGGTTTTTAAATGAAGAAAACATTGTTAGTACTTCTTGTTCTTCTGCTTTCTTTCTCTGTATTTGCAAACGGAGCTAAGGAAGAGGCTAAGTCAAGCAAGCCTACAGTAGCCATTCTCACAGATGCAACAGGTGTTGATGATAAGTCATTCAACGCAGCTGCATGGCGTGGAATTCAGCAGTTCTATAACAACGAAGGCGAAGGAACACTGTACAGAAACATTACTGCACAGTCATCTGACGACTACCTTCCTAACCTTAAGAACGCTGCTGCTCAGGGATACGATCTCATCATCACAACCGGTTTCACATGGGGAGATGCTGTAGCTGCATTCTGTGCTGAGTATCCAAACCAGAAGGTTATCATTGTTGACGTTGACTATCTTCCACAGACAGCTAACCTGATTCAGTACATCTATGAAGAAGAGCAGGGCTCATACCTTGTTGGTGTTGCTGCAGCTATGCAGGCAAAGCACGACGGTATTGCTAACCCGGTATTCGGCTTCATCGGTGGTGTACCAGGTGCTACAATCACAAAGTTCGAGATTGGATACATTGAAGGTATCAAGTCTGTATTCCCGGATGCAAAGATTGTTGACTACTATGCAAACAGCTGGGGTGCTCCTGAACTTGCAAAGACACAGGCTAAGAGCTGGTTTGACAGTGGCGTATACTGCATCTTCTCAGCAGCTGGCGGAACCGGTGGTGGTACAATCGCTCAGGCAGCTGAATACAGAGCAGCAGGAAAGAACGTATGGGCAATCGGTGTTGACTCTGACCAGTATGAAGAAGGTCTCTATGGAGACAAGACAAAGTCTGCAGTTCTCACATCAATGCTTAAGATGGTTGAAAACTCAACAATCGACGCTCTCACAAAGGTTGAGAACGGAACATTTGCTGGTGGCGTTGTAAAGCAGAATATGTCAACAGAAGGTGTTGGCTATGCTACAACAAACGCAGAGCTCTGCGCTGAAGCAAAGACAGCATGTGAAGCAGCTAAGGCTGATATCCTTTCTGGAAAGATTGTTGTCAACAAGACATACGCAGCTTCAAAGGCAGCAGGTCTTGCTCCTGCAGGACTCGGTGCAATTGATGACTGATTAATCCCGTTAGGTATTTATGGACACGCCTCGCTGAGGCGTGTCTTTGTAATACCTAAGGGTAAATCACAATTTGGAGGAAAGGGTGAGCGAATATGCAATTGAGATGCTGGGAATTACCAAGACATTCCCCGGTATCATAGCTAATGACAACGTTAATCTTGTTGTTAAGAAGAATGAAGTTCACGCTATTCTTGGTGAAAACGGTGCCGGTAAGAGTACACTTATGTCAATTCTCTTCGGTGCATATTCTCCGGACAGCGGTATAATTCGCATTAACGGCAAAGAAGTTAAGATAACTAACCCTAACGTTGCTACTGAACTTGGGATAGGTATGGTTCATCAGCACTTTAAGCTGGTTCATAACTATACCGTAACGGAAAACATTGTTCTTGGAAGAGAGCCAAAGAACAAGTTTGGTATTCTTTCTCTTGATGAAGCTGAAAAGAAAGTACGCAGACTGTCCGAGAAATATGGTCTTCAGGTTGATCCGAAGGCTAAGATTGAAGACATTACAGTCGGTCAGCAGCAGAGAGTTGAGATTCTGAAGACTCTGTATTCTGATTCAGACATCATTATTCTTGATGAACCTTCAGCTGTTCTTACACCTCAGGAAATTGATGAACTGATGGATATTATCAGACTCCTTCAGAAAGAAGGTAAGACAATAGTCATCATTACCCACAAGCTCAAGGAAATAAAGGCTGTTGCAAACAGATGTACTGTTCTCAGAAGAGGAAAATACATTGATTGCGTAGATATTACTCCGGAAACATCCGAGCAGGATCTTGCAACAATGATGGTCGGCAGACCGGTTAAGTTTGATATTGAGAAACAGCCATGTAAACCTGGTGCAAAACTTCTTGAAATCAAGGATATCAGCGTAAATGACACTGTCGGAGTCGAGAAAGTTCATGACCTTTCACTTGATGTACATGCCGGAGAAATAGTAGGTATTGCCGGTGTTGACGGTAACGGTCAGACAGAACTTCTCTATGCATTAAGCGGTCTCTCTCCTGTAACAAAGGGCAAGATAATCATGAACGGTAAGGATATTACCGGCATGAAGATCCGTGAGAGAAATGAGGCAGGTCTTGGTCATATTCCTGAGGACAGACATAAACACGGTCTTGTCGGTGGACTTACAATTGCTGAGAACACGGTTCTCAAGGATTTCTATACTCCTAAGTATTCCGGCAAATTCGGCGTTCTCATGAATGATAAGATTTTTGCCAACTCAGATAAGCTTATTAAAGAATTTGATATTCGTTCAGGTCAGGGAAGTATTACTCCTGCAGCTGCACTTTCCGGTGGAAACCAGCAGAAGGTTATTGTAGCCCGTGAAGTTTCACTCTCACCGGATGTACTTCTTGTTGCTCAGCCGACCCGTGGTCTTGACGTTGGTGCTATTGAATACATCAGAAAACGTCTTGTTGCTGAAAGAGACAAGGGTAAGGCAATTCTTCTTGTCAGCTTTGAGCTTGATGAGATTATGAACCTTTGTGACCGTATTGCTGCTATTTCCAAGGGTTCTATTGTTGGAGTCTTTAAAGCCGGTGAAAAGACTGCTTCTGAAATTGGTCTCATGATGGCCGGTGAAAAATCAAAGGGGGCCGATAAATGACAAAAACAGTTAAAAAAGAAAAACAGCCTTTTATTGACCGCATACTTGCCAGTGAAGGAGCAACATCAGTCCTTGTTGTTATTCTTGGTATTCTCTCCGGAACTCTTATTGTTGCTCTTATTGGTAAGAACCCGGGAAGTCTTTTCAAGGCTATATGGCAGGCTTTTGTAGGTTACTACAATAAAGGTAAGGGAGCCTGGAGTATAGGACCTCTCGGAGATACACTTACATATGCAATTCCTTATGTACTTTGTGGTCTTTCAATGGGTTTTGCAAACAGAGTAGGTCTGTTCAACATTGGAGCTGAAGGTCAGTATACAGTAGGTATGCTTGCTGCCCATGCATTTGCAGTCTGCATCCCGGCATTCCCTGGCCAGTGGCTTTTCTGTATGGTAGTTGCAGTTCTTGCCGGAGCTATCTGGGGTGGTATTGTAGGTATCCTGAAAGCTAAATTCAAGATTTCAGAAGTTGTTGCTACAATCATGCTTAACTACATTGCCCTGTATCTCTACAGACTTGTTGCCCTCTATCTGCTTCCTGCAGGTCTTACAAACAGAACATATAGAACTGCAGATCTTGCTTCAACATCTCTGCTGAAAGGTATCTTTATTTCTGAATCCAACCTTAATATAGGTTTCTTCTTCATGATTCTTGCAGTACTTGTATACTGGTTCGTCATGGAAAAGACAAAGCTTGGTTTCAGTTTCAGAGCAACCGGTTTCAATAAGGATGCAGCCCGCTGTTCAGGTATCAATGATACACAGGCTATCTCCCTTTCAATGGCTATTGCCGGTGCATTTGCAGGTCTTGCCGGAGCATGTGTTCTCCTCGGATCACTTAAGTTCGGTAGAATCATGCAGAGTCAGGACAACTATGGATTCATGGGTATTGCCGTAGCCCTTGTCGGTAACAGTAAAGCTCCTGGAATCTTCCTTGCAGGTATTCTTTTCGGTGCACTCAGAAGTGCATATTCACTTATGCAGTTCATGAACATTCCTAGAGAAGTTGTTAACATTATTGAAGGTCTTATTGTTATCTTTATTGCTCTCAGAGCCGGTCTTGGAAAAGTTCAGGAATACAGAGCAAAACAGAAGATCAAAAAAATGAGAGAACAGGAGGCTGCAAAATGAATATCTTCAGTATGATTCCAACCATCATGATGGTTACTGCTCCTATTCTCATTACTGCAATCGGCGGTATGATTTGTGAAAGAAGCGGTGTTGTTAACGTTGCTCTTGAAGGACTTATGAGTATTGGTGCCTGTGCTGCTGCCTGTACTGCTTTCATCATGCAGAGCAGTGGAGCCGGTGGCGGTTCAGTATGGGTCGGAGTTCTTCTTGCCATGGTTATCTCAGGCATTATTTCCCTGATTCATGCCGTAGCAGCAATTGACCTTAAGGCTAACCAGACCATTTCCGGTACAGGTATCAACCTTCTTGCAGACGGTATTACAATCTTTGCCTGTCAGGTTCTTTTCGGAATGGACAGAACAGATACAATTCCTATCAGAATGCACACAGATGGACTCGGATTCTATCCTTCATTCTACATTGCAATAGTTGTTGTTGCCCTTTCATGGTTTGTACTCTACAAGACTCCGTTTGGAATGCACCTCAGAGCCTGTGGTGAACACCCGGCAGCAGCTGACTCAGTAGGTATCAATGTAAGAAGAGTAAGATACATTGGCGTATTCGTTTCCGGTGTTCTCGGCGGTCTGGCCGGAGCCTGTGCAGTTATGACACAGACAACACAGTTCACATCAACACTTATCGGTGGTAGAGGATTTATTGCCCTCGCTGCTGTAGCTTTCGGAAGATGGACACCAATCGGAGTTCTCGGAGCATCTCTGCTCTTTGGTGCTTCTCAGGCACTCTCAGTTCTCCTCAGCGGAACATCTATTCCGTCAGAAGTGTTTAACATCATTCCTTATGCAATTACTCTTATTGCACTTATTGCTTTCTCAGGAAAAGACTTTGCACCGAGAAGTGCAGGTATTCCTTACGAGAAATCATCAAGCTGATGAGTTCTGCATTTTTAATGAGACGGCACAGATTCAGTTCTGTGCCGTTTTTACGTTTACAGATACTATCAATTAAATAACCGTTAATGTAAAATACTTAACAGAGGTACATATGACACCACACAACAAAGGAAACAAAGGTGATTTTGCCAGGACAGTACTTATGCCCGGTGATCCGCTCAGAGCAAAATACTGCGCTGAAAACTTCATGGAAAATGCCCGTCTTGTAACAGACGTAAGAAACGTTCTGGGTTATACGGGAACATACAGAGGAGTACCTGTTTCTGTTATGAGCTGCGGAATGGGAGCTCCGAGTGCAGGCATTTATTCATATGAACTTTTCACGGAATATGACGTTGAAAATATAATCAGAATCGGTACCAGCGGAGGACTTCAGGCAGATATACCGGTTGGTTGCCTGATCTTTTCAATGTGCTGTTCAACTGATTCTGCCTGGGCAGACCAGTACCATATTCCCGGAACACTTTCTCCCTGTGCAGACTGGAATCTGTTGAATACTTCAGTAAAGTGCGCAGAGGAACTGAAACTTGATTACAGATGCGGCATGACACTCTCAAGTGACCTCTTTTCCACATACAGTGCAAGAGGACCGGAGGAATACCAGAAATGGACAGACATGGGAGCACTGGCCTCAGATATGGAGACCATAGCCCTGTACTGTAACGCCATGTATACACATAAAAAAGCTCTTTCAATTCTTACCATGACTGATAACTGCATAACAGGTGAGAGTTTTAAGGATGAAGATAGAATGCAGGGAAACGCAAACATGATACGCGTAGCACTGGAAACTGCATACAGAATTACTGAAGGCTGATTATGGAAAGATTTATTTTTGACTGTGACCCGGGTCATGATGATGCTGTAGCCCTTGCCATGGCAAAGGGACTCTCTGAGTACTTCAAGCTCGAAGCTGTTATTGCTACTTTCGGCAACCAGACAAGAGAAAAGACCCTGACAAATGCACTGAATCTGGTTCAGGCTCTTGAACTTGATGTACCTGTTTATGAAGGATCAACCGAGCCTCTTTTAAGAGAAAGGGTAGTTGCTGCAAATATTCACGGAGAGAACGGACTTGCAGGTCCTGTTTTCCCGCCATGCAGGATCAAGAGCGCAGGAAACGGTATAAGATATGCTCTTGATACGGTCATCAATAATCCCGGAGAAATAACATTTGTAAGTGTTGGTCCCTATACGGACCTTGCCGTTTGCATTAAATCAGATCCCCGTTTTGCAAAATCCCTCAAAAGAATAATTGTAATGGGTGGCTCAACCTGCGGTGGAAACGTTACGAATACCGCTGAATTTAATGTTTATGCTGACCCTGAAGCTGCAAAGATTGTTTTTGACAGCGGAGTTGAAATCTATCAGTTCGGCCTTGATACAACTCTTCAGGTCATGCTCAATGAAGACATACTTAACAGAGTCAGGAATTCCGAAGAGACAACATACAAGAAGATATTCCTCGCTTCTATGGAATACTATGTTAAATCATGCAAGGAGTTCATACATGACTATCCGGCCATGCATGACCCCTGTACCATAGCTTTTCTTGCAGATCCGTCTATCTTTGAATTCAGAAAGGTACGCGTTGCAGTTGACTGCAAAAGTCAGTTAAACTACGGTGCTACCGTTGACCTGAGGGAAGCAGAAAACAAGAATGTATACAAGGCTGTAAAAGCAGATTCAGAAAAGTTCTGGAACCTGTTTTTTAAAGCTCTGGAGAGATTACCTTGAAGACTAGAAAAGTAAAAGTCGGAGATATTTTTATTGGAGGAGATTCTCCTGTTTCAATACAGACCATGTATGACAGGCCTCTCTCTGCAATAGAAGAGAACTTCTCACTCAGAATGAACAAGCTCAAATCAATGGGCTGCGACATAATCAGATTCTCATACCCTGACATCAGGGAACATGAACAGCTTAAATATGTTGTTGACAACTGTCCTATGCCTGTTGTTGCCGACATACATTTTGACTACAGAAATGCCCTTGACTGCATAGACTGCGGAGTCTCAGCACTCAGAATCAATCCCGGAAACATAGGGGAAAGATGGAAGACAGAAGAAGTCATTAAGAAGTGTCTGGACAATAATGTAGCGGTAAGAATAGGACTTAACAGCGGTTCCCTTCCTCATAATATCAAGGGATCTGATATGGCAACCCTTATGACTGACACAGCTCTTGAGTATATTTCATGGTTTGAGAACCTGGGTTTCTACGATACCGTCGTTTCCCTTAAGGCTTCAGCTCCGGATAAGGCCTACCTTGCCTATAGGAAATTTTCTCAGATGAGTGACTATCCTCTTCATCTTGGCGTGACCGAGGCAGGAGGAGCCGTTACAAGCTGCGTAAGAAGTACAATTACACTTTCTAAGCTTCTTGATGAAGGAATAGGAGATACGCTCAGGTACTCAATTACCGGAAAGATTGAAGATGAGGTAATAGCCGGAACAGAGCTACTCAAGTCCATGGGTCTGAGAAAGAAGGGAACAAGGATTGTAGCCTGTCCCATGTGCGGAAGAAAGAGTTTTGACAGTCAGGCTTTTCTTGCAGAGGTACAGTCCGACATACTCTCATGCGGCAAAGATATCTGCGTAGCCATAATGGGCTGTCAGGTTAACGGACCCGGAGAAGCAAAAGGAGCAGACATAGCTGTCTGCGGAATAGGCAAAAAGGCCTATATTTACAAAAATGGAGAAATATACAGGGAAGTCTCCTCTGAAAATGCCAGGGAAGAGCTCCTGAAGGTTATATCTGAATATGAATGATAAACTGATTATCAGAGGGGCAAACGAACATAATCTTAAAGACGTAAACCTTTCTCTTGATAAGAATAAAATGATAGTAATAAGCGGGATTTCCGGTTCCGGAAAGTCCTCATTAGCCTTTGACACCATATTTGCCGAAGGACAGAGAAGATACGTAGAATCCCTGTCTTCCTATGCAAGACAGTTCCTTGGAAGACTTGATAAACCGGATGTTGAACTGATTGAAGGCTTAAGTCCTGCAATTGCAATAGAACAGAAGACCACAGGAAAGAACCCGAGATCTACTGTAGGTACAATTACTGAAATTTACGACTACTACAGGCTTCTCTGGGCAAGAATAGGTGAAGTCCACTGTCCTCAGTGCGGAAGAGTCATAGATAAGATGTCTGTTGACCAGATTATTGATGTAATCTACCGCAGGAAAGAAGAGGGAGGAAGAATAATGATTCTTGCTCCTGTAGCACTGGGCAGAAAAGGCGAATATAAAAAAGTATTTGAAGATGCGAAGAAGGCCGGTTACCAGAGGGTTAAGGTAGACGGGCAGATGCTTCTGCTCGATGAGCCTATTAATCTGGACAAACAGGTCAAACACACCATAAGCATTGTAATAGACCGTCTTGTTCTCAACAGAAACGACCATATGAGGCTTGCAGATTCAATTGAAAAGTCAATAGACATGACTAACGGCCTTGTTGAGATTGTCTACATAAATGATGACAGGTCTGAGAGCAGTGAGATTTACTCTGAGAAGAACAGCTGCCCGCACTGCGGTATTTCCATAGGAGATATTCAGCCAAGACTCTTTTCCTTCAACAGTCCGTTCGGAGCCTGTCCTGAGTGTCACGGCCTTGGATTCAAGACGGAATATGATGTTAAGAAGATAATTCCTGATGCAAGAAAGAGTTTCAATGACGGGGCAATTGCCAGCATGAACCCGAATGCAAACTGGGGCAGGGTTGCCTTTGAAGCATTTGCAAAGCAGGCAGGTTTCACACTTGATACACCTTTCTATAAGCTCACACCTATCCAGAAGGAACAGATACTCTACGGAACAGACAGAAAGTACTCTGTTCACTATGAGGATAAGATGGGCTCCATGGATATAAACAGAAGATGGCATGGAGTAATAAACGATCTTAAACGCCGTTATGCCCAGACTGAAAGCATGGCCATGAAGGTATGGATTTCTAACTTCCAGTCAGATGTTGAGTGTGACGTATGTCACGGTCAGAAACTCAGGCCTGAAGCCCTTTCCGTATATATTGGCGGAAAGAATATAAATGAAGCTACAGCCATGAGCGTTAAGGACAGCTATGACTTTTTCCTCTCCCTGAATCTCAATAAAGAGCAGGAGACAATCAGCCGTCAGATTAGAAAGGAAATACTTTCAAGACTTAAGTTCCTCATGAATGTAGGACTTGGTTATCTTACACTCAACAGAAGTGCAGCAACTCTTTCTGGAGGCGAGGCACAGAGAATTCGTCTTGCAACCCAGATCGGTTCTGCCTTAAGCGGAGTTCTTTACGTTCTTGATGAACCTTCAATAGGACTGCACCAGAGGGATAATGAGAAACTCATTTCCACACTTAAAAGCTTAAGAGATCTTGGAAACACTGTTCTTGTAGTTGAGCATGATGAAGCTACAATCAGAAATGCTGATTATGTAGTTGATATGGGTCCTGGAGCCGGAGAAAACGGCGGAAAGGTAATAGCAGAGGGCACACCTGAAGAGATACTGAAGAATTCTCAGAGCATTACCGGTCAGTTTTTAAGCGGTAAGATGCAGATACCGGTTCCCTTTATGAGAAGACCCGGTAACGGAAAGACCCTTAAGCTTATTAAGGCAAAGAAAAACAATGTTAACGGTGTAGATGTTTCTTTCCCGCTCGGAAAGCTGATAGTTCTCACCGGTGTTTCAGGAAGCGGTAAGAGTACCATACTCAACCAGATTCTCGCTGAGAATCTCAGGGACTACTTTAATAAGAACTCTACTGATTTCAAGGACTGTAAGGACATACAGGGCCTTGATAACATAGACAAACTCATAAGGATAGACCAGAGCCCGATCGGAAAGACTCCGCGTTCAAACCCTGCAACTTATGTTGAAGTTTTCGGCCAGATAAGGGAGCTCTTTGCAAAGCTTCCTGAGAGCAGGGCCCGCGGATACAAGAGCGGAAGATTCAGTTTCAACGTTTCAGGCGGAAGGTGCGAACACTGCAGCGGAGACGGAACACTTAAGATAGAAATGAACTTCCTTCCTGATGTTTACGTAACCTGTGATGTATGTCATGGAAAGCGTTTTAATCAGGAAACTCTTGCAGTTAAGTACAAGGGATTCAGCATAAGTGACGTTCTTGATATGACGGTTTCAGAAGCACTTAAGATTTTTGAAGCCTATCCGCCTATCAGAAGAAAGCTTCAGACTCTGGTAGATGTAGGTCTTGATTACATAAAGCTCGGTCAGAGCGCCCTGACTCTCTCAGGAGGAGAGGCCCAGAGAATTAAGCTTGGTCTTGAACTCAGCAAGATAGGAACCGGAAAGACTCTCTATATTCTTGATGAGCCGACCACCGGTCTTCATTTTGCTGACATAAAGAAACTCATGGAAGTTGTAAACAGGCTCGTTGATGCGGGAAATACAGTTATACTCATAGAGCATAACCTTGATGTAATCAAACAGGCAGACTGGATTATAGATATGGGCCCCGAAGGCGGTGATGGCGGTGGAAATATAGTTGTTCAGGGTACGCCTGAAGATGTAGCCATGTGCAGCAAGTCCTATACGGGACAGTTCCTTAAGGAGATTCTTCAGAAGTGAAAAAGATTCTTGCAGTACTGTTGCTGATTCTTGTTTCCCTATCTCTCTATGCTGAAACCTATAATGTAAAAATCCGTAATGCGGATTTGGTGAAAGCCAGAGATAAGTACATTGTACTGGAAGGACATGTTGTACTGGAATTGACTACGGATGGAAGCAATTCTGACAAGCAAACCAGAACGCTAACTGCAGACAGGATAGAGATTTCCTCTGAGAATAAAGAAATAGTTGCCACTGGCAATGTGAGCCTCAGTGCGGCAGACCTCAGGGATTACACGGGAGACAGTATAGTTTTCAACTGGGACAGCCTGGACCTCATGGTCTACAACGGGAACTCTTCCATAGACAGAAAATCTTCAGGCACAAATCTTGTCTTCTACCTTGACGGTGAGGAAGTATCCTACGGCGGAGGGGATGACGGGCCGATTATAATGAGCGGTGTTAGCCTTGCAACCAGGGAAAATGATCCGTACTGGAGCATTAAAGCTGATAACATTGCTGTTCTTGAATCGGATTTTGTCTTTAAAAATGCACTTATCAAACTTGGCCGGGTGCCTGTTTTCTGGCTTCCGGTGCTTTACTACCCGAATACAAGACTTGCTATAAATCCGGCTGTAGGTATTTCAGGAACAAAGGGCATGTTCCTCAATACAACCTTTGAAGTTTACGGCAGATATCCTGCTATATGGGAGAAAAGTACAACTTCTACTTCAAGTTCCAGTTCAGACAGTTCTGACAATGCAAGTTCTGCTGCTTTCTCAGCCTTGAGCCTTCTTTCAAATGAGGAAGACGGAGTAATGATCCGTGACGGAATCATTTACAGGCCGGCTAAAGATAATGAAGAGTACTCCGGTTTACAGAAGTGGGCCCAGGATACTTCAAGCTACCTGGCTGTTACCGCAGATGCCTACGCAAATTACGGACTGGCTCTTGGCTTTGATACCCTTAATAATCTTTTTGACAAGAAACTTAAGCTTCAGTCCCGCGGAGTTCTAGCCTATATGCCTGAACCGGCTCTATCCTATTACAATCCTTTAAGATATGCTCTTGATGTTTCAGGCACCTATAAGAATAACAAGACAACATTTACTTTCTCCGTGCCTCTGATAAGTGACCCGAATGTTAAGACAGACTTCTACAACAGAAATACCGACTTTGAACTTGATACGGTACTTGGAAATGAAGCAACAGTCCCAACTACCAATAAGAAGGTCAGTAAGTACACGATTAGTGCTTCTTTAAATACATCTTTTGAATTTCTCTCTCAGAAGTTCTCCCTTTCAACCTTAAAGACTGAGCTCACATATGAATGGGACAGTTCAGATTATGCCTACAGCCTCAGCACTGAAGTTCTACCTGAACTTAATGCTTCCTTAAGCGGTTCAATTTTCAATTTAAGAAAAGAAACCAGTCAGGAAGAGAAGACTACATATTCAAATGACCTTGCTGAAGAATATCTAGAAACATATAGAAAACTTAACGAGTCATCTTCGACATCAGAGGAGGAAAAAAAGTCTCTTTCTACAGATTATGAGAAGATAAGAAACAAGATCCTTCTTTTCCGCAGTTCAGATACGGATGCGGAAGTAAGTACCTACAGTACATCTTTTAGCGATACATCTACAAAATCAGATTCTTACGGAGTTTCACTTGATTACAAGGCAAACGGTTATGTAAAGAGGGAAGCTATAAATGATACTCTGTACCTCAAGGCAAACGGAAACATAAACCTTAAGGCTGACTCTCCACTTGATATCATTTCACTGACTGAGACTATAACTCCTGAATACGTATACAATAAGGAAGACAAGGAAACCTATCCTGTTTCAAAGGATTTCAAGATAACCTCTTCACTTAAAGCAAGCAGTGATCTTTTAGGTCTTTCATACGTTCAGAACATAAGCCTTTACAAATATAAGTTCAGTAAGGATGTAGAAACAATTCAGAGTTTCAAATGGGAAAAGGATTACTTTACCGCCCACAGTGTGGAGTTCTCAAAATCCCTGACTTCCAGTTTCAGCTTCTCAGTCAAGCAGCAGCTTAAGCCGCTGGATTTAATAAATACTCCAAGTCTTACCTTTAAAAAGGGAGTTTTTACCATAACCGGTTCTACTCAGATGTATCTTGAAGAAGACCTGCTGTTCAAGAAAGGAAAGGCAAACCTCTCTGTTATACAGAAAGACAGTAATTATGAATTCAAGATTACTGACACCTATGATTTCAGCAAGGATGGATGGCTTGGAAATACTCTTGTTCAGAGTTTATCACTCTCATTCTTTGATTCAAACCTGAAGTTGACTGAGTCTCTTACACTTGAGAGTGACTTTAAGTACAAGAGCCTTGATCTTGGTGTTTCATGGAAGAAGAATTACGTAAAATTCAAGTTCAGCGACTATCAGTTCATAGCTGAAAAAATGACTGTTCATCTTGATTATTCTGTAGATCCACTTTATTTCTGGGAAAACAGAATAGGTGTAGAAGCTTCATTCTCTGCTGACTATGACAAAGAATTTTCGAATATTTACGGTTCTTCCCTTAAGTTCAACTTTGGCCTTAACTTTGAGATCTATGAATTCCTCAGTCTTCAGCTAAAGACTACATCTGCAAATACCAGTTTCTACAGGTATTATGATGAAAATGAAAACTTCAGTTTACCACTTATGCTCCAGGATCTCTTAAAGTCTTTCGACTTCTTCGGAAACGGAAGAAAGTCAACCGGATTCAACCTCAGCAGCATGAGTCTTAAACTTGTTCACTATATGTATGACTGGAACCTGAATATTGAGGCAAAGGCTTCAATTGCCTCAGACAGTGACGGGAAATACTGGTCTCCGGAAGTAAAGGTATATGTTCAGTGGAACGCCATACCTGAGCTTAAGAGTGAAAATAAACTTGTTGATGAAGAATGGGAGAAGTGATATGGGTGCAGCTTTTGTCTTTAATGAACATGATGTTCTTTCTACTGTCTGCGGTCCAAATGACTCGAATATAGAATACCTTGAGAATCTTCTGGACTGTTCAATAATGGTCAGGGGAAACAGGGTTGAATATACGGGTGATGACCCTGAAAAAGAAAATGATTTCAACCTCATTATGAACAGGCTGCAAAAGCTTGCCTCAATAAGTGAAAGCATTTCAGAGCCTGAAGTGCTGATGGAATACAAGGCTTTGAAAAATACTTCTGAATCTCTTCATTCATCAGAAATAAGAAAGAAATACATAACTATCGGGACCAGATCAGTTTACCCCAAAGGAGCCCGTCAGGAAGAATACATAAACAGCATGGAAAATTCTCAGGTTGTTTTTGCAACCGGACCTGCAGGAACAGGAAAAACCTTTCTTGCAGTAAGCTGGTGCCTTGGAGAACTTCTTAGCGGCAGGAAACAGAAGATAATTCTTACAAGACCGGTTGTAGAAGCAGGGGAGAGCCTTGGATTTCTTCCCGGAGACCTCAGTCAGAAACTTAATCCCTATCTCAAACCTCTTTATGACAGCATGGAAGCAACACTTAGTCCTTCAACCGTAAAAAGACTTGAAGAAAGCGGCCAGATAGAGATTGCTCCTCTTGCTTATATGAGGGGAAGAAGCATTACAAATGCATGTATAATACTTGATGAGGCTCAGAATACTACGTCAGGACAAATGAAAATGTTTCTTACGAGACTTGGAGAAAACTCCTGTGCTATAATTACAGGAGACATTACACAGATAGATCTTCCGAACCAGAAAGCCAGTGGTCTTGTAGACGCTCAGAGAAGGTTGAAGAATGTTGAAGGAATATCCTTTATAAACTTTTCTGGAAGGGATACAGTAAGGTCAAGAATAGTGCAGAGGATAATTAACGCTTATGAAGAAGAATAATCAGAATACAAATAAATCATACCTGATAGTCTTTCTGTGCATTATCCTGCTGACTGCTGCATCTGTCGGTTCAGCCATAATGATTTCTACAAATACGACTGCAATATACAACAGATATCTAAACACCCTTAAAAGTGGCTATATAGCAGATGAGACTGTATATGTTTATTCAACCGTAGATATTATTGATGCCAAGGCTACAGCAGAGCTTAAGAATCAGGCAGCTTTATCGATTCCTACAGTGTTCAGTTTCAATGTGGCAAACAGTGAAAAGATGCTTTACAACTACGAGTATCTCAGTTCACAGAATGAGGTTACAAACCAGAATATAATCTCGGTTGCATATGAAATACTGTCTGAAATTATCAAACAGGGTTACTTTGATGAAATTGAATTATCCCAGATGAAGCTCCTGGAAAATAATAAAATATTGATTATCAACATTCCTTATGATGTTTATGCCAACAGCCAGAGAGTTGTTGATACTGATAGTCTGCTAAGCAGCTCAAATATTGATCAGTATATTCTTGAACAGGCTGCAAAATATTCAGATATTATTTCTCCTTCCAATTACAAGGAACTTCTTACTTTTGTTAAATATTGTCTTGTAGTTAACGTTTTTGAGGATACGGTTATTACAACATACAGAAGAGACTTAGCCATGTCTCAGGTTGAACCGGTTGTTGAAAGCTATACCAAGGGAGAGGTAATTATACCGGTTGATACGGTTATAACTGAAAATGAAATAGACGTAATCAGAAGTCTTGCAGACAGTTCAAAGTTTGATATCAGGGAATACTGGGGACAGGGTATATTCTGTCTTGCAGGTTTCATAGCAACTGTTCTGGGCTTCTATTTTGTTGCAAGACATTCAGGAATACACTACATGACTTACATTGGTGTATTTACCGTTTCAACTCTTCTAGTTATAGGTGTTGCCACATACCTGAGTCTGAAATTCAGCTATCTTGAACTGAACAGCACGGAAGTGTTTTTTGCGGTCTGTTTTGTGCCTATGCTGGTAACTGCTTTAAGCAGTAAGAAAAGTCTTGGATTTATTTCTGCAGCTGCAATAGGAATAGCCATGGTAATTTCTCCAGGCGCAAATGTATACACATTCTTCTATGCAGTATCTGTCGGAAGTTTCTGCAGCTATACAATAAGATTCATGAACAGAAGACTTGATTCACTTCTTCAGTTCTTCCTGTCTATAGCAGGTTCCGTCATGATTACTACCTTCTGTATAGTAATAGAGGCAAGTTCAATTCCTGACATGATGGATATTCTTGTAATTACTGCAGCAAGAACAGCTCTTTCAAACCTCATTCTGTTTGGAGCAATTCCTGTTCTTGAAAAAGTCTTTAATCTGCCGACAGTGTTCAGACTTCATGAACTGGCATATACGGATTCTCCTCTCCTTGTGCGTCTTGCAAAGGCAGCTCCAGGAACTTACAGCCACAGCCGTTCAGTTGCAGAGCTTGCACAGGAAGCAGCTGCAAAGGTTGGAGCAAACTATGGAATAGCCATGGTTGGAGGTCTTTACCACGATATAGGAAAAACCGACCATCCTGAGTATTTTGTAGAAAACCAGAGCGGAAACAACAAGCATGATGAAATAAACCCGACTCTTTCTGCATCAATCATCAGAAACCATGTTAAGAGCGGAGCCGATAAGGCAAGGGAAGCAAGGCTGCCTGCAGAGATTATCGATATAATCGCAAACCACCATGGTAATGACGTCATAAGATACTTCTTACATGAAGCAAATGAGAACAAGGGTAAGAACAGAATAGTTGAGGAGAGTGACTTCAGATATAACGCTGAGCCGCCTTCAACAAAGGAATGTGCAATAGTCATGATTGCCGACAGCGTTGAAGCAGCAGCCAGAACAATTAATGATCCTACTCCGGCAAAATTTTCAAAACTGATCAGGGCTATAATACTGTCAAAGGTTGAGCACCATCAGCTGGATAACTGTAATCTTTCAATGAAGGACCTTAACATAATAAGTGAATCCCTCCTTAAAACCCTTACAGCTCAGTACCACGCAAGAATAGAATATCCTGATGAGGAAAATAAAAAATGAATACATACGTAATTGAATACACTGATAAAAAATACTCTGAAATTGCACCAAAGAAGGCTGTTAAAGCTTATCTTGACAGGGTTTGCAATCTTCTCGCCGTCAAAAATGTAGAATTCTCAGTTACTTTCTGTGACGAAGAATATATTCACAACCTTAACAGGGAATACAGAAACATTGACAGTCCTACAGACATCTTAAGCTTTGCTGCTGAAGACTCAGAGGATGGATTTGATTTTGTAGTTCCTGCCAGGGTCAAAAGAAATCTCGGAGATATGATTATCTGTCCTGAAATCATGCATGCAAATGCAGAGACCTTCGGAATTACAGACAATGAAGAGCTTTCAAGACTTCTCATCCATGGAATCCTTCATCTCAACGGATTCGACCACAAGACCAACGACATGGAAACTGAACCCATGCTGATTGAGCAGGAAAAAATCCTCAGGGAAACAGGGGAGATGGACTTAAATCTTTGACTGGGCTACAAGGCCGTCTTCAATAATCTTTACAGCTTCCTCAACAGCCTCTTTTCCTGTATTAATCCTTGGATTAAGGCTTGCTACGAAGAGAATATACTCACTGGATGAACCCTTGACCTTTCTTACTATGCAGCTTGAATGCTTTTCGCTGTACTTGCTGAAAAGATCTTTTATGAACTGAGTATCCTGATGAGCAGAGTTAAACTGCCCGGATAGTTCACTATCCATAATTACTGAGGCGTTGTACTGCTTTCCTTCATAAGTAAAGGATGAAAGATAGGCATAATTCTTCATGCCAGTTGAAGTTGTGTTTATGTCGTAGAATGGATATGTACTGAGCCCGAGAATCCTTGAAGTATTACAGTCGTAGATAAAACAGACTGCAAGCTCAGGATTCTGAAGGCTGTAGACCTTCTGTACTGCAAGGTCTGAAAAATACTGTATATCAAGATCAAGGGTAAGGCTTATGTCATTTCCATATGTTATCTGAGAATCAAAAGCCGGCCTCGGGTTCAGAACGTCATAGAAAACGTCTTCAACCTCAAGGATGAGCTGGGCCATATGGAACTGTGCCGGATAGATTCTTTCTGAGCCTTTTTTAGTCTGTACAAAGCCCTCAAGGGAGTAGGAAGATACGGCATCCATAATCCTCAGATACTCACTTTCATCTTCTACGGAAGAAATGTATACAAGCATGGACTCTGACTGATTACACTTTGCCAGAATTGAAGCCATGGATTCTCCGGTATAGAGTCCTATTGTCTGAGCGAGCAGTTCAAGCTGGGTGTTGTCTATCTTCTCCAGATTTATATAGATTTCATAAACAGGAACCTCAATGGCAAGAGCTCTTCCTTCTCTGTCATATATGGTTCCTTCTACGGTTTTTTCTGCAACCTGAGGATCTATATATTTACCACTCCTCATTTCTCCTGAGAAAACATCATACATGGCAAGTACGACAAGAGCCAGAACAGCCACTATGGACAGCCCCATGAGAAATGTCCCTATATTGCTTTTTTGCGTTGAAGATGACATAATTTTATTATTATTTTTATTACATTAATTGTCGAGTGTTTTTGGAATGGGAAGAGATTATGATGATTATTCAGATGTAGACTCCGGATACAACCCGCGCGGTTCATCAAGGCTTGTGCTTGCATTTATACTGCTTGCAATCCTGATCTGTATCGGAGCTGTTCTTGTCTGGACATCTATCAAACCATCATCAGAATCGACTGCAAAAGAGAAGACTGAAACAGTTCAGCCTGAAACCGTTACAACAGTTACAACAAGTGATACTTACTTTGAAATGCCTGAAGTCAAGAGTGACTTTGCCGTAAGTGAAGGCAGCAGTAAGGCCGTTGTTCCTGCAGAACCTGCAGTACCGGCCGTAGCTCTTTCCCTTTCAGAATCAAAGCAGGATTCACAGACAGAAATAACTCCCGTTGTCTATTATGAACACACAGTAAAAGCAGGGGAATCCGTTGCACAGATAGCAGCTTCTTACGGTATTTCAATTAAGACCATCTATGCCGTAAACAGTATAAGAAGGTCGATAGAAGAGGGAGATATACTGATAATCCCTGACAGAAACGGCTCTGTATATACAGTCCAGGAAGGAGATACACTTGAGTCAGTTATTTCAAAGCTCTTACTTAAGATTTCTCCTAAAACCCTTATGGTCCTTAACAGTCTCTCTTCAGATGAGCTTGTTGTAGGTACCAGACTTTTCATACCTTCAGACGAATATTATGTTTCAACTTCTGATAAATCATCATCAGAGCTTCTGAGTTTCTACATGCCTGTAGATGTTGCTGAGATTACAGGCCTTTTCAATCAGTCATTTACTGATCCTCTTACCGGAGAAAGTACTGTTCTTGATGGAGTGATTCTTAAATGTGTAGCCGGTTCACCTGTCAAATCAGTCCTTGGTGGAACAGTAGTAGACATTCAGATTAACCAGAACGGAACCTATGCAGTTAAGTTCTCACATGCCGGAGGCTATACCTCATTCATTAACTGCCTTTCCTCAATCAACATTACCGTAAGCCAGAGAGTTTCAGCAGGTGAGGTTATAGGAACAGTTAAGGAAAACAATACTTTACTCGACTATCCAGCCATTTTCTTCAGGATCGAACTGGACGGTGTGCCTCTTAACCCGGGCGACTTCATTTATAAATAATTTGACAATGAAATACCTCAGGATTTATTCTTAGACTGACAGTGTATGAATCAAATTTTGATTCAATGCTATAGATTTTAAAAGGAGAAATGTATGAAGAAAAGATTAATTGCCTTTACTCTTCTGCTGGTTCTTTTTGGATCTGCCATGCTTTTCGCTCAGGCACAGCTTGAAACGCCAATCGTAATTCTTTACACAAATGACGTTCACTGCGGATACAATAAGAACATCAATATTGCTTCTGTTGCTGACTACAAGAAACAGATGCTTGAAGTTACACCTTATGTAACCCTTATTGATAATGGAGATGCAATACAGGGCGAAACAGTAGGTACAGTTTCTACAGGCGAATATCTTGTAGACATGATGAATGCAGCTGGTTACGATCTTGCAATCTTTGGAAACCATGAGTTTGACTATGGTATGGACAGACTTGCAGAGCTCATTGATAAGGCTGATTATGAATACCTGAACGCAACAATTACATACAGTGGTAAGAATACTAACCTTCTTGCAGATACAAAGCCATATAAGCTCGTAAATTATGGTCTTACAACTGTTGCTTTCATCGGTGTTTCTACCCATGAAACTCTTGTTAAGTCTACTCCTAAGTACTTCATGGAAGATGGTGAATTTGTTTACAATTTTGCCACAGGTGAAGAGCTTTATGCAGTAACACAGAGTTACATTGATGAAGTCAGAGCTCTTGGCGCTGATTATGTTATTGTCATGTCCCACCTTGGACTTGAAGAAGAATCTGCACCAGACAGAGCAACAGACCTGATTGCAAATACAAAGGGTATTGATGTCCTTCTTGATGGTCACTCACATTCAGTAGTTGAGAGCTCATATGTTCAGGATGCTGCAGGACGCAAGGTTCTCTATTCACAGACCGGAACAAAGCTTGAAAATCTCGGTATGCTGACAATCTATCCTTACAGAGAAATTACAGCAGAGTTTGTACATCCTGAAGCTCAGGATCCAGAGACAGCTGCAGTAGTTGCTGCAATTGAAAGTCAGTATCTTGATCTTGTAAACACACCGGTTGCAGTTTCTGACATTGAACTCAACATTAAGAACCCTGAAACAGGTGCAAGAGCAGTAAGAAACAGAGAAACAGCTATCGGTGATCTTTGTGCAGATGCTTACAGATATATGTCTGGTGCTCAGATTGCATTTGTTAACGGTGGTGGTATCCGTGCTACTATTGCTGCTGGAGATATTACTCTTGACGGAATCATCAAGGTTCATCCTTATGGAAACATGCTCTGTATGTGTGAAGCAACTGGTCAGGAAATCCTTGATGCTCTTGAGTGGGCTTCAAGATCAACTCTTGCTCAGGCTGATGACGGCGCAGGAAAAGCTCTTGGTGAATTAGGTGGCTTCCTCCAGGTATCTGGTCTCAAGTACACAATTGATACATCAGTTGCATCAACATGTATTGAAGATGAGAATGGATTCTTTGCTGGAGTTGCAGGAGATAGAAGAGTTAAGGACGTTATGGTCGGTTCTGAAGAAGAAGGATGGACACCGATTGTTCCAGAAGCAAAATATACACTTGCTTGCCACAACTACCTCCTCCAGGATATGGGTGATGGTTTCACAATGTTCACAGACAATATGTACCTCCTCGATAATGTCATGCTTGATAACCAGGTTCTGATTAACTACATTATCGATGGTCTTGAAGGCAAAATTACAGCTGAAGACTACGGTCAGGTTAAGGGAAGAATCACAGTT
>JAIKXP010000122.1 GCA_024684115.1 Sphaerochaetaceae bacterium | reverse complement strand
TTTGCTCAGGAAAATTCTGATACAGGACTTCCTGCAGAACTTCTGTACTCTATTGTACAGACCGAATATTATAGTAGAATGACCTATGATGAGCAGCCGGTATGTGACGTCTGGTTCGATGCTCAGCTTAAGGCTGCAATAGATTACCTTTCAGGTAACTATCAGGAGGAGAAATAATAAATGGTTGATAAACTCAAACAGAGCGGAAAAATAAGCAGAAAGGGACCTGTAGTTCTTCTGATTATGGATGGAGTCGGCTTCGGTAAGTACGAAGACGGAGATGCCGTAAAACAGGCCATGACAAAGAATCTGGACAAGCTTTTTGCTACATGTCCGTGGACAAAGCTTAAGGCTCACGGAACAGCTGTAGGACTTCCTACAGACGCAGACATGGGAAACAGTGAAGTCGGACACAATGCCATGGGTTGCGGAAGAGTTTTTGCACAGGGTGCAAAGCTTGTAGCAACATCCATTGAAACAGGCGCCATGTTCCAGGGTGAAACATGGAAGAAGCTTGTTGATAACGTTAAGAAGACAGACGGAACCCTTCATTTCCTCGGTCTTCTCTCAGACGGAAACGTACACAGCCACATCAAGAACCTCAAGGACATGATTGTTGAGGCTAAGAAAGAGGGAGTTAAAAAGGTAAGGGTACATGCACTTCTTGACGGAAGAGACGTAGACCCGACATCTGCCCTCGATTATTTTGATCCGTTTGCAGACTTCCTGAAAGACCTTTCAGCTGACGGCACATTTGACGGCCAGATTGCTTCAGGCGGCGGAAGAATGGTAATTACCATGGACAGATACAACGCCAACTGGGACATGGTCCGCAAGGGCTGGGAAACACACGTTCTCGGAGAAGGCAGACAGTTTGCAAGTGCCCATGAGGCAATTGAGACACTGAGAAAGGAAACAGGCGCAATTGACCAGGATCTTCCTCCATTCGTAGTAGCAAAGGACGGCAAGCCGGTCGGAAGCGTACAGGACGGAGACTCATTCATCCTGTTCAACTTCAGAGGCGACAGAGCTCTTGAGATTTCAAAGGCCTTTGATGCTGAAACCCTTACAGAGTTCGACAGAAAGAGACATCCGAAGGTAGAATATGCCGGAATGATGGAGTATGACGGAGACCTGCACGTACCAAGGCAGTACCTTGTTAATCCTCCTTCAATCGACAGAACAATGGCAGAGTACCTCTGTGCTTCAGGCGTAAAGCAGTTCAGCATTTCAGAAACACAGAAGTTCGGTCACGTAACATACTTCTTCAACGGAAACAAGAGCGGAAAGTTCGACGAGAGCCTTGAAGAGTACGTTGAGATTCCTTCAGACATTGTTCCTTTCGAGCAGCGCCCGTGGATGAAGTGTGCAGAGATTGCAGACAGAGTCATCAAGGAAGTCGAAGAGGGCAAGTACCAGTTCATCAAGCTCAACTTCCCTAACGGAGATATGGTCGGACACACAGGAGTCTTTGAGGCTGTAGTATGTTCAATGGAAGGCATGGACCTTCAGATCGGAAGAATCCGTGAAGCAGTTGAAAAGGCTGGAGGTGTACTCCTCATTACAGCTGACCACGGAAACGCAGATGACATGGTTGAGCACAAGAAGGACGGTTCCGTTGCAAAAGACGCTGCCGGAGAGCCAAAGCCAAAGACAAGCCACTCTCTGAACCTTGTTCCTTTCATTGTTTACGACCCGTGCTACAACGGCGAGTACAGTCAGGATCTCAGGGAAGGACTTGGAATCAGCTCAGTTGCAGCAACATGTATGTCCATGCTCGGACTTGTACCTCCTGAGGATTACGATCCGTGCATTGTTAAGTTTTGATTTACATTCAAGTTTTTAGAGGATTTGTTATGAAAAAAGTCTTAATTGTATTAATCGCAGCTTTTGTTCTTTTAAGCCTGGTAGCCTGTGTGTCTGTACAGGATTTCACAAGGCTCTATGTCGGAATGCCTAAGGAGCAGGTTCTCTCAATTTTCGGAAAACCTTCTTCAACTGGTTTTGATCAGACAACGCAGACTGAATACGTTGTGTATTATGTTCCTTCCACAGCTTTCAGTGATGACATGGTTGACTTCAGAATTGACTTCAAGGACAACGCAGTTATTGGCTGGGGCCAGATTGGTCACTCCGCACCAGCAAGGACAAACGTAATCGTCTACAAGAACAACTGAAGATGAATAAAACACGTAGGGGACTGTTAATGAGCAGTCCCCTATTTTTTTGAATTTTGCGGCTTTCTTGAGAATGAGGAAACCCGTAAATGTCATGTAGGAGAGAAAAATTTTCCCTTCTACATGACAAATGTCATAGAGACGAGAAAAAATTTTCCAGCTACATGACAAATGTCATAGAGAAGAGAAAAAAATCCCAAGCTACATGACAAATGTCATAGAGAAGAGAAAAAATTTTCCAGCTACATGACATATGCATTGGAGAAGAGAAAAAATTCCCAAGCTACATGACAAATGTCATAGAGACGAGAAAAAATTTCCAGCTACATGACATATGCATTGGAGACGAGAAAAAAATCCCAATCTACAATACATTTATGAGAAATTTCTCATTCTTAAGGTATGATTTAATGATTTACACTCATACTCTGTCGCAGAGTTTTTCGGAGATCATACGCATGGGCTCTTCCAGAACCTTTACGGTTTTTCTGTCGTAGGTAACAAGCCCGTTGGTCTCCTGTTCAACATCTGAAAGCTGGGTGTATATGCTGGCAGCAAGACCCTTCTGTTTTGCAGGAATTATCTCTTTCTCGTAGAGCTCCATAATGGCACGGGTAAGCTCTTCACGGCTTGAGAGCTTACGGTAGGTGAAGTTCTTCTTCTCCGTCTCTTCCAGTTTAAGACCGTAGCCTCCGAACTCAGAGAGAATCACGCAGCGAGCGGCTTTATCCTTCTTAAAGCGGTAGGGCCTGAAGTAACAGTGAACACTCTTAAACGGACCGTCTCCCTGGTCGTGCCACCCGCTTGTATAGTCCACGGGTCTTGAAGGGTCTTCCTTTTCAAGAATGGAGCAGACATGAGAGCTGTCAAACTGTCCCCAGCCCTCGTTGAAGGCTACCCACATAACAACTGACGGACTGTTTTTAAGAAGCCTTATGGTCTCTAAAGCTGTGTTAAGCCACTCCTTTTTATACTCCAGGTCGTCTGAGCCCATTTTCTTCTGGGCAAGAGGATCCCTGTCGTTAAGGAAGGAGCCTGTGAAAAGAGGGGCTGAGTGAAAGAATTTGTTGTACTTTCCGCCTCCGCTTACCATGTCCTGCCAGACAAGGATACCGAGCCTGTCACAGTGGTAGTACCACCTGAGGCTTTCAACCTTTATGTGCTTTCTAAGAGTGTTGAAGCCGAGCCTTTTGGCAAGAAGAATGTCTTCTGTCATCTGGGAGTCTGAAAGAGGAGTGTAGAGGCCGCCCTTCCAGTAGCCCTGGTCCAGAAGCCCGTGGTTGAAGTAGTTCTTGCCGTTAAGCTGAAGCCTTCCGTCCTTTATTCCGAAAGTCCTGAGTGCTGCGTAGGAAGAAACACAGTCCTCGCCGCTCCTGATTGTAAAGTTGTAGAGATGAGGGTGCTCCGGGGACCACAGAAGCGGGTTCTCTATGTTTACCCTTGTCTTCTTCCCGCTTTCAAAGCTAATCTTCTTCCCCTCTATTTCAACTGTTCCGCCCGTTTGGGAAGAGGTTTCTACACTTATGACAAAACCCTCAAGGTCAGGCGTAATATCAAAGCTTTTTATGTAGTCTTTAGGAGTTTTTTCCATCCAGACGCTCTGCCAGATTCCGCTCTGAGCCGGGTACCAGATTCCGCCGGGATTTCTGGACTGCTTGCCCCTTACAACCGGAAGGCTGTCAGAGGGGTCAAAGACTGAGACTTCCAGAACAAAGGACCTTTTGTTAACTTCTACGGAGAAGGGCAGAAAGCCTCCCGTGTGCTCGAGAACGCGAACTGAATCTATGTAGATAATGGCCCTGTAATCAACGGCTCCGAAGTTAAGAAAAAGCCTCTCTTTTGAAAAATCAACGTCTTCGGGGAAGACAACCTCCCTGCAGTAGCGCATGAAGGTGTTTATCCTGAGGGTTGGAGAAATAACTTCCTCCGGGGAAAAGCGGGAAGCTTCTGCCTCCGGAGAATAGGGGACCTTAACCGTCGCCTGTGTTCTGTGACCCGTTTCATCAACCCAGACCAGTTCCCAGTCTCCGTCAAGGAGGAAAAAGCTGTCTCTGGCCATCTGAGGGCGCGGGTACAAGTCCTTCATGCTCAGTTCCTGTTCTTGAATTTATAGAGGTCTATGAGGTTCTGATACCTTTCAATTACCCTGTCCATGATAGGTCCGTCCCATGGAATCGGGACGGTGTTAAAACCGTTCTCTGCTATTTCATGGCGCCTGTCGGCAGGCATGGAGAGGAAGTCTGAAATCTTTTTGTAAATGTCTTCAACCGTGTTCTTGCTCACAAGTCCGTTGTACATGTCTGTAAACGGCTCCGAGGCTCCGCAGTTTTCAACCGTAAGACAGGCCGTATGCATGGCGCAGGCTTCTCTTGTAACAAGGGGAGCTGAGTCATAGACGGACGGGAAAACAAAGAGGGTTGAGATGTAGTAGAGGCAGTCAAGATAGCGAATGTCTGAGAGGTGTCCCGTCATGACCATGCGGTCCGAAATGCCTACCTTTTCAGCGAGATTCCTGCAGGCCTGTTCGTCCGGTCCCTGACCGGCCAGAACCAGCTGGAAGTTAACTCCGTCCTTCTTGAGCAGGGCGCAGCATTCTATAACCTTGTCTATTCCTTTTTTGAAGTTGATCTGACCTACAAAGAGGAGGATAGGAACGTTTTTCTTTATCGGATAGAGAGAGTAAAGATCCTCTATGCACTCCTTGTGCAGAACATGCTTGTCCGTGCCGTTGGTCATGACAATAACATCTCCCTTGTAGCCGTAGGACTTCAGGGTTCTGGCAGAGTCTTCGCTGACAGTCCACACCTCATCGCACTGCTGGTAGAAATCAGCGACCATGTTTGCACCGAGGCGGGCAAGAGCGTGGCTCTTTGTGACCTTCAGAATATCGTCATAGTACTTGGAATGAAGGGTGGCAACGATAGGAACATTGTGCTGCCGCGCATATTTCAGGCCTATGTGGCCTGCAAAGACAGGGGAGTGCACGTGGCAGATATCAAGGTCAATGTAGCGCATTCTTGCTGCAAAGTGGGGATCCAGGGAGTCTAAGCCAATTCTCCAGGGCATGGACTTTGACATCTGCATGGAAGAATAGTCAACTATCTCGTAGGGCAGGTTTCCCCTGAAGCCCATGTCTGCCATGGGGGCAATTGCGTATACCTGATGGCCACGGTGTGCCAGAGTTTCAGTATAAGCTTTAACAACTCTTCCTACACCGTCAATGATAGGAAGAAATGAGTCACTGTATTCTCCGATTTTCATATTTCATCTCCAAAAATCAGCTGATTCTTCTGTTGTTTACACGTTCAAATATAATTACCCAGACAAGGGATATAAACAAAAGAAGTACACAGACAACAAAGCCTGTGACGGAGAACGGGAAGAACTGAAGTATTTCACCGGTAAGAATAGCTATGAGGCAGAGGTTTCTTACAGGAAGAGCTTCCCTCTCCGGGTTAAAGAACTGAGCAATAATTCCAAAAACAATTGAAAGCAGAAGGGCCAGAACCGGAATCATGACAAAGGCCTGATTGAGTGTGGTTTCGAAGCTTCCGCAGTAAGGGGTTATGACGGGGAAGACCAGACAGAAAAGGGTTGTAAGAAACTTGTACTTTCTTGCTGACTTCGGGTTGCTCTTTCTGGAGAACAGAATGGAACCCAGGAGGTTTGTAAGCTGCAGCATGATAAGACAAATCATGATTGCCGAATACAGACTGTCTATTACCTTAACCCCGTAGTAAGGTGCATTCATTCTGGAAACTACAACACCGTCACTTATGATTGAGAAGAGCGCGAACCTTTTTACGAACAGGAGGTCCGTATTTACAAAGTTTTCAGAAGAGGAAAAAACGAGGGAGAAAATCAGAATCAGCACTGAATGGGCGGCGTATGAGGCGTAAACCAGATAGTTTGTTCTGTTTATGTTATCAAAGCAGAGATAGACAACCCCTGCACAGAACAGTATTTCCACCGCAATAAGAAGTGTTTTTCCGGTATTTTTCCTTATTTTTTTCATACCATGTCATTGGCGCAAATCATGCACCTGCTCTCCTTTTTATATGCCAGATAAGAGGCTGAGAATCCGCAGATTGCTACATCTGTCATAATACAGGCACCGTTAAGAAGGGGCAAGACGGTAAAGATTGACAGTACTGAAGAACCTACGTCTGCTCCAGCCATGGTCAGAGCCAGGGTTACCGTAACAAGAACCTCTGTTCCGGGATTCAGACAGCAGGCAAAAGAAGCTGCAAAACACAGAAGACCCATCTTGAAGTAGAGGGATACCGGTATGGCCAGATCTGCGCTTTCCGAGATAGCCATAATCAGGGAAAGGGAAACAAAGGTAGATATGGCAGCACTGCCGCCCCTTGAGAAAATCCAGTTAAACGGAATGGCCGCTGCTGCATGGCGCTTCTGAATTCCGCTGTTGTTCCTAAGGTTGGAGTAGAGCGGAACAAAGCTTAATATGTAATCCGTGACAAAGAATCCGCTTATGAGGGACGGAAGGAAGCAGAAAAGCTCCCTGTAGGGATTAACCTTGAATCTTGTGAAAAATGCAAACAGAAGCGGCAGAAAAACGAAAACAAGTAAAACAGTAAAACAGATGAAAACCAGAACAAAGTTCAGGTTCCCGGTAATCTGAGGAATCATCTTCTCTGCCCAAAAGCCTGAGAAAAAGGCCACAGGAAGGAACCAGAATCTTGAAAGTCCTTTCATGATCCTCATGCAGACTTCTGAAAGAGAGTTCAGCAGGTTGTAGGCCGGAACATAGATGTTTCCGGTAGGCCTGAAGGCAAAACCTGCAATCAGGGCCACAGGAATGCTGAAGAACAGCACAGCTGTGGAAGAGATGGTCCTCAGACTCAGGGTGTCCAGGGTCAGGGAAAGAAGAGTTCCTGAAATATCTGCAAAGGTTGCCTCTTCAACTGCTTCAGCAGTGGCAATCCACGGGAAAGCCCTGGGGAAGAGGGTGAAGGCAGCTATTGCCAGAAGAACGCAGAGAACAGAACTTGCAAGACCCCAGAAAACCATCAGGAGCACCTGCGGGGCACCTTTTTCAGACCTTCCGGGCCTGAAGGCCGATGCCACCGATGCTGCCAGTGTAATAAATACCAGCGGTATGGATACCACTGTGATCAGGTGAATTAATACCGCGCAGACATCCGTTACTGCAGTTGCGAAAACCGTACTGCCGCCAAACAGCAGGTTTGCCGTAAAACCGAGGATTACCGCCAGTAAATAAGTCAACCAGGTCTTCATCTGAGATTGTCCACCTTATAACCGGCCTTCTGAGCCTTTTCAAGCCAGTAGCCGAGTTCTTTCTTGTAATCAATTTCTTCGTCGTCTTTCTTCCTGTTCAGAGCCTGAGAAAGAACTGCCTCGAACATACATTCCTGGCAGCACTCGCCCCTGAACCACCTTACTCCCTGGTACTCGTTCACGCCGAGCAGGGTAAGGAAGGCCCTGTTTTCAATGAGCTGACCCACGCTGAGGGCCTTTCCTGCGGCAAGCAGGGCTCCTCTGTAAACAACTTCAGGCTTGTACTCGAAGAAGCGGTCAAGAAGCAGGGTCTGTGCAGTCTCAAGAGTCTGGGAGACCGTTGCATCTTTATCAACAAACGGAAGAAGGAGGAAGTAGACACCGGCAAGATATGGCAGGTCTTCTTCAATGATTCCGTTACCGTTTGCAAATACATCCATTGAACAGACCTCTTCAAGCTTCTTGAGCTTATCAAGAACTGAGGCCGGCTTCATGGTCTTAAGGTTAAGTCCGAGTTTTTCAAGACTTCCGACGAGCTCCTCGATATAGGTGTAGCATGTTCCCAGAGTCTGAAGAATCTCGTGTCTTGCATTTGCAGAAGACTTGCCTGTCATGAGCATCTTTATGTTCTTGGCAAACTTCTGGTTTCTGATCGGCTGAGCTGCCTCAAAGAACGGCCTTAGGTAGAGAAGCCTGATTTCAAGCTCAATATCTGCAACGCCCCTGTCACCGATTGTGTCATAGAGCTGCTGGTAGATTCCGTCTACATCTTCAACTTCCCTTATGTCTGTATAGACCTTTGTTTCATAACCGTTGAGGCTTACGTGCCAGCCTTCATCAAAAATCTTCATTGAAGGAGCAAGGTGCATAAGTCCGTCAGCAAAATTTCTGAGGATTACGAATCTTCTGACTCCCATGGTAAGACCCAGGCCCTGAGCAAGGGATACGGTTTCAAGGTCTCTTGAATCTCCGTGTCTTACAAGCTTCGGAGCTGAGGTTGAAATTGTGCCTTCTGCTCTCTCGAAGCGGTTGTTGAAGAGAACAAGGGTTCTTCTGTTTCCGCTGCCGTTTGTAAATGCATATACGGATTCTTCAACGCCCCAGGGAGTTCTCACATCGTAGAGCTGGAAGTTGTCACAGCCTGAGAAGAGGTATCTCTGACGCAGAAGAGGGAAGATTCTCCTTCTGTGCTCGTCAATCAGGCCCTGGTTCGGAGTCTCGTCCCAGTAAGCCCTCTGGTACTCCATGCCGTACTTTTCCTTAAAGCCTTCAATCTGTCCGTGACCGAACATTGGCAGGCCCGGCATGGTAGCAAGCATGGTACAGATACCGAAGTACTTGTCTCCGTCACCGAACTGAGCTATGGCCGTATCCTCATCCGGGTTGTTCATGAAGTTGACGTAGCGCTTGAGAATCTCAGGGTCAAAGGCAATGGTGGCCTTAATTGAATCCCTGTACTTCTTGTTGTCCTGGTTCTTCATCATGTGCATGAAAGCGGAATTGTAGACCCTGTGCATGCCCAGTGTGCGCACGAAATAGCTCTCCATCATCCAGAAAGCCTCTGCGAGCAGCAGCGTGTCAGGCAACTCTTCCTGAATCCTGTCTACAACCTCTCTCCAGAACTCTACCGGAATCCTCCTGTTGAACTCCTCTTCTGTCATACCGTGGTTTGCCCTTCCGGCAATGTCCCCACCGGTGCCCGGCTTAGGATACCACAGTCTTTCAATGTGTCTCTTCGCAAGCGTCATAGCTGCATCAAATCTTATGATCGGGAAGGCTCTTGCCACGTCGAGTATCTGCTGGATGACAGCTTCTCTTGTTTCCGGCTTGAGGAAGTCGAGCTGAGCCGTATCATTCCACGGCATGGTTGTTCCGTCGTTTCCGTGGAAAATATACTTTGTTTCTCCTGTTCTCTTGTCCCTCTTCATGAATGTGACGGCAGCATCAGTGCGGTCAAAGTAGTGGTCTTCAATCTTGATCTCAAAGTTCGGATCAATTGAAAGGTCAGCTCCTGTGTATGAATAGGACGGGAACGGAGGATAATCCTGCTGCATGAAGTACTCTGGGTGTCCGTAGAGCCAGTCACTGTCCAGTCCCGTATGGTTCGGAACCATGTCACTTGCAAGCCTGATTCCCCTGGACCAGCACCTTGCCCTGAGGTTATTAAGAGCATCCCAGCCGCCGAGGCGGGAAGAGATAATGTATCCCTTGAGGGAGTAGGCTGAAGACTCGGCATCCGGATTTCCGCAGAGGTTCTTGATCTTCTTTGAGGCCGGGCTTCTTTCCCAGAGACCGATCAGCCAGAGGGCTGTAAAACCGCTTTCCTTGAGGAAGTCCAGTTCCTCATCAGGAATCTGGTCCAGACGGCTTATGTCTCTCTTGTACTTCTTGGACAGCTGGTCGAGCCATACAAGTGTACTCTTAGCCATCATGACAACGTTTGGCATCCAGTTTCTGTCTTCTGTAAAGTCCTCGTATTCGCTCTCACCGCTGTAGTTCGGGATTGAAATCTCTCCCGGGCCGCCGAAGCCGTGCTGCTTCTCTTCCTCGTTAACATAGTCGAGGGACCTCAGAAGAGCTTCAACAAGTTCATCCGGAAGGAAGGCCTTCCAGTTTTTCACAATATAGTTAACCTGGTCCGTAAGTGAATCAGGGAAAAGTCTTGCCGGAAGAGTGAGGAAAGAGAAAAGATCCTCGCTACTTGATTCAGATCTGTCTGAACCCTGGAAGTAGCTGCCCAGCATGGTCCTCAGCGCTGCCGTTGCCTCCGGGAAGCTCAGCCCGTCCTGGCCGAGCATGTTCTTCATGGCGCTTAAAAGGGCAGGGTTTGCAAGGAATACCTGGTGAACAAAGAAAGCTCTGGCTACTTCTTCAACAGGAGCCTCAATGGCCTCCATTCCGGTAACCTCATCTTCAAGGGCCTTCTTTTTCTCTTCTTCAGTTACGGCACTTCCGTTTCCAAGCTCTGACGGGAACTTCCTGTTGTAGTAATCAAGAGCCTCCCTGCAGGCTTCATTCTTCTCTGCAAGAACTCCGATTCTGCTGAACGGGTCAGTCTCAGAATTTCTGAGCTGGATTGAAATGACTCTCTGGTAGATGAGGTGAAGAACTGCTGAAATGTTGAGTTTTGCAGCAGAAACCTGATCTTCATGGTTTTTGTTGTATGTTAAGGCAAGCTCCTGAGCCTGTCTGTAAAGTTTTCCCAGACTTTCGTCTGTTTCAAAAACCGGTGTGAATAGAGACATTTCTTCTCTTGAGTTTTCCGAAATTCTGAAATCGCGATTACGCATATGCAATCTCTCCTAAATAAATGTTTTGTACAGATCTTCTGCGCGGGCGAACATTTTCTGCAGTCCGGTCTTCTCTTCAGGGGAGAAGCCTGACAGCACGTATGATGAAACTTCCTGAATCTGAGGTCTTCCGAGTCCCAGCCTCAGACGCATGAATACGTCCGAAGAAAGGGTCTGTTTAACAGATCTCAGGCCGTTGTGGCCACCCATACCACCGCCTTTCTGAAGTTTAATAATACCGAAATCAAGCTCTATGTCGTCATGAACAACAAGAATATCCTCTGTCTTTACCCGAAAAAAAGAGGCCGCTTCCTGTACACTGCGACCGCTAAGGTTCATATAAGTTAGAGGTTTTAAAATTATCATCCCACCGGTAGTCCTCAAAAACTCCGAGTGAAACTTTTCCTGCCAGCCTGAATTTGGTAAGACTCCACGTTCCTTAAGGTAATCACAGAACAGCCACGCAACATTATGTCTCGTATTTCTGTACTGCAATCCCGGATTTCCCAAAAAGACAGTAATCTTTGCCATGAGCAAATAATATCATAACATCTTGAAAATAAACACTCGTAAGTGTGAGAATTGATATAAATTAAAGACCAATAAAGATAAACGGGGTTAAAAAGAGACACAAAAATGGCACAGGCAAGACAATTTGAAAAGACGGCCCTCATAATCGGAATCCTCTCCGCCATGGAGGAGGAAAGGCCGCGCCTCATGAAAATGCTGGAAGAGGCGTTCGGACCCGTAAAGGCAGCAACTCCCGTCATGGATTTTCCTTTCACTGACTACTATGACAGCGAAATGGGAGGACATCCCGTAAGATATATCCTTCTGTTTGAAAGACTTATAGATCCATCCACCTTAAGCGCGGTAAAAACCAGAACCAACGAAATGGAAAAGCTCTTTACCGGAAAAGGAACCGGAAGACCCATTAACATAGACCCCGGAACACTGTCCCTTGCAAACCTCATTCTTGCAACCTGCAAGGACAGGGCCCACCGCATACCGCTTAGCGACGGCATTTACGGGGAAGTGACCCTCATCTATCAGAACGGGGACTTTCAGGCCCTTCCGTGGACCTATGCAGACTACAGTTCTGATGAGGTTCGCATGCATCTCAGGGTATTTCGCAGCCAGTACAGACTCATGCTGCGTGATTTGGTACTAGATAATAAAGACAAAAATAACTAAAATCTGAGCCATGAGTTACCCTTTTACCGAAATAGAAGAAAAATGGCAGAAATACTGGGAAGACAACAAGACTTTCTCAGTCAAAGAAGACCCTTCATTCCCGAAAGAGAAGAGAGCCTACGTCCTTGACATGTTCCCCTATCCAAGCGGAGCAGGACTTCATGTAGGTCATCCGGAAGGCTACACGGCAACAGACATTTACTGCCGCTTCCTCAGGATGAACGGACACAACGTACTTCACCCGATGGGATTTGATGCCTTCGGTCTGCCGGCAGAGAACTACGCCATTCAGACCGGTACCCATCCGGCCATAACCACAAAGAAGAATATTGACACTTTCAGACGCCAGATCAAGCGCCTTGGCTTCTGCTACGACTGGGACCGCGAGGTCAGCACATGTGACGCAGAGTACTACAAGTGGACTCAGTGGATTTTTGAAAAACTCTATGAAAAGGGACTGGCCTACGAGAGTCAGGCACCTATTAACTGGTGTCCGAACTGTAAGACAGGTCTTGCAAATGAGGAAGTCAAGGAAGGTCACTGCGACAGATGCGGAGCCCAGGTTGAAAAGCGCAACATAAGACAGTGGGTTCTCAAGATTACAGCATACGCACAGAGACTTCTTGATGATCTGGACCTGGTAGACTGGCCGGAGAGCGTCAAGCTCATGCAGCGCAACTGGATTGGCCGCAGCGAGGGAGCTTCCGTTCTTTTCAAGGTAAAGGGTCTTGATAAAAACCTTGAAGTATTCACAACAAGATGTGACACCCTCTTCGGAGCCACATACATGGTTGTATCTCCTGAGCACCCCATGATTTCAGAGCTCACAAGCCCTGAGCAGAAGGAAGCTGTGGAGGCCTACATAAAGGAAGCTGCAAAGAAGAGTGACCTGGACAGAACAGACCTTGCAAAGGAAAAGACAGGTGTCTTCTCCGGCAGCTACGCAATAAACCCGGTAAACGGAAAGGAAATTCCTATCTGGGTTGCCGACTACGTACTCATTACCTACGGCACAGGAGCCATCATGGCTGTTCCTGCCCATGATACAAGAGACTGGGAGTTTGCAAAGAAGTTCGGCCTTCCGATTATTGAAGTTCTCAAGAGCGAAGTAGACGTTCAGACCCAGGCCTGGACTGAAGACGGAATCCACGTAAACAGCGGCTTCCTCGACGGACTTAACAAGGCAGATGCAATAGCTAAAATGCTTGAGTTCCTCGAAGAGAAGAAGCTCGGTCACAAGACAATCAACTTCAAGCTCAGAGACTGGATTTTCAGCCGCCAGAGATACTGGGGAGAGCCTATTCCTCTCATCCACTGTCCGACCTGCGGCACAGTGCCTGTACCTGAGAAGGACCTTCCGCTCACACTTCCGGAGGTTTCAAGCTACCAGCCAAGCGGCACAGGCGAGAGCCCGCTTGCAAACATTGAGAGCTGGGTAAACTGCACATGTCCTAAGTGCGGAGGAAAGGCAAAGAGGGAAACAAACACCATGCCACAGTGGGGCGGATCCTGCTGGTACTATCTCAGATACATTGACCCGCACAACAACGAGAGGTTTGTAGACAGAGAGAAAGAGAAGTACTGGATGCCGGTCAACCTCTACGTTGGCGGAACCGAGCACGCTGTTCTGCACCTCCTGTACGCCAGATTCTGGCACAAGGTTCTCTACGATCTCGGAGAGGTTTCAACTCCGGAACCGTTCCAGAGACTTGTAAACCAGGGCATGATTACAGCCTACGCCTACCAGAAGAAGAACAAGAGCCTTGTTCCTACCGACCAGGTTGAGGAAAAGGACGGAGAATTCATAGACAGGGTCAGCGGCGAGAAGCTCGAAAGAGTAATTGCCAAGATGTCAAAGAGCCTTAAGAACGTTGTAAACCCGGACGAGGTAATAGCCCAGTACGGTGCCGACACCATGCGCCTTTATGAAATGTTCATGGGTCCGCTTCAGGTTTCAAAGCCGTGGAGTACCTCAGGAATTGCCGGTGTATGGCGTTTTGTTGACAGACTCTGGCGCCTTGCAGAGGAAAAGCCTCTTACCGACGAAGAGCCTTCAAAGGAGATTCTCAAGAGCCTTCACAAGACAATCAAGAAGGTCACCGATGACACTGCAAGCCTTAACTTCAACACTGCAATCAGCCAGATGATGATTTACGTCAACGACCTGAGCAAGCTTGAAGCCCTTCCGAAGGCAGCCTGGAATCCGTTCATCCTCCTTCTGTGCCCGTATGTTCCTCATCTTGCAGAGGAGCTCTGGTCACGCGCCGGAGGCGAGCCGTCAGCCTGCAACCAGAAGTGGCCTGAATATGTTGAAGCTCTGACAGTAGATGACGAGATTCAGATTGTTGTCCAGGTCAACGGAAAGGTCAGGGCAAAGCTTGATGTTTCCCGCTCAGCTTCAAAGGAAGAGATCCTCGCCCTTGCAAGAGCCAGCGAAAACGTCTGCAAATACACAGAAGGCAAGACAGTTGTCAAGGAAATAGTAGTTCCCGGCAAGCTCGTTAGCTTTGTTGTGAAATAAAATACAAACCAACCATTTAATTCATCCGCTGTCACTTCCGGCAGCGGATTTTTTGTTCCCTCCCGCCCTTTTCTTAGGGGGTTAAAGC
>JAIKXP010000108.1 GCA_024684115.1 Sphaerochaetaceae bacterium | reverse complement strand
GTTCTTGTCTACGTCATAGGTGCCGGTTTCTGGAGCTTTGTCTTTGCCCTTACAATCACAGGCTGGCTCTCAATTGCCTACTTCTTCAGAACACAGGTCATGATAATCAGAGACCGTGAGTACTCTCTGGCTTCCAGATGTCTCGGAACACCTATTCCGAGGATCATCTCCAAGAACATTATGCCGTTCCTGACATCTGTAATTGTTACAATCCTTGCAACAGAGCTTCCTTCATACATAGGAATGGAAGTCTTCCTTTCCTACATTGGAGTAGGTCTTTCTGCAAACGTTGCTTCTCTCGGAAGAATGATTCAGGAAGCACAGACAGGCTTCCTTGTCTATCCATGGGAGTTTTGGCCACCGGTAGCAGTTGCAGCCCTCATTACCATTATTCTTTACGTTCTCGGACAGAACCTTGCTGACGCAACGGACCCGAGAACCCACATGTGATCTGGAGGTAAGTATGGAAGAGAAAAAAGATAAAAATGTCCTGCTTTCCCTTAAGAACGTAGACGTAAAGTTTAATGTCAGAGGAAGAATCCTTTCAGCCATCAGAGACGTAAGCCTTGATGTCTATGAGAATGAGTCCCTTGCCATAGTCGGTGAGTCCGGTTCAGGAAAGTCTGTTCTTACCAAGACCTTTGCCGGCATGCTTGATTCAAACGGTTTCATCTCAAACGGAACAATCCTGTTCAATGATGATGACATTTCAAAGACTTCTGTCGTCATTACAAAGAGAAACCATCTGATGATGAAGTACTTTGACTGGATGCTTCACAAGGGTTCAACCCTTGAGAGAGGTGCAGAAGAGTACAAAAAGATTCTTAAGAAGAAGCAGGAGATAAAGGAGAAAACAAGTCTTTCTCTTGATGAAGAAGCCTCTTTTGCAGCAAGAATCAAGACTCTTGATGACGATATAGTCGACAGAAAGAACTATATGTACACTCTGGACCGCAAAAATCCCAGTGATGCTACAGAGTATAATGAAATTCAGGGCAAGATTAAGGCCTGGACAGAGCAGAAGAACGCTATTCTTGCAGAGAAGAAGGATCTTATTAAGAAAAGAGAGGCAGCCTACCGTTCAGCTACAGCAAAGGTTGCTGCAGACAGAAAGACTCTTGAAGAGCTTAAGGCTCAGAGAAAGGCCAAAATTGCAACAAGCCAGAGTGACAAGAACCCGTACGGCTTAAGTGACAGGGTTTTCAAGCGTAACGAGAAGATTACAAACGAAATACTTCTTTCAACCTGCCGCTATCCGTTCTTCAGTCAGATAAAGTTCATCTTCAGGCTGAGAAAAGCTTTCAGGCTTGCCATGAGCCTTGGAGAGGACCTTGAGAATGAAGATGTACTGAACAAGATCTTTGAAACCTGTGTATTCAGGGTCAAGTTCACTAATGAAGTAAAGACAGAAGACAAGCATATTCTTGAAGGCTGGGCCCGTATTGACTGCGCAAAGGTCAAGTATACAAAGGACTGGCAGCAGATCAGAGGCAGAAGGATTGCAACAGTTTTCCAGGATCCTATGACAAGCCTTAACCCGGTTGTCACAATCGGAAAGCAGATTATGAACGTAATCCTCAAGCACCAGAAGTGCTCACAGGCTGAGGCAAAACAGAGAACCTTTGACATTATGGCAAAGGTAGGTATCCCTGATCCGGAGAAGCGTTTTAACGACTATCCGTTCCAGTACTCTGGCGGTATGAGACAGAGAATTGTTATAGCAATTGCTCTTTCCTGTCAGCCGAAGATCCTTATCTGTGACGAGCCGACAACTGCTCTGGACGTTACAATCCAGGCACAGATTCTGCAGCTCATCAAGGACCTTCAGAAGCAGCTCGGATTTACAACCGTCTTCATTACCCACGACCTCGGCGTTGTTGCAAACATTGCTGAGCGTGTTGCCGTTCTTTACGGCGGTCAGATTGTTGAGATTGGAAACGTAGATGAAATCTTCTACGAGCCGAAGCACCCGTACACATGGGCTCTTCTTTCTTCTCTGACACAGCTTGCAGAGAAGGGAGACGACCTCTTCAGTATTCCGGGAACTCCTCCATCTCTTTACAACAAGATTGTAGGAGACGCCTTTGCTCCGAGAAGCAGCTATGCCATGGCTATAGACCGCGTCAAGGAGCCGCCCATGTTCAAGGTTTCTGAGACTCACTATGCCAAGACCTGGCTTCTGGATCCGAGGGCTCCTAAGGTAGAGCCGCCTAAGATTATTCAGAATCTTCACGAGAAGATGATGAAGACCTACGTTGATATTGAAGGTTGAGGAGGAAAACATGGCTGAAGATAACAAGAAAGAAGTTGTGCTCTCTATCCAGAACCTGGATGTTGTATTCAAGAACGGAAAGAAGACCTTCAAGGCTGTTGATAATGTAAGTTTTGACATCTACAAGGGAGAAACCCTTTCTCTGGTAGGTGAGTCCGGTTCAGGTAAGACCACAATCGGAAGAGCCATAGTAAGAATTAATCCGTGTTCAAATGGTGCAATCTACTACAAGGGAAAGAGAATTTCCGGAAAGCTCAGCAGAAAGGATGACCGTGAGGTTGTCAGAAAGATTCAGATGATCTTCCAGGACCCGGCTGCATCTCTTAACGAAAGAGCTACCATTGAATACATTATTTCCGAAGGTCTTTATAACTTCCATCTGTATAAGGATGAGAAGGACCGCTACCAGAAGGTAGAGAAGGTAATCAGGGAAGTCGGACTTCTTCCTGAACATCTGACCCGTTATCCGCATGAATTCTCAGGCGGCCAGAGACAGAGAGTAGGCCTTGCCCGTTCTATTGTCATGGAGCCGGAGTTCATTGTTGCTGACGAGCCTATCTCTGCACTGGACGTAAGTATCAGAGCTCAGGTTCTGAACCTTCTGAAGAAATTCCAGAAGGAGAGGGGACTGACATACCTGTTTATTGCCCATGATTTGAGCATTGTCAGATTTATATCTGACAGAATCGTAGTCATATATAAGGGAAAAATCATGGAGATTGCGGAGACTGAGGAGCTTTACAGCCACCCGATGCACCCGTACACAAAGTCTCTCATGAGCGCAATCCCTATTCCTGACCCGATTCTGGAAAAGAAAAAGAAGCTGTTTGTCTATGAGCCTGAAAAGATTCATGACTACAGCACTGACAAGCCTCAGCTCAGGGACCTCGGAAACGGACACTTTGTTTCTACAAACAATGCCGAATTCGAGAAATATAAAAAGCTTCGTTTCGGGAACTGATCGTGAAAGAAAGAGAGATTATTGAGGTTAGCGATAAACACAGGGTTTTAAGGACCGTTCTGTTTGTTGCCCTGATTATCATAGCCGCCGCAGCCTTTGCGACGGCAATTATTTCTCTCGGTCATAAGGAGCCCGGCTGGCAGATAATTACTCCTGCTGCGGACTCCGATGTGCCTTTTTATGCCTCCTCCCTGGGCCTTGCCTACTACATGGAGGGCTCTTCTTCCGAAATCAGGGAGAACACGGCAACCCTTACTTCCCTCTATTCAAAAAGCCTCAAACGCTTCTACATGCTCTTTGATGCTTCTCATGAGTACCCTGGCCTTGTAAATCTGGCCACAATCAATAAAAATCTCGGCAGGGAGATAGCCGTTCCGGACGAGGTTTTCAATGTGCTTACCGACTTCTACGATAAGACCCTCAGGGGAGAAGCAAACCTCTTCTGCGGCACTGTCTATGATGCCGAGACTCTTCTTGAAAACGTAGATGAGTACGACAGGGAGTATGAAGCTGAACGCATAGCTGCCTTCAGGGAGGTCTGCACGGACCCTGGCAACTTCACCTTTGAGGTGGTGGACAGCGAAAAGAAAACCATAAGGTTTGATGTTTCCCAGCATTTTCTGGAAGTCGTCAAAAAATATGAGTCAGAGGCTCCATATCTTAGCCTCAACGAGCTATACTTTTACTACATGACCACCCTTGTGGGACAGGAACTTTCTGATAACGGATACCCTGATGCCTATTTTTACGCAAAATGAAATAAACCTTCACACTCATTCCTTCTACTGCGGCCACGGAACCGGGACGCTTAAGGACTATATTGCCGAGGCCTTTAAAAACCCTCAGCTTAAGGTGCTCGGGTTTTCAGAACACTGTCAGACGCCTGATGAGTTTTACGCAGACAGAATGCGCTACGACGTTTTTGAGGACTACGTGGAAGACGCTTTCTCCCTCAAGAACACAGAAGGACTTACGGTTCTATGCGGCGCCGAGTGCGACTGGAACCCTTCCTACACTGCCTACTACAGGTACTTAAAGGAGAGGATGGGGCTTGATTACATATTAGGCTCCGTTCACTACTACAGGGACAGGGAGAGCGGCAGACTGCGCTACTACGGCAAGTGCCTTGATGTCACTCCTTACCTTTCTGACTACGTGAGCGAGTACACCGCCATGCTCCGAAGCGGACTCTTTTTAATCGGCTGCCACCCGGACCTCTACTGCTACCACACAGAATGGAACAGCCTCCTCGAAGAAGCAGCCAGAGAGATTATTTCAACTGCAAAGGAAACCGGCATGATCCTCGAAATTAACGGCTGCGGCTTCCAGAAAAAACACATAAGGGAAGATGGCAGCACAAGACATCCCTATCCTGTGCCTGAATTCTGGAAGATTGTCAGGGAAGAGGGTGTGCGCTGCTGTATAAACAGCGATGCCCATCATCCGGCCCACCTCATCTCCCATCCTGCCTTCGCTTTTGCCTCAGAGAATGGTCTTGAGGATCTTCTTGTAAAATGGGAAATCTCTGATGAAGGGATCAGGGCTGTTCTCTGAACACTCTGACAGGAAAAATCCGCTATTTCTCTCAGAATTCCTACAACTGTAGGAACTGACCCCTCTTTTTGTTCAGGATTCCTACAAGTTGTAGGAATAGACTGCACTTATAGCTCTGGATTCCTACAAATGTAGGAAAATCAACTCAAAAATCCATTTTTTTCCTAAAGTGTCCTCAATCTTTTCGCCCGGGGTGTGACCTTATCTCTGGGCTCTTATTCTCAGTAGTTCATATATTTCATCTTCACTCATTGATTCAGAGATAAAATCTTCCGTCTTGCAGAGAATTTTGGGAACACTCTTTTCGTAGAACGGTTCAATTCCTACTTTTCTGTAATAAGAGAGGGCAAGGGAACTTATTGTGGTGCAGTTAACTTTCTTTATTCCGAGTCTTACCGTAAGGGCTGCAGCTGCCCGGCCCTGTATGCTGTCATGAAGAGACAGCTCCTGAGGATTCAGATTGTTCTCTTTTATAAAGTCTTCAAGTTCAAAAAGAGGGTGAAGCCAATGTCCTGAACTTGAGAATATGGCTTCACCATCTCTGAATACTTCAAGGGTATGACCCTCCTGAAGTTCACTTAAGAAATATCTTTCCATCAGTCCGGAAGGATTCCAGGTCTCTTTGTGAGCTCAAGATAATTTGCAATTACTTCTACAGCTCCGTTTACGCCTGTTCTGCTTGTGTTAATGCACAGATCGTACTTTGCGGCCTTTCCCCATTCTTCATGGGTGTAGTATTCGCTGAATTTGGCCCTGTTTTTATCTGTTTCCAGAACAATCTTTCTCATCTCCTGAGGGGAGATTCCTGCATGCTCCTCAAGTACCAGCTTTCTGTTGATTCTGTCTTCAAGGTCGGCGCAGATGAAGATATTCACTGTATCCATGTCTTTAAGTACATAGTCTGCGCAGCGTCCTACTATTACGCACGGACCCTTGTGTGCAAGCTCGCTGATTACCTTTCCAACCTCAATGAATACCTCATCATTAGGCAAAAGCATGGAGAAGCTGTTGATTGTTGAGAGGGAGGAGGCTGAACCGAGAGTGAGGAAATGAGGTCTCTGCTCGTCCATTTTTCTCAGGTAGCTTTCAGCAAATCTGCTGTTTTCTGCCGTTATCTTGAGAAGTTCTCTGTCATAGAAGGGAATTCCCAGCCTTTTTGCAAGCCTGAGACCAACTTCGTGGCCACCGCTTCCGAACTGTCTTCCAATGGTTATAATTCTATCCATATCATAGCCTCCTGAGCATATGTGAATTATACCACAATTATTTCTCACGCACGAAAGTCTTTGTATTAAATGGAGTGTGCCTTCAATTCAGCCAGTAGATGCAGCTCTTATCCGAAATATCATAGCCCAGGGCCTTTTCCAGAGCTAAAGATGCTGCGTTATTTTCCAGGATATGGCAGTAGGGAACCTTACCTTCATCTATGTATGTGTTTATTCTGAATTGCTCCAGAGCTTTTCCTATGCCTCTTCTTCTGAATTTTTCCATGACTTCCAGCATGCCGATAGAACCTTCCGGCTGGCTTCCTATGAAGCCTGCTATTTCTTCGTCAATAAAGGCTCCGGTCATTCCCTGGTCAATCAGCCTGTGAAAGGTTTCTTTCGGGTTTGTAAAGAACTTTGCCATCCTGTAATGCTCTATTACAAAGTCATCATACTCATGGGTCAGAGGACGCAAAAGTGCATCTGTGTTTATTTCAAAGCGCTTTGGCTGGTTGATTACTGCAATATAGCAGGGAATAAGTTTGTCCTTGATTCCGAATATGTCTCTTGTTTTCTGCGGATCATGGTCACAGTGCAGGCACAGCCCGTCATGCTCCTTCATAAGACTCTTTACTCTGAGCGCTGCTTTCTCTTCTGCACTGTCAGAGAAAACTGCCCATATCCAGGTTTCTGCAACACGGATTATTACATAGTCTTCTTCAATTATGCATCTGTCAGCAGTTCCCAGTCTCAGAGGTTCTGTCATATCCGTATAGAGCCACGGATGTCTTTTTTTCAGTATAGTTATTGCTTTTTCCTGCTGTGAAAGTGATTTGTCCATGTTTTTATGATAGTATAATTAAGGTGTTTTTGAGGAGGGGTTATGTATTACAACGAATTTAAAGGTGAGAAAATCTCCGCACTCGGTCTTGGATGTATGAGGCTCCCGTGCAGGGAAGACAAGAGCATAGACACAGAAGAGCTCCAGAAAATGGTTGATTATGCCATTTCTCACGGTGTGAATTTTTTTGATACCGCCTACGTTTATCACGGCGGAATGAGTGAGATTGAGATAGGTAAGGCCCTATCTAAATATCCGAGAGACAGCTACTACCTGTGTGACAAATACCCTGGCCATTCAATCCAGGATACTTATGATGTAAAGACCATATTTGAGCGCCAGCTGGAAAGATGCGGAGTTGATTATTTTGACTTCTATCTTCTTCACAACGCATACGAGAATTCCTTCCCGGTCTATGAAGACGAGAAGTGGGGAATTATTGACTATCTTCTTGAGCAGAAGAAACAGGGCAGGATAAGGCACCTGGGTCTTTCTTCCCATGCTTCTCCTGAGAATCTTGAAGCCTTCCTGGACAGACATCCTGGAGTATTTGAGTACTGTCTGATTGAGACCAACTATCTTGACTGGACACTTCAGGACGCAAAGAGTAAGTATGAAAATCTTTCAAGAAGAGGTTTCGGAATTGGTGTCATGGAGCCGCTCAGGGGCGGCAGACTTGCAACAGCCCCGGATCTTGAGAAGCCGGTTGAGTCTGCTTTCAGATTCCTTCAGGGAAAGAAGAACCTTACGGTTATCCTTAGCGGCATGTCCAGCTTTGAGCAGATGGCTGCAAATATTGAAATCTTCAGGGAAAGAAGACCTCTTTCTGAGGAAGAAGAGAAGAAGGTTTTCGAGGTTGCTGAAAAGCTTAAGAATGCTGTTCCGTGTACTGCATGCAGATACTGTATGGACGGTTGCCCAATGGGCCTTGAGATTCCGCGCCTTATTGCAACCTACAACGACCTTAAGTTCCAGAACCGTGCAACTCCTGTCATGTGGATGGACAATCTTCCTGCCGACAAGCTTCCTTCAGCCTGTCTTTCATGCGGAGCATGTATGCAGATCTGTCCTCAGAAGATAAATATTCCTCAGGTTATGCAGGACTTTGATGAGCTCTTAAGTAAAACCACCCGCTGGGCAGAAATCTGCAGACAGAGGGCAGAGGAAGAGAAGAAGCTTAACGAAAAGCTTGGAAAGTAAGGTACTGTCTTTTGTAGATAAACCCTGTGTTCTCTGAAAACAGGAAAAGAAATACTTTCAGACAGAATGGTCACCAGAACAAATAAAAAGAGCCTGATTCAGCCGAATCAAGCTCTTTTTTTTGTTCCTAAAACTGTCAGCTCTCAAGCTTTGCTTTTAGAAGCTCAAACATGGTGTGCCAGTTTTCGCAGATCTCTTCAGGCTTGAAGTAGATTGCAATCTCTCTTTCTGCACTTTCAGGGCTGTCTGAGCCGTGGATGGTGTTGTAACTCATCTCCTGGGAGAAGTCTCCGCGGATGGTTCCGATCTCTGCTGCTGCAGGATTTGTCTTTCCCATGAGCTGACGCATGGAAGTTACGGCATTTTCTCCCTCAACAACCATGGCAACGATAGGTGAACTTGTTATGAATTTGACAAGGTCCTTATAGAAGCCCTTTCCGACATGCTCTGCATAATGTGCTGCAGCCTGTTCGTCAGAAACCTGAAGCATTTTAAGTCCTGTAATCTTGAAGCCTTTCTCTTCAATTCTTGTAATGATTTTTCCAATGAGTCCTCTCTGGACTCCGTCCGGTTTGATGGCTATGAAAGTTCTTTCCATGAAAATCTCCTTATCGGATAAATTTTAACACAAGAAACTTCCAAGTGTGTAGAAATCTGTAGTTTGAGGCGGAACATGAAACAAAAGGAAAATGATTATTTATGATTCAACCATCCTTTAAGAAAGGGAGGTTCAGATATGAAAAGGAAATTTACATTGGTTCTGATAATACTTCTTGCAGTTGTAAGCGGTCTTTGGGCTCAGAGCACAAAGGAAACTGTAACAGAGGTAACGGTAACAGAAGTAACAACAACTGAGAACACCGTAACAGTGACAGAGGTCACCGTTCCGGTCAGCATGATTACATCTACATTCTCGGCAGAGCTTACAAGCGGAGAATCAGACAAGTTCAGTGCAGCATTTAATGAAGATGGTAACTACGAAGTTACATACAAGGGCACAGAAAAGGCAGTAATCAAGGTAAGCGGACTTCTGGAAGGAACACTTATAGTTAAGTCAGAAAATGCAGACTATACAATTGTTCTTGACGGTGCAGACATAAGGGGCGTTAACCTTCCTGCAATCCAGCTTAAGAGCAGCACAGTCTGTACAATGGTTCTTGCAAACGAGAGCATTAACTTCGTAAGCGACAGCTCTTCAAACGAAAAGAAAGGTGTTATCACAGGTTCTTCAGATCTTTCAATTGAAGGCGACGGTACACTTTATGTCAGCGTATTCAAGAAGCATGGAATCAAGCTTGACGGCGGACTTACAGTCAACGGCGCAAATGTAGTGATTGTCGGAGACGAAGAGGCTGAAGGCAACATGATCAGCGCAGACGTTTACTTTGTAATGAACAGCGGCTCCCTTATTATCCGTGCAAACGGATGCGTCTACGGTGAAGAGGGCAAAGGCATTAAGGTAAACGGAGTTGAAGGACAGAACAGAGCCTGCGGCTATGTTGAGATTAATGACGGATACATTGATATTATTTCAGTCGGAAAGGCAATTACAGCCGGCTGGGAAACAGAGGAAGATGCAACAACAACAGATACATCTGATGATCCGTATGCTGCAGTCTATATTAACGGTGGAACAGTAAATATTGTTACAACTGGTATTCCTTATGAGGTTTCTGAAGATGAGTCACTTTCACCGGAAGGAATTGAAGGAAAGGATGAGGTAATCATTAACGGCGGAACAGTCATACTTAACTGTACTGATGACAGCATAAATGCCGGCACACTTGTTCAGTTCAACGGCGGATATGTATATGCCTGTTCTTCTTTAAACGACACGGTTGACTCAAATGCAAAGCTTGAGATCAACGGCGGAACAGTAATCATCCTTAATTCAAGCATGATGGAGCAGGGAATTGACTGTGATAATGATTCCAACTTCACATACACAGGCGGAACCTATGTTGCAGTCGGAAACGGTAACAACATACCGCAGGGAAGCGGAACCAGTGCATACACACTTGCTGTGGGCGGATACAACTTCACAGAAGGAGTAGAGCTTGCTGTTCTTGATGAGAATTCAAATGTTGTCACAGGTTTTGTAGTACCGGAGGGCATTAGCTTCAACACAATAGTTTTCGGAAGCGAGAAGTTTGAGGCAAAAAAGACTTACACCGTTGCAGTGGGAACATACACAGGTGCAGTAACAGACAACGGACTTGTTGTTTCCTGTGAGGGATTTAAGGCTTCAAGCAGCCTTGTAAGCTTCACGACCTCAAGTTACACATCAAGTAACGGACAGATTGGAATGAACATTGGCGGCCAGGCCGGCGGATTCCC
>JAIKXP010000087.1 GCA_024684115.1 Sphaerochaetaceae bacterium | reverse complement strand
AATGGCAGAGAAAAAACCCGCAAATGAGATAGTTCTTGTTCTTTCCGGGAATGAAGAAGCATTTGAAGAGTACTCTGAGCGTCATGAGGGCCGGGACGGGAAACTCAGACTCAGGTATCCGGACCCATCCCTCAAAGATGATTTAGCCTTTATTGAATTCTACGAATCCCCCTTCCGGATTGACCGCAGGAAGAGCACCTTTAACGGGTGCTTTTTTATTGACCTGAGTGCCTATGTGGAACATGAGGACAGCAGGAGGATTACGGACCTTGAGAACTACGTGAAGGAGAACAGCAGTGCTTCATACGTTCTCTATGCCGTTGTACGGGAGGCCGGACAGGGAATGGCCCTTACGGAAAAGCTGAGGAAAGACCTGTGCTTTCCGGTTCTTCTTCTGAAGGGAGAGAAAGTCAAAGCTGACAGCAGTCCTGTCAGAAGCTTCGGTTATTAAGGAGGGATTTATGCTTACATCTCAGACAAGAGTGTTGAGGAAGGGTGCTGATTTCTCAACTCAGGAAGCCTTCAACAGTGCTTCAACTGTTGTAAAAAGCACGGACAGGAAACTTCCGGAATGCGGGATTGTTCTGGACAGCCTGGGGAACTCAGAATACGCAGTTTCTGCCGAGGAGCTTCACTGCTTCATAGTAGGCGAGACGGGAAGCGGAAAGACAAGAAGGATAATCCTTCCTTCCATAAGGCTCATGGCCAAGACCGGTCAGTCCATGGTTCTTTCAGACCCGAAGGGTGAGCTGTACCGCAAAACCTCAGCAGGACTGAGGGAAAAGGGATATGAAGTGAAGGTAATCAACATGAGGTCCCCGAGGCAGGGCTGCAGGTGGAATCCGTTCACTCTGGTTGAAAAACTCTACAACAGCGGAAGTGAAGAGGACAGGGATAAGGCGCTGATAATGGCAGAAGACATAATTAACCTGATGAAAAGCTCCTGCGCTTCTGAGAAAGACCCGTACTGGGAAAATGCAGCATCTCAGTACATAAGGGGACTCATCCTTCTTATGCTTGAATATGCTCCCAGGGGGTGTCTGACATTGCAGCACCTGTATGAGGCTGAGACGGAAATGTCCAGGATGCTGAGTGGTTCCGATGAGCTTTTGAACCTCTTTTTAAGATCCCTTCCTTCGGATTCCCACATAAAGCAGAACCTCTCGTCTGTTTTGAGCCTTCAGCAGGTTTCAACAACCCTTGGCTGTGTGTGCAGCGTAGCTGAGACCATACTGGGAACCTACATAAGGCAGTCAGCCATCAGGCACCTTCTCTCGGACACGGATTTTGATATTGAAGAGATAGGAAGGAAGTCTGTTGCCCTGTTCATAATCCTCCCGGATGATTCTGATTCCCTCTATCCGCTTGCAACCCTTCTTGTAAGTCAGATCTATTCAGCTCTCGTGGCTCTGGCAGACTCGCTGGGAGGAAAGCTTCCGAACAGGGTGAACTTCATCCTCGAGGAGTTTGCAAACTTTGCAGTTCTTAACTCCATAGGTTCCATGCTGACCGCATCAAGAAGCAGGGGAATAAGGTTTATCCTGGTATGTCAGAATGTGGGACAGCTTGAAGGCCGCTACGGAACCTTCGGAGCAGAGACGATCAGGTCAAACTGCAGGGTGTGGGTCTTCATGGGCTGCAGGAACCTTGAGTTTCTGCAGATGCTGCGGTCCCTTTCCGGTATTCATATTGAGAGGTACAGCGGGGAGCAGTACCCGTTAATCGATGTGGACATGCTTCAGACCCTCTCTCCCGGAGAGGTCTTTGTCTGGAATGACAGGTGTTCTCCCAAGCTCTGTCACCTGCCGGATATAAGCAGCTATGACTTTGGAAATGAGGAGTGCGGAGAGAGCGGACTGCCGCCTGTAATGGCGTGTGAAGAATATATGCATTTCGACCTGGGAGCCTTCCTGGCTTCCCTGGTTGATATTGAAGAGATCGAAGAGACTGAAGAATTTGAACAGGAGGAGGGTTTCATTGAGTTCTGATAGAGAAATGGAAGACGTAATTTGTACGGGCTCTCTTTTTAGCCCCAAGGGAAGCAGGCTTATCTACATAAACGGAGAGATAGATGAGCAGATGGCCTGTATGTTCAACCTCAAGCTCCTCTCTCTTGAGCATGAGAATCCGGATGAAGACATAACAGTCTACATAAACAGTCCCGGAGGGGATGTGAGTGCCGGTCTGTCCATGATAGATACCATGGACATAATAAGCTGCGACGTAAACACGGTCTGTGTGGGGCGCGCAGCTTCCATGGGAGCATGGATTCTCATGTGCGGCACAAAGGGGAAGAGGGCGGCTCTTCCTCATTCAACGGTTCTTCTCCACCAGCCTCTGGCGTGGATGGGTGGCCGCGGTGCAACCCAGGCCTCTGACATAAAGAGGTTTGCAGATGAGATCATGAGGCTGAAGGAGGACATGTTCGGGATAGTATCTGAGAGGACCGGAAGGACTTTCGAGGAGGTTGAAAGGGACTGCGACAGGGATTTTATCATGACGGCAGCTCAGGCGCTGGAGTACGGCGTGATAGACAGAGTTCCGTCTCCTCACAAAAAACCGTAAAAAACCACACAAAATTTTGATGTATGGTACAATAAAATGCGGCACTCCGGTTTCCGGGGTGCCCCGGTCAGGAGGATAAGAATGCAGATAATCAACGGCGGAAAGAGATTTATAACTATGGGAGAGATACTTTTAAGACTCACACCTCCCAACTATAACAAGATCAGAATGACTTCATCTTTTGAAGCAACATATGGAGGAAGCGAGGCGAACATTGCCATGGCACTTGCCAGTCTCGGAGTAGATTCTTCTTTCTTCTCCGTCGTTCCGAACAACTCTCTCGGTAAGAGTGCTGTCCGTTCTTTAAGGTCTAACGATGTGCACTGTACACCGGTCATCCTTTCAACTCCGGAAGAGACTCCCACCCACAGGCTGGGCAGCTACTTCCTCGAAACAGGTTTCGGAATCAGGGCAAGCAAGGTCATCTATGACCGCAAGCATTCTGCCTTAAGCGAATATGATTTTTCTAACTATGATGTAAAGAGCCTGCTCAAGAACTATGACTGGCTTCACCTCTCCGGTATTACTCCGGCTCTCTCTCCTTCCTGTGCAGAGCTTGTTCTCAACATGATGGCAGCTGCAAAGGAGCTGGGACTCACAGTTTCCTTTGACGGAAACTTCCGTTCAGCCCTCTGGACATGGGAAGAGGCAAGGGACTTCTGTACAAAGTGTCTGCCTTATGTAGATGTACTTTTCGGAATTGAGCCTTACCACCTCTGGAAGGATGAAAATGATCATTCAAAGGGAGACTGGAAGGACGGAGTTCCGTTCCATCCGAATTATGAACAGCAGGAAGAAGTCTTCGAACACTTTATCGAAAAGTGGCCCAATATAAAGTGCATTGCACGTCACGTGCGCTATGCCCACTCAGGCTCAGAGAACAGTCTTAAGGCCTTCATGTGGTATGACGGGCACACATTCGAAAGCAGGCAGTTCACCTTTACCATCCTGGATAGGGTTGGAGGAGGAGATGCCTTTGCTTCAGGCCTTATCTACGCCATGATGGACGGTGAGAAACCTATGGATATTTTGAACTTTGCCGTGGCCTCATCAGTTATCAAGCACACCATCCATGGAGATGCAAACATTACCGATGACGCACAGGTAATCAGAAACCTTATGAACATGAACTACGACATAAAACGCTGATTAGGGGTCACGTATATGTCAATTTCAAGTTATTACACCCCTACAAAAGTTCTGTTCGGAAAAGATGCAGAACTTAAATGTGGCCAGATGGTCAGAGAGGCGGGAGGACGGAAGGTCTTCATTCACTTCGGAGGTGGTTCCGTTGTAAGAAGTGGCCTTCTTGAAAGAGTGAAAAAGTCCCTTGAGGAGGCTGGGCTGGAATCTTTTGTGTGTGGAGGGGCCCAGCCGAATCCCCGTCTTTCCCTGGTAAGAAAGGGAATTGAGGCCTACAGGAGGGAGGGCTGTGATTTCATCCTTGCAGTCGGAGGCGGTTCAGCCATAGACAGTGCAAAGGCCATTTCCTACGGCGTTCCCTATGAAGGAGATGTATGGGATTTCTATACTGCCAAGGCTGTTCCTTCCAAGGTCTGTCCGCTGGGTGTAATCCTTACCCTCTCTGCAACCGGCAGTGAGATGAGTAACTCTTCAGTAATTACAAATGATGAAGTTGTTCCCAACGACAAGTTCGGCTGCAACTCTGACCTTTCAAGACCTCTGTTTGCAATCATGAATCCAAGTCTTACCGCTTCTGTTTCTGCCTATCAGACAGCCAGCGGAAGTACCGACATAATGATGCATACCCTTGAAAGGTTCTTCCACAGCGGGGAGAGCTTTGAGTACACCGACCTTAATGCAGTAACTCTTTTAAAGACAGTCTGGAAACACACCCTGAAGGCCCTTGAAGACCCTCAGGATTACGAGGCCAGGGCAAACATAATGTGGGCCGGGTCTGTTTCTCACAACGGTTTTACTGCTGTCGGAAACCCCACCGGAGGAGACTGGAGCTGTCACAGGATGGAGCACGAACTCTCAGCTCTCTATGATGTGGCTCACGGGGCCGGGCTTTCAGCCATCTGGGGCAGCTGGGCCAGGTATGTGGCTTCTGTTGATTACTCCCGCTTTGCATGGCTCGGGAAAGAAATGTTCGGTATTTCTGAAAAAGAACCGAGGGTGGCCGCAGAGAAGACAATTGAAGGCTTTGAAAACATTTTCAGAAGCTTCAACATGCCTGTGGGACTTCATGAACTGGGCCTTGATTTAAATGAAAGAGACCTGGAGGCTCTTGCTGCAAAGACAAGCTGGAACGGTCAGAGGACCCTTGGAAACTTCAAGGTTCTTGAACAGGCCGACATGCTTGAGATTTTCAGAATGGCAAACAGAAACTGATCAGCGGAACGGGCGTTGGAAGAAGCGGCCCAGTACGCTCTCTGATTTAACAATATTTACAAAGGCTGAAGGGTCTGTACCCTTTACTATCTTGACCACCTGGTTCAGTTCGGATGCACTTACGACCGAATAGACCAGGTGTTTTGTTTCTCCGGTGTAGGCTCCTTCAACCTCGTTGAAGATGGTGGAACCGTGGTGGCTCACAGACATGACTGATTCTGCAACTTCCCTGGGGTTGTTGGTGATTATGAAGAGGGTCTTCTTTGAATAGCGGTTGTAGAAGAGGTTTATCACCTGTGTTGATACGAACTGGTAGATGATGGTGTAAAGAGCCGGCTCGAGACCTATGAGAAGGGCCTGAATCATAATCATGACTGCGTTTGCAACAAAGATCATGTTGAAGCCGGAAATACCTTTTTTAATTGAGAAGTAGATTGAGATGAAGTCCGTACCGCCTGATGAGGCTCCGCTCTTTAAGAGCAGGGAAATTCCGGCTCCAAGGAGGATTCCTCCGAATACGGAAACAAGGACCATGTCACTTACAATCGGAACCGGCGGAATCATGTCGGTGAGTATGGAAACCAGAATGATTGAAATGACGCTTAAGAGGGTGAAACGCTTTCCTATGTATTTGAAAGAGATGGCTGCCGGAAACAGGTTAAGCGGTATGGAGATGAGGAAGAAAGGAATGTCTATTCCTGCATATCTGTTCATCAGGTTCTGCACAAGAAGGGCAAGACCGGAAAAACCGGCTGTAATCATGTTGTTTGGCTTAAGCAGGAGGGAATAGGTTGCAGCCAGCATGGCTGAGCCGACTATTACACCGACTATGGAAGAGGCGTCTGCCTTCACTCCCTGCTCATAGTTCTTTCTGGCAAATTCTGCATATGCCTCATCTATTTTTTTGTTGCTGGGGCCTTTCTTTTCCTCTTCCATGATGTTCTCTCCGACTGAGGATTATAATCAAACGCAGAAATAAGTAAAGCCATAAAATGCATAGTGATTTAAAAGGTCTTTTTGTGTATTATCAGTTTATCTGGATGGATGTCCGAGAGGTCGAAGGTAGCAGACTCGAAATCTGCCGTACGGTGATTTATCGTACCGAGGGTTCGAATCCCTCTCCATCCGAGAGAAGATCCGGCCTTGTCTTTCCGTTGGTAAGGTCGGATATTTTTTTAACCAGCTCGTCAAAGCGTGTTTTTGCAACGCCGGCAATTATGTTTATGTGGGTCTGAAAGGCTTCTTCCTCTACAGCTACTTCATATTCAGAGAAGATTCTCCTGAGCATTTCGTAGTACTCGTAGCCGAAGACTATTGAGAATCGGCATTTTTCAACTTTCTCTTCTGTTTCTATTCCGTCCAGAACCGCCTTAACGGCGTCTGAGTAGGCCTTTACCAGACCGCCCGTTCCGAGCAGGGTACCGCCGAAATAGCGGACAATCAGAACACAGATATTTGAGATTCCGCTGCCCTTGAGCACTTCAAATGCAGGTCTTCCGGCTGTGTTTTTAGGCTCTCTGTCATCAGAGAAGGAGAACTGATTTCCTATTACCGCACAGTGAACCACATGGTTTGCACCGCTGTGGATGCGTCTTGTTTCTTCCACAAAGCCCTTTATCTGGTCTAAAGATGTGCACTTTTTTGCTATGGCAATGAATCTTGATTTTTTGACTGTTATTTCTGCCTGGCGTTCTGTCTTCAGAATAATCATAAAAAAACAGTAGCCTGAAAGAGTTAAGTGGTCAAGATTCTTGCTAAAAACAAACCGATTGTGATAGTTTTTCAGCAGGAGGAACGCTTATGAATTTAGCTTCTTATATTGATCATACATTGCTGGCTGCTGATGCAACCGAAGAAAGGATTGTAAAACTCTGTGAAGAGGCAAAGCAGTGGCACTTTGCAAGCGTCTGTGTGAACACATGTTATGTTCCGCTTTGTTCAAAGCTGCTCAAAGGCAGCGGGGTAAATGTCTGCTGTGTAGTGGGATTTCCTCTTGGTGCCATGAGTACCGCAGCAAAGGCTAAGGAGACGGAGATTGCCGTTTCTGACGGAGCTGATGAGGTTGACATGGTTATCAACGTAGGTTTCCTTAAGGATAAAAAGGATGACCTTGTTGAAGAAGATATAAGAGAGGTCAAGAAGGCCTGTGGAGATAAACACCTTAAGGTAATCATTGAGGCCTGTCTTCTTACCGAAGAAGAAAAGGTCAGGGCCTGTGAACTTTCAGTTAAGGCCGGAGCTGACTTTGTAAAGACCTCAACAGGTTTCTCAAAGGGCGGAGCAACTGTAGAAGATGTAGCTCTTATGAGAAAGACCGTAGGTCCTGAGACCGGAGTTAAGGCTGCCGGCGGAATCAGGGATTATGAAACAGCCATGAAGATGGTTGAGGCCGGGGCAAACAGACTTGGCTGCAGCGCAGGAATTGCAATTGTACAGGGAGAAAAATAAGAGATGGATAGATTAGCAGAGGCTTTGAACGGATTTTTGAAGGACACCCCGGTATACTCCATGCTTTCAGACTATGGAAAGAGAATGTACGTCCCCAAAGGGATAATAGTCCAGAGTGCAGAAGCAAAGGCAAAGGCCGGAAGGTTCAACGCAACAATAGGTGTGGCCCTTGAAAATTCACAGCCCATGTTTATCCCGTCCATCAAGGAACAGTTTGCCTCTTCCATGAAGAGTACGGAGATCTTCTCCTACGCTCCTATGGGAGGGGTTGCCCCTCTCAGGGAAGCCTGGCTCCGTGACATGAGGAAGAAAAATCCTGATCTTGAAAACGCAGAGCTGTCCCTTCCCGTTGTATGCAGCGGCCTTACAAATGCCCTGAGTCTTGTCTCTTCCCTTTTCCTGGACAAAGGAGACAGCCTTGTTCTGCCTTCCATGTACTGGGAGAACTACAACCTTCTCTTTACGGAAGGCAGGGAAGCAGACCTTGTTACCTTTGACAACTTCAACGCTCAGGGTGGCTTTAATACGGAGGGTCTTGATAAGGCCATTTCTTCCGTTAAGGGAGAGAAGGCTGTAATTCTTCTCAACTTCCCGAACAACCCGACAGGTTACACTCCGACAGAAAAGGAAGCTCAGGAGATAGCAGACCTTGTCGTCTCACACGCAGAGAAGGGTAAGAAGATTGTCTTTATCTGTGATGATGCATATTTCGGTCTCTTCTTCAGCGAAGACGTAAACAGACAGAGTCTTTTTTCAAAACTCTACAACGCCCACGAGAACATTCTTGCCGTCAAGTGTGACGGAGCCACAAAAGAGTACATGGTCTGGGGCTTCAGGGTTGCATTCATTACATACGCTTCAAAGGCTCTCGGAAAAGACGGACTCAATGCCCTGGTTCAGAAGACCATGGGAGCTGTCAGAGGTTCCCTCAGTTCCTGCTCAACAAGCGCCCAGAACATACTTCTCAAGGCCATAACTGACCCGTCCATTGAGGAGGCCAAGAAGGAAGGCGTTGATAAGATCTGCCGCAGATACAGCCTATTCAGGAAGGCTCTTGAAAACTACAGAGACAGGGACAGCCTTAAGCCGTACCCGTTCAACAGCGGTTACTTCATGAGCTTTGAAACAAAGTGTGACGCAGAAGAGCTCAGACAGAAGCTTCTAAATGACTACCAGACAGGTACAATATGCCTTGGAGAACATCTGTTGAGGATTGCCTACTCAAGTGTTGATGAGAAGGATATAGCAGACCTTGTAGATGTGCTCTACAAGGCCGCAGACGAACTCTGTTAACAGCCGTAAGAGGCTTTCACGTATTCTATGCTTCTCTGTAGTGTTTCCGGGTTGAAGTTTTCAAACAGCATGGGGACCTTGTCGCACTTGTACTTCTTATAGAGCCCAAAGAGATAAGGCCACGGCATAAGTCCTTCTCCCACAGGGATTTCTCCCTTCTTGAACGGGCCTGTGAGCTCTGTTATTCCCTTGTCTGTGTCCGTCCAGACGTAGTCCTTCACGTGGAGGGCGCAGACGTAAGGGGCGAGCATGGAAACCGTCTCGTCATAGTAGCTCTCAATGCTGTCAACTCCCTTGACAGGGAGAATGTTCACCGCATCGAACAACACCCTCAGGTTCGGGTGCTTAAATGTCTCCATTACGCGCAGCATGCGCTGTGCGTTATCAATCGTATTCTTGTAGGCAACAGCTTCGATCGCAAATACAGTGTTGTTTTTCTCTGCCCTCTTCAAAAGTCTTTCAACATTGTTGAGAAAGAGAGAGAAGGTTTTTTCTGTCCAGTTGTCCGGATGGTGAAGGTTCTTTGCGTCCCTTGAACCGGTCTCAGTTGCAACAATTCCGGCTTCAAGTATAGGGGCTACGTCAAGGTTGTTTTCAAACCTTCTGAGCTCCGCTTCCATCTTCTCTTCGTCGGGGTGAACCGGGTTTATGTAGCAGCCGAGAACGGCAATCCTTACGTTGTTCTTTTTAAATGCTGCAGCTGTTTCTTCTGCCCATTCTCCGGTCAGTACTGCAGGTGTTGAGGAAGGCAGAACCTTCTTCGGGGCAAGCTGGATGCAGGAGTTTTCAAGAGCCTCCCTTGCCTTCCGGGCGAGCTCTTCAGCTGTTTCGAATTTACCAAAATCATGACCCCTGAAACCTATGTCCGGAGTATTGAAAGTTTCTGACATGACGTCCTCCTCTTTTTTATAGCTTTTAAAAGCAGAATAGTGCAAAAAGATGACTAAAAACAGATTTATTTATCCGTTATAGTGATTGTATATTCTATAGTAGAAAATTGTGATTGTAAATTTTGGAGGTTTACATGGGTAAATATGTAACATTCGGAGAGATAATGCTCAGACTCAAGAGCCCGGAGCATGAGAGATTCTTCCAGAGCCCTTCTCTTGAGGCAACATTCGGCGGCGGAGAAGCAAACGTAGCTGTTTCACTTTCCCTTTTCGGAGAGCATGCATGCTTTGCTACAGCCCTTCCTGCAAACGCAATAGGAGAGGGAGCAGTAGCAGAACTCAGAAAGCATGGTGTTGATACTTCTTACATCAACATGACAAAGGGCGGAAGAGTAGGTATCTACTATCTTGAAACCGGAGCAAACCAGAGACCGAGCCTTGTTGTTTACGACAGAGACAACAGCTCAATAGCCCAGGCTAAGCCATCCGATTTTGATTTTGATGCAATGATGAAAGATGCAGACTGGTTCCACGTAACCGGAATTACACCGGCAGTAAGCCAGAACTGTGCAGACTGCGCACTTGAGGCCATGAAGGCAGCAAAGAAGGCAGGAGCTAAGGTTTCAATTGACCTTAACTACAGAAAGAAGCTTTGGAAGTACGGCAAGGAAGCCGTTGAGGTAATGAGGGAACTTGCAAAGTATGCAGATGTAATCATTGCCAACGAAGAAGACATTCAGAAGTGTCTCGGAATTGAGTCAAAGGTTGACGTTACAAGCGGAGAACTGGATAAGAATTCCTACAAGACACTCACAGATGAAGTTAAGAAGCAGTTCCCGAACGTAAAGCAGGTTGCAGTAAGCCTCAGGGAAAGCCACAGCGCAGACCACAACGGATGGGGTGCAGCACTTAACGGTGAAAGCGGCTTCTATCTTTCAAGACACTACGAAATCACAGACATTATTGACAGGGTAGGTGGTGGAGACAGCTTTGCTGCCGGTATTATCTACGGTCTTTCAAAGTATCCTCAGGATGAGCAGTTTGCTATTAACTTTGCAGTAGCTGCTTCTGCCCTCAAGCACACAATCCCAGGGGATTTCAACCTTACAAGACTTTCAGAAGTTCTTGCTCTCGCACAGGGCGACGGCAGCGGACGCGTACAGAGATAACAGAGAGGTAATAATATGGATCTTGAGAAAACAATTGCAAATCTTGGCCTGGTGCCGGTTATTGTCATCAACAATGCAGACAGGGCAGAGGGCCTTGCCAAAGCACTTATCGACGGTGGAATTCCCTGTGCAGAAGTTACATTCAGAACAGCTGCAGCAGCAGAAGCAATCAAGAGAATGGTTAAGGCCTATCCTGAAATGCTCGTAGGAGCCGGAACAGTCCTTAACGTTGAACAGGCAAAGAAGGCAGTTGAGGCCGGAGCCAAGTTTATTGTCTCCCCTGGTCTTGATGTAGATACAGTAAAGTGGGCTCAGGAAAACAACGTTCCTGTATACCCGGGCGTCTGCACAGCAAGTGAAGTCCAGAAGGCTCTGAACCTTGGACTTAATATTCTTAAGTTCTTCCCGGCAGAAGCCAGCGGCGGAGTTCCAATGATCAACAACCTCTGCGGACCGTTCCCACAGGTCAAGTTCATGACAACAGGCGGAATTTCAACAGCTAACCTTGCTGAGTACGCTTCATGCCCGCACGTTCTCGCAATAGGCGGTTCCTGGATGGCTAAGGCTGACATGATTGAAAACGAATGCTGGGATCAGATTACAGACCTCTGCCGCCAGGCAGTTGTTGCAGTACACGGATTCAGCATTGCCCACTTCGGAATGAACGCACAGAATCCTGAAGATGCAAAGGAAATTGCAAAGTGCTTCAGCGTATTCGGACTCAAGCCGGAAGTCGGTAACTCATCAACCTTCATGAACAAGGACATTGAGATCATGCACCAGAACGGTAAGGGTGTTCACGGTCACATCGGTTTCAGAACCCACAATGTTGACAGGGCAGCTGCCTATCTTGCACAGTTCGGCTTCACCGTCAACGAAAGCACAGTAAAGAAAGACGCCAAGGGAAATACCAAGTTCTGTTATTTCAATGAAACAGTTGGCGGCTTTGCAATCCATCTCGTCAAGTAAAAGACAGATAAGGAGACTTCAGATGAAGAAATTTATGGATGCAGATTTCCTGCTTCAGACAAAAACTGCACAGACTCTCTTTCATGAATATGCTGAGAATCAGCCTATTTTTGACTATCACTGCCACCTCAACCCTCAGGAGATTGCTGACAACATAAGGTTTGACAATATTTCTACCGTATGGCTTGGAACAAGAACTTTCGGAGACCACTACAAGTGGCGCCAGATGAGGACAAACGGCTTTACTGAACAGGTTGATGATCCATGGGTAAAGTTTGAGAGCTGGGCAAAGACTCTTGAGAATCTTTTCGGAAATCCGCTCTACCACTGGACACATCTTGAGCTCCAGAGATACTTCGGTATTACAGAGCCTCTGTGCGGAGAAAACGCCAGAAAAATCTACGACCAGTGCAACAGGATTCTTGCAGAAGACCCCGACTTTAACGTCTTCGGTATTTTCAAGAAGTTCAATGTTTATGCTGTAGGAACAACAGATGACCCTGCAGATACACTTGAGTACCACTTTGCTGCAAAGGGCAAGAGCCCGGCAAAGGTCCTTCCTTCATACAGACCGGATAAGGCCATGAATATTGATGCAGAAGGTTTTGCAGAGTATATCTGCAAGCTTGGAAAAGCAGCACAGATGGATATCTCTTCTGCAGAAGATGTTCTCAAGGCTCTTGAGAAGAGACTTGATTTCTTCATTGAAGCCGGCTGCCGTGCTTCCGACCACGCTCTTGTAGACGCTCCTTATGCTCCTGCTCCTGTTTCAAAGGTAAACGAGATTTTCACAAAGGTTATGAACGGGGAAAAGATTTCAGCAGAAGAGGCTGAGATGTACAGATTCTTCATCATGACAGGTCTTGGAAGAGCTTATGCAAAGCGCGGAGTTGCAATGCAGCTTCACTTTGCTTCAATCAGAAACAACAACTCTGCAAAGTTCAAGCTCCTCGGAGC
>JAIKXP010000060.1 GCA_024684115.1 Sphaerochaetaceae bacterium | reverse complement strand
CAGTTCCTGATTTATATTAAGCCTGACTTCTGCTACAGAAAAATCAACATCTGCTCCGTTATAATTTCCGCCTGCTATTTTCAATGCGTCAAGAAGACCTATGGAAAGCCCTGCAGATTCCACACTCAGTATTTCTTTATCCTTGTAGCTTACCCTGAAATTCTCCATGTAGATGCTGTATAGAAAGCCTCTGTCAATTCCGTCAAAGGAGACTGTAAAGCCATAGTCTGAAAGCTTTGCATTATCAAGCTCTGAGATAAGCAGATTCTGCACATATGCCCTGCTTCCGAAGAAGAAGGCGCAGATAAATACTGCTACAAACAGAGAGGCGGCAATTAGGATGGAAGAAAACGTCCTTCTTGTCTTCATAATCTTTAATAATATAATAACGATTGTAGCAAATTATGCCATTCACAAACAATCGACTAAACGTGTTTTATTATGTAATATAAAAACCGCAAACCGGAGGAAACGTGACAACAATTCTGAAAAATTTCTGGGTTCTTGAAGGTCTTGACGGAGCAGGAACTACAACACAGCTGAAAAAAATAGATTCAGCACTCTCCAGGGCAGGCGTAAACTACATGATTACAGCTGAACCGACGGACTATGAGACTGGAAAAATAATCAGGAGGGTTCTGTCCGGAGAAATCAAGGTTCCCCAGTCTACTGTGGCAAGACTATTTTCCGCAGACAGGGACAACCACCTGTACAACAGCGAAAACGGTGTTATTAAAAACATTGAAAGCGGAAAGATTGTTGTTTCCGACAGGTACTTCTTTTCCTCCCTTGCCTATCAGAGCATAGGTTATGATTTTGAAAGCGTCATGCAGCTTAACAGTTCATTCCCCTATCCTGAATTCGTCATCTACATTGACACTCCGGTCAAGGACTGCATAAGCAGGATTGACTCCCGCGGAGAGAAAAAGGAAATCTACGAGAAGTATGATTACCAGTTAAAGGTTCGTGAAGGCTATGAGAAGTGTTTCTCTTCCCTTCCTGAGGGCTGCAACCTCTTGAGGATAGACGGAAATCTGTCAATTGATGAAATCTTTGAAGAAATAAACGAAAAACTTATAAAAAACTTAACGTGAGGACAACATGCACTGCACACAGAAAATTACTGATGATTTGATTTATGTAGGCTCAAGCGACAGACGTCTTGCTCTGTTCGAAAGTGTCTATCCCATCCCAAGAGGAGTTTCCTATAACTCTTACATTCTTCTTGACGAGAAGACAGTTCTTCTTGACACAGTCGACAGAGCTGTAAGCCAGGTCTTCTTTGAGAATATTGATTATGCTCTCGGTTCAAGAAAACTCGACTACGTTGTCGTAAACCACATGGAACCCGACCACGCAGCAACCCTTGCAGAGCTCGTGCTCAGACATCCGGAAGTCACAATCGTTACAAATGCAAAGGCCCTTACCATGGTTAAGCAGTTCTTTGACTTTGATCCGGATAAGATGACTCATCTGGTAAAGGAAGGAGACGTACTTAAGACAGGTAAGCACCAGCTCACATTTGTCATGGCTCCAATGGTTCACTGGCCGGAGGTCATGGTAACCTACGACATAACAACAAAGACCCTCTTCTCAGCAGACGCATTCGGAACATTCGGTGCTCTCTCAGGAAACCTCTTTGCAGATGAAGTCAACTTCGAACAGCTCTGGCTTGATGATGCCAGAAGATACTACACCAACATTGTAGGAAAATACGGCACACAGGTTCAGGCTCTTCTCAATAAGGCTTCAGGACTTGAGATTTCAATGATCTGTCCTCTGCACGGTCCGGTGTGGAGAAAGAACATTCCTTACATTGTAGACAAGTATGTAAAGTGGGCAACCTACACTCCTGAAGAGAAGGCTGTAATGATCGCTTATGCTTCAGTTTACGGTGATACAGAGAACGCAGCTAATATTCTTGCAGTAAAGCTTGCCGAACGCGGAATAAAAAACATTACTACCTATGATGTGTCAACAGTACACTCTTCAGTCATAGTTTCAGAGGCTTTCAGATGCAGTCACCTGATCTTTGCTTCAACAACCTATAACGCCGGTATCTTCATCAATATGGAAGAAGCCCTTCTTGATATTCAGGCTCACAACCTCCAGAACAGAACTGTTGCCTTCATTGAAAACGGTTCATGGGCAGCCACAAGCGGAAACAAGATGAAGGAAATCTTCAGCACCCTTAAGGGCACAAAGATTCTTGAAGAGAAAGCCTCCCTTAAGTCTTCAGTCAAGGAATCCAACCTTGCCCAGCTTGATGCTATTGCAGATGCAGTTGCCAAAGACTTCACATGTGCATGTGTCAAGGAAGAGAAGAAGGAGTCCAAGGGAATTGATAAGACAGCTCTCTTTAACATCAGCTACGGTCTCTTCGTTCTTACAACAAACAACGGAAAGGACAACGGATGTATAATCAACACCCTCACTCAGGTAGCTGAAGATCCTCTTACAGTTACAATTGCCGTAAACAAGGCAAACTTCTCAAACGAAGCCATCCAGAAGACAGGAAAGTTCAACGTAAGCATTCTTACAGAGAAGACAGACTTCTCGGTATTCAAGCGCTTCGGCTTTGCCTCCGGAAGGGATACAGACAAGTTTGAGGGTTTCGACAAGGTTTCCAGAGCTTCAAACGGTATTCTCTACCTTGATGAAGCAAACACCATGGTAAGCGCATGTGTTAAAGAGACAGTAGACCTCGGAAGCCACTGGCTCTACATTGCCCAGGTAACCGAAGCTCAGAAGCTTGTAAATGAAAAACCATGTACATACTCATACTATCTGACACACATAAAGCCTCAGCCGGTTAGAACTGAAAAGAAGACAGGCTGGGTATGTCAGATCTGCGGATACGTATATGAAGGTGAAGAACTGCCTGATGACTTTGTCTGCCCGCTCTGCAAGCACGGCAAAGAAGTCATGCAGAAAATGTAATAGAGCTAAAAGGTTATAACAGGAGGAGTTATAAATGGTTAACTATGTCTGGCATGTAGCTATCTGTGCAATTGTTCTTGCCCTGGCATACGTATGGTTTAACTTTGTTAAAATCAAGAAGATGCCGGAAGGAACAGATGACATGATTGAAATGGCTGCAATCATTAGAAGCGGTGCAACCTCTTTTATGATTACAGAGTATAAGACAATTGTTCCCGTTGTTCTTGCAGTTGCCCTTCTATTTACTCTTTTTGTAGAGAAGACATCAGGAATTACACTGCTCATCGGAGCAACAATGAGTTCCTTTGCATGTATTCTCGGAATGAGATCAGCAACATATGCAAACGTAAGGACTTCAAACAGGGCAAGAGAAACCCTCTCAATCGGAGAGACTGTAAAGACAGCCCTCTGCGGTGGTTCAATCTCAGGACTCAGCGTTCAGGCTTTCGGTCTTCTGGGAATGTTCCTTATCTATATTATATGGGGTTTTGACAGTACTGCTTCCAGCTCAGGTTTCTTCCTCAACATGAGGTGTAACCCTACTACAATGAGAATTACAACCTATTCACTCGGTTGTTCTCTGGTTGCCATGTTTAACCGTGTAGCCGGTGGAAACTACACAAAGGCTGCAGATATCTCATCAGATATTCTTGCAAAACTCCGTCACGACCTTCCGGAAGATGACAGCAGAGTTCCAAACGTAATTGCCGACTTTATCGGTGACAACGTTAATGATATTGCAGGAAACTGTTCAGACCTACTCGAGTCCTTTGTTGCTACAATGGCAGCAGGAATCCTGATTGCAAACACCCTCTTCAACAAGGGTGACATCAGTGCTGCAGTTTTCCAGGAAGCCAGAATCTTCCCGATCATCCTTGCAACCGGTGGTCTTATCAGCTGTATAATCGGTCTTTTTATTGCTCAGATCAGGAAGATGGGAAACAACCCGTCTAAGGAACTTGACCTTGCTACCTACTCTTCAGCAGTTCTGACAACAGTAATTGCATTCTTTGGTTGCTCCATCTTCAAGGGTGCCGAGCTTCCTTCATTCTTCAAGGCCGGCTATCTCTCACCATGGTTCTCAGCAATTCTTGGAATCCTCTCTGGTGTTGCAATCGGTATGATTACCGAGTACTACACAAGTACAGACTTCAAGCCGACTAAGGAACTTGCTTCCATGGCAACCGAAGGTGAGGCTTTCGTTGTTACAAAGGGAGATGCAATCGGTTCACGTTCATGTCTTCTTCCAGTTCTCTTCATAGTTCTTTCCCTGTTTATCTCAGGTAAGCTCTGTGGAACATACGGAATTGCAATCTCATCTCTCGGCATGCTTTCATTCGTAGGTACAACAGTTTCTATTGATGCCTTCGGTCCTATCGCAGATAACGCCGGCGGACTTGCAGAAGCATGTCACCTTGATGCAAAAGTCAGAGTCATTACAGACAAGCTTGACGCCGTCGGTAACACAACTGCTGCTATCGGTAAGGGCTTTGCAATCGGTTCAGCTGCATTTGCAACCGTTTCCCTGATTATTGCCTACATTGGTAACTACTCAGCAGCAGAACCTGTTCTTAACTTTGCAAGCTTCGTAGTTGTTGCAGGCGGAATCCTGGGAGGTGCTCTTGTTGAATACTTCTCAGCTGTTCTTACAGACAACACAATTGACTCAGCAAAGAAGATGGCTGACTACGGAGACAACCTCCTTTCTATCCCTGGTGTTCTTGAAGGAAAGGTAAAGCCGGACTACAACGCCATGATCAAAACTGCAACAGAAGAAGCTCTGAGAAAGATGCTCTTCCCTTCAGTTCTTGCCCTCATCATTCCAATCATTGGCGGATTCCTCTTCGGAGTTGAATTTGTCGGTGGTCTTCTTGTCGGTGCTACCATTGTTGCCATTCCGAGAGCTATCTTCATGGGTAACTCAGGCGGTGCATTTGATAACGCCAAGAAATACATTGAACAGGGCCTTCTCAAGGGTCACGGAAAGGGAACTCCTGCTCATAAGGCAGCCGTTACAGGTGATACAATCGGAGATACACGTAAGGACGTTGTAGGTGTTGCACTTGATATCTTCATCAAGAGCATGTCCACCGTTGCAAACACTCTTGCAGTTCTCTT
>JAIKXP010000054.1 GCA_024684115.1 Sphaerochaetaceae bacterium | reverse complement strand
CGTAAAGGGTGTTGTCAACCACCCTATGATGTAACGCCACTTTAGGTAATAATACCTATTGGGGTCAAAGGTCGGAGGCATAAGCCGTTACTACGACTGGGCAGTTACAAGCCCATTACCTTTAGGTGATGGGTAGTTGACGGTTAAGCGGGTTTTATAATTAGCATATTCCGCAGTTAAGAGAACAGCCAGAAGAACAATGGAAGAAAAAGTATTTGTAAGGGAATGCTCAGAAGCCTTCCTGATTACTGTGTTCATGGTGGTGCGTGAGAGGCTCAGACCCATTGCGCCGTTTGCATCCAGGACCAGAGAGATGGGAGGGCTGCACGCCAGAAATCATAACGCCCTTTTTAACTCCGTTGACGTATCTCTTGAGTCTGCTTACTCCGTGGCTTGCAATTCCCCTGGCATCAGCATCAACAAGAATCTCGGCGCTGTCAGTGGCCTCGGTCTCCGAAAGACCTATGGCAAGAAAGACTTCCCGACAAAATCCGGTAAGAATTTTTCTGTCAATGAAAACCATATTTGCCTCTCTATTTCTTTTGTAAGTAAAATTTTAGTATTCTTATATCTTTACTGCAACAATTTAAGAAATAGGATCTTAACTTTAATTATAGTCCTTCAAAAGGGCGTAGCAGACTTCCGGATAATGGCAGTAGACAATGTACATTGCATTTGCAGCCTTTTCTGAATCTGATACAAACCCGAGACCAAAGACAACTAAATTTGTGTTTAACCGGATACTGGGAAGAATGGAACAGGCATTCTTTAATTCTGTTGAATCATATTCCGTACCACAGCTGTCCAGAAGGGGATAAAGACTCTCATAGAAACCATCTCCAATGGTCCATTGAAATGCCAGAACCGCTAACTGATCTTTGTTTTTTGTTATGTAGTCTTTCAGGGCACTTAGACCGGCAGCGTTGTTTTTCATAAGAATTTCCGTAAGATAGACCAGGCGTGTCTGAACTGTTGAATAATACTTCTCACGGCTTTCAAAACTTGCGGCAGAAGTATCTTCCGTGGCACTGGTGATCCCGTTTACAAAGTATTCAAGGAATTCTGCAGGTGTTGAATAACTGTCATCAGCGGTGAATTCAGGCATATCAACATCTGAACCTACATACGTATGGAGGCACTCGTTGAGGTTGTCAGGGGTAGAAGACATTTTAATTTCGACTCCGGGCATTGTCAGACCATAGTCTGAAGACTGAGTGGCCGGAGGAACAGCCGGAACAACATCCGAGTCAACAAAAATGTTCTGAATACAGGAATAATCTTCACTGCCTGAAACAGATGCAGGAGGAGCAAAAGCATAGGCAAAGATATCTTTCTGACTGACTTCTATTTCACCATTCTCGATTATGTTTACCGCAAGAATATCTGCTATGGCGGCAGCGCGTGAATAACCGGTAATCCACAGTTTGATGTTACCCTGCGGACAGTACTGAGTCAGATAATTTTTAAGGTCAGAGTAGATTTCCCCTGCAGCAGTATCAAAGCCCTCATGGTTTCCGGATTCTCCTAATGTAAAATTTCCGGCCCATTCAACAGAGTAATTAAGTCCGCAGATAAAGACTGCAACCAGGTTTTTATCATCTACTTTCCTGTGTCCCATGACGTAGGAGCATCCGTTTACATTACTGTCGTCATTTGTAAACTGTTCAAGGTTTTCAAATTTCATGGAATTCAGGCTCTTAGCGCCATTTTCCACTGAGGGAGCAGCAGCAAGAGAAAAGGACAGAAGAGCAAGGTCTTTGTTAAAGGTTCCGGAATCTTCACGGAAATAGCCTGATTCATATTTATTCTGAATTGTTTTCTTACTGTTTTTCATGAAGACTTTAAATTCACTGCTGAATGTTATACTGTCCGTAGAAGAAGGTTCCTGGCTGCAGGCACAGAAAAACAGGAGGCAGACAAGAACAACTGAAAGATACTTTATTAAAGATTCATTAATTTTGCTCATAACTATCAGACAGATTTTTACATAATATACAGAGGTTTAACAAGAACTGTTATTCAAAAAGAATCCTGACTTTACATAATACAGGAGACATATGCACGGGCAGAATCGGTTGGTGCATTTCCCTTAAACAAAGAAGTGGGTTTATTGCGAAACTCAGATATGTATCTTAAAATTACTTATAGTTATACGGAGGCTTGAATATGCTGTTTATAGGAATAGATTTAGGAACATCATCAACAAAACTTCTTCTTTCTGACGAAAAGGGAAATATTCTCAACACCGTATCAAATGATTATCCTCTCATCTTCCCTCATCCGGGCTGGGCTGAGCAGGAACCTGAGCTGTGGTGGAAGGCCTGTGAAAAGGGTATACATGAGCTTTTAAAGGGGTTTGATGCCTCAGATGTAGCCGGTATAGGCTCAGGTGGACAGATGCACGGTCTTGTGGCACTGGACGCTGATGATAATGTAATAAGACCGGCAATTCTCTGGAATGACGGAAGAACATATAAAGAAGTTGAATATCTTAACGGCGTTATAGGAAAGAACCGCCTTTCCGAGCTTACAGCAAACATTGCATTTGCAGGATTTACTGCTCCAAAAATTCTCTGGATGAAGAACAACGAACCCGAGAATTTCCGCAGGATTTCAAAAATCATGCTACCGAAGGACTACATCAACTACAGGCTTACCGGCGTTCACTGCTGTGATTATTCTGATGCAAGCGGAATGCTTCTTCTTGATGTAAAGAACAGAAAATGGTCCAGAGAGATGCTTGAAATATGCAGCATCACAGAGAACCAGATGCCAAAGCTTTTTGAAAGTTTTGATGTAGTGGGTACGCTGAGACCGGATGTTGCAGAATTACTCGGACTTCCTAAGACCGTTAAGGTAGTAGCCGGAGCCGGAGATAATGCCGCAGCAGCTGTCGGAACCGCAACAGTAGGAGAGGGGAAATGCAACATATCTCTCGGAACTTCAGGTACAGTATTCATTTCATCTGACCACTTCGGAGTGGACCCTAATAATGCACTTCACTCTTTTGCACACGCCGACGGAGGCTTCCATATCATGGGCTGCATGCTCAGCGCCGCATCATGTAACAAATGGTTCTGTGAGGATATTCTGGGGAGCAGGGACTATGCTGAGCTCCAGGAGGGAATAGGAGAGAAAAACCTGGGTAGAAACCATGTCTTCTTCCTTCCGTATCTGATGGGAGAGAGAAGCCCTATCAATGACACAAACGCCAGAGGAACATTCACCGGAATTACTATGGATACAAGCCGCAATGATATGGTGCAGGCAGTCCTGGAAGGAGTATCGTTTGCCATCCGTGATTCTTTTGAGGTGGCCAGAAGCCTTGGTCTCAGGATAGACAGGTCCAAAATCTGCGGAGGAGGCTTCAAGAGTCCGCTCTGGAAGAAGATTTTTGCAAATGTACTCGGTATTCCGCTCGACATGATGAAAACGGAGCAGGGCCCCGGATACGGAGCCGTAATTCTTGCCATGGTCGGATGCGGACTTTATCCAGATGTCCAGAGTGCAACAGATGAACTGGTTTCAGTATCCTCCACAGTACAGCCGGATCCGGAACTTGTAAAACTCTATCAGGAAAGATATGAGCAGTTCAGACAGATCTATCCTTCGATGAAGGAACTTTTCAGCAAATTGAGTTAATCGGTTTTGCACATAAGGCCCGGGATTTTTCCCGGGTCTTTTTTCATGGAAAGTTTGTGGTTGTCTAATTAGACAATGTTGTTGTAAATCATATGACATTTTTGTTTTTTTCTTTGTAATATATAAAATTACATCATAATAAAGTTGCTTTCCAACCAAATCAATTTTAGACTTTAAATACAAATTCAGACTTTGGAAGGACTCAAATGAGTGAGATAGAAGTAGTAAAACACAACAAGATAAATGGCATGACGGCTTTTTTCAACAATGTTGTCTACCGTTCTGCTCATTTGCATTCTGACTGGGAACTTGTGTGGATTATTGAGAACTCCATGGGGATTGACTGTGAAGGAACTTCGTTTGTTGCCAGAGAAGGGGATCTGGTTCTTTTTTCTCCATTTCAGGTCCATGAGTTCATGAAGATAGATAACAGCTGTACCTTCATGTGTCTGCAGGTATCTCCGGTATTTCTTGGAATTTCAAACACGATGGTTTCCAAAAGTGTACATCCTGCTGATTTTCTTACACAGGAGGAACTGGAAAGGGTCAGGACCCAGCTGTACAAGATGATGAAGAAATATGTTATGGAGGACAACCTGTATCAGGCGTACTGCACCGGCAGGTGCTCGCTTCTGATGTACTCAATCCTGTCAAAAATGCCCATGTCCGTTCTTTCCACTGAGGAGAGTGATTCCAGAAACAAAAGAAGTGAACGGCTTGTGAGAATGATTAACTATGTAGACAGAAATTATACCCACAAGGTGAGGCTGTGTGATTTTGCAGAAAGCGAGGGTGTGAGTCTCTGCTACATGTCTCATTTCATACAGGCATCTTTAGGCCAGAGCTTCCAGAACTACCTTAACACTGTACGCTTCAATCATGCCTGTGCACTGATATCAAATGGAGGAATGAAGCTGTATGACATTTTCAATGCAAGCGGTTTTTCTGATTACAAATACTTTGTGAAAACCTTTGTTGAGAAGTCAGGGCTGACTCCTGAGGATTATTCAAAGAGCTTTGCAAGAACAGGTCCGGACATCCGTAACAGCGGATATGAGTCGGATCCGGGAACTGAAGAAATAATTTTCAACAGGGCGCAGGAAATTGCCCTTCTGGAAAAGATAAAAAAACAAGGATGGAAAAATGCTGATTAAGTCTGTAACTGATGAATCCTTCAGGGAATATGGAAAGGTTCTCGAAGGCTATGACAACAGTGATCTGATAAAGCGCATGAAGACAATTCCCATGCCTGGTACCGGAACCGCCTATGAGGCAAGCATACCGGTGCTCGAGGAGAGTCTTCTCTTTCCTGAATACAGAGACAGGGAATATGGTGGAATGCCTGTTCAGATCGGTATGTGCTGGGGTTTCAACACCCGTCTTAACTGCCTTGAATATCACAGGGACAGCGAGGTGAATATTGGAGAAAGTGATTTCATTCTTCTGCTTGCCAGACAGAGCAGCATAGAAGGTGGAAAACTTGATACATCGTCCGTAAGGGCATTCAGGGTCCCCGCAGGGGTGGCTGTAGAGGTTTACGCTACAACCCTTCATTACGCCCCGTGCCAGAGCTCGGATGCAGGTTTCAGGGTTGCGGTTATTCTTCCAAGGGGAACCAACACCGGGAAGCCCGCTTTCAGCGCAAAATGCGCGGAAGACAGATGGATGACTGCGCGTAACAAGTGGCTTCTGTCTCATGCAGACTCAGACGAAGCACGCAATGGGGCCTATGTAGGCCTTGTAGGAGAGAATATTGATATTAGGAGGGAGATATGATTACAAATATTCCAGAAGTAAAGATGGGAATCATTGCAGTTTCAAGAGACTGCTTCCCGATTACCCTTTCAGAAGCCAGAAGAGGCGCTGTGGTAAAGGCGTTCGGTAAGGGACTCTATGAGTGTCCGGTCACCGTTGAGAACGAGTGTGATGCAATGAAGGCACTTGAAGATGTAAAAAAGGCCGGATGCAACGCTCTTGTAGTTTTCCTCGGTAACTTTGGTCCGGAGACACCGGAAACCCTGATTGCCCAGAAATTTGAAGGACCGGTGATGTATACAAGTGCCGCTGAAGGTGACGGAGACCTGATCAACGGCAGAGGTGATGCCTACTGCGGAATGCTTAACTGCTCATACAACCTCGGAATGAGACACATCAGCGCCTACATACCTGACTATCCCTGCGTAACTGCAGAGGAAGCTGCCCGGCAGATAAAGGAATTCTTCCCTGTTGCCAGAGCAGTTCTTGGAGTCAGAAACCTCAAGATTATTACATTCGGTCCGAGACCTCAGGACTTCTTTGCCTGTAATGCACCTATTAAGGGACTGTATGAACTTGGCGTTGAAGTAGAGGAGAACTCAGAGCTTGATCTTCTGGTCAGTTTTAAGGACCATGCATCAGACCCGAGAATCAGTGAAGTCTGCGAGGATATGGCAAATGAACTCGGAGTATGCGGAAACAACTATCCAAAGCTTCTTCCGCGCCTTGCACAGTTTGAACTGACTCTTCTTGACTGGGCGGAAAATCACAAAGGTGCCAGAAAATATGTAGCCTTTGCAGACAAGTGCTGGCCTGCATTTCCAAAGCAGTTTGGTTTTGAACCATGCTATGTCAACAGCCGTCTTGCATCAAGAGGCATTCCTGTAAGCTGTGAGGTAGATATTTATGGAGCTCTGAGCGAGTACATAGGAAGCTGTATAACCGCAGATGCCGTAACCCTGCTTGATATAAACAACTCTGTACCAAAGTCTCTGTTCGACAGGGAAATTGCCGGAAAGTATGATTATAAGCTTACTGATACATTTATGGGATTCCACTGCGGAAATACGCCTTCCTGTAAGATGTGTTCGGACCGTGCAGTAAAATACCAGCTGATTCAGAACAGACTGCTGGAGAACGGAGGGGAGCCTGATTTCACGAGAGGAACTCTTGAAGGAGACATTGCTGCCTCTGACATCACTTTCTACCGCCTTCAGTGTGACAGTGAGGGTGTTCTAAGGTCCTATATTGCCCAAGGTGAGGTTCTCCCCGTAAGAACAGGAAGCTTTGGTGGAATAGGAATCTTCGCCATCCCGGAGATGGGACGCTTCTACCGCCATGCACTCATCCAGCAGCGCTTCCCACATCACGGAGCTGTTGCATTCAGCCACTGTGGAAAGACTCTGTTTGAGGTTCTGAAGTATCTGGGAGTCAGGAACATAGAGTTCAACAGACCAAAAGGAAACCTCTATCCTACAGAGAATCCATTTGCATGATCTTTCAGGGCATGAAAAAAGGGGTCGGTTCGATTGAACTGACCCCTCTCTTTTTGATAATTACATCAGGCTTTTTTCTTCTTTGAAACAATATCAAAGATAACGGCTGCAAGAAGGACAAGACCTTTTACAACCTTCTGATAGTTGGCATCAACACCCATAATATTCATACCGAGGTTGATGACACCCATGAGTATGGCACCGACGATAACGCCTGGTACTGTTCCAATTCCACCGTAAGCTGAAGCACCTCCGATGAAACATGAACCGATAGCATCCATCTCATAGTTTGTACCTGCTGTCGGGTTTGCAGAGTTAAGTCTGGCAATTGTAATCATACCTGCAATAGCGGCCAGGAAGGCCATGTTGATGTATGCGGTAAAGTAAACCTTTCTGGTATCAACACCGGACAGGGCTGCTGCCTTTTCATTTCCGCCGACTGCATAGAAGTGTCTTCCTATTGTTGTCTTGGAAGTGATGTAGTTGTAAATAAGAATGACAACTCCAACCCAGATAAGAACAACAGGAATACCTTTGTACTGTGACAGCTTGAACATGAATGCCAGGATTGCAATGTCAATTATGACAAGTCTTACAACCAGGGATGACAGGCTCTCAACCTGATAACCCTTGCGGATCTTTGTTGCACGTCCCTTGATTGCGAGGATGGATGATACTACGGCAACAATAACACCGAACAGCATACACGTCACATTAAAACCTTCAACATGGAAGAAATCAGGAATATAGCTGTTGAAGAGGTTCAGGTATGCCTGAGGCATAGGTGCAAGTGTAAGACCGTTCAGAATAACGTTTGCAAGACCTCTGAAAACAAGCATTCCTGCAAGGGTAGTGATGAACGGAGGAATCTTCATGTATGCAATCCAGAAACCCTGCCATGCGCCTATCAGAAGACCGACCAGAATCATTGCAGCTATTGAAAGCCAGATCGGAAGCTTTGCATTTATCATCATGCTTCCACCGACGGCTCCGACAAAACAGACTACTGAACCGACTGAAAGGTCAATATTTCCACCGGTGAGAATACAGAGAAGCATACCGGTTGCCAGAACAAAAACGTAGGCGTTCTGCGCTATGAGGTTGTTAATGTTTGCAGGAAGAAGCATTCTTCCTTCAGTACCTATTGTGAATATTATGATCACAAGTATCAGAACAAGGACCATGGTGTATTTTTTTAAGATATCTCTCACCTTATCCATAAATTAAACCTCCTTATGCAGTGAGCCGACTATGCATTCCATGATTGATTCCTGGGTTGCTGTTGCGGCATCAACTTCGCCTACCATCTCGCCTTCGTTCATGACATATATTCTGTCTGCCATACCAAGAACCTCAGGCAATTCTGAGCTAATCATTATTACTGATTTGCCCATTTCTACAAGCTGGTTGATGATGCAGTATATTTCGTATTTTGCACCGACATCTATTCCTCTTGTGGGTTCGTCAAGGATGAGAACATCAGGAGCAGCAAACATCCATTTTGCAAGAAGTACCTTCTGCTGGTTTCCTCCTGAGAGGTTTCCAACGTTTGCTTCAACAGTAGGGCATTTGATCTTCAGTTCACCCTTGTAATTATCTGCAACCAGGAACTCCTTGTCTCCATCAATGACTCCATGCTTGCTAGAGACACCCTTAAGATTGGCCAGTGTGGTATTCATCTTGGTTGAGTTGATCAAAACAAGGCCGTTTCCCTTTCTGTCCTCTGTTACGTATGCAAGACCGTCTTCAATGGCATCCTTAACAGAATTAAGTACTACCTTTTTTCCGTTAATCCTGACTTCTCCAGTAATCTTGGATCCGTAGCTCTTGCCGAATATACTCATGGCAAGTTCTGTTCGGCCGGCTCCCATCAGGCCTGCAATACCGAGAACTTCACCCTTACGGACGTTAAAGGAAACATTATTGACTACCTTCTTTTCCATGAAGATGGGGTGATAGACGTTCCAGTCCTTGACTTCCATCATCACATCTCCAATCTTCTTATTCGCTCTTTTGGGGAACCTGTCCGTGATTTCTCTTCCTACCATTCCTCTGATGATTCTGGCTTCTGAAATGTCATCATTCTTCTTATCAAGAGTTTCAATAGTCTGACCGTCTCTGATGATTGTGATACTGTCAGCTACATAAGAAATCTCGTTGAGCTTGTGTGAAATGATGATGGACGTCATACCCTTTTTCTTAAAATCAAGAAGGAGATCCAGAAGTGCCTTTGATTCTCTCTCATTCAGCGATGAAGTAGGTTCATCGAGAATCAGAAGTCTGGCATTCTTTGCAAGTGCCTTGGCAATTTCTACCAGCTGCATCTTTCCTACACCTATGTCTTTGACAAGGGTCTTGGAAGATTCATGGAGTCCGACCTGTTTCAAGTATTTATCTGCAAGATTGAAAGTTTCGTCCCAGTCAATTGCATACTTTTTTCCTCTCTCGTTGCCGAGAAACATGTTCTCGCCTATTGAGAGATAGGGAATAAGTGCAAGCTCCTGGTGGATTATGACTATTCCTTTCTTTTCACTGTCTGCTATTTTTGTAAATTTACAGTGCTCGCCGTCGTAGACGATTTCACCTTTATAGGTTCCATACGGATGAATTCCACTCAGAACCTTCATGAGGGTTGATTTTCCTGCCCCATTTTCACCGACAAGGGCGTGAATTTCACCTTCTTCCACTTTGAGATTCACTCTGTCAAGCGCTTTCACTCCGGGGAAGGTTTTTGTTATGTCTTTCAATTCCAACAGTGTTTTGCTCAAAATGTTTAATCTCCCATCTAATAAACACAATACGGATACCCCGTCACCGGAGTATCCGTTAAATTCAATTCAATGAATAAGTTACTTAAGCTGATCTGCTGTGTAGTAACCAGAATCAATCAGGAGTTCCTTATAGTTGTTGACGTCTGCGAAAACAGGCTCACAAAGGAAACTAGGAACAACCTTGACTCCGTTGTTGTATGTTGATGTATCGTTGACAGGAGCTGTCTTGCCACTTGCAATAGCATCTACCATTTCAACAACCTTGGCTGCGAGTGTTCTGGTATCCTTGAAGATGGACATGGACTGCTTTCCGGCAATCATATTCTTTACGTTTGCAATATCACAGTCCTGACCAGTAATTACCGGCCATGCACCCTTGTAGTTGTTGTCAAGAGCGTTCTCAACACCAAGAGCTGTTGAGTCGTTTGAACAGAGAACTACATCAAGAGCCTTTCCTCCTGCATAGTAGGATGAAAGGATTGCTTCCATTCTGTTCTGAGCCTTTTCTGATGACCAGTCAGCTGTAGCGACTTCTGCAAATTCAATCTGATTTGAGTTTACGACAAGCTGTCCACTCTTGATGTAAGGCATTACAACATCAATTGCTCCCTGATAGAAGAAGCGTGCGTTGTTATCACCCGGATCTCCTGTGAAGATTTCCATATTATATGGGCCTTTTCCTTCCTTGAGTCCGAGAGCCTTTTCAATGTACTCACCCTGTTTTGTTCCGACCATGTAGTTGTCGAATGTTGCATAGTAGTCAACTGCGTCTGTGTTCATGAGAAGACGGTCATATGCGATTACAGGAATTCCCTTAGATTTTGCTTCTGCAAGAGGAACACCAAGTGAGCTTCCATCAATTGATGCAATAACAAGAACTTTACAGCCGTTGTTAATCATGTTCTCAACCTGTGATACCTGTGTTGCAATATCATTTCCTGCATAGAGCAGTTCGACATCATAACCGGCAGCCTCAAGCTGTGACTTCATGTTGGCTCCGTCCTGGTTCCATCTCTGAAGATCTTTGGTAGGCATAGCAACACCGATACGTGTTTTTGTTGATTTCTCTGATGCTCCGTTTGCAAATACTGAGAAGCAGCATACGAGAATAAGAAGTGCAACAATAAGTTTCTTCATGTTTTACTCTCCTTTATATATGTAGTATGGTCTGACAGACCATTTTCAGGCAGGGTTTCCAAAATTCCCGACCAGATTCAGTATAGGTTACCGAAAACCTGAACGCAATTAAAATCTTCCTAAATCTTTTATTATAAATAACTTGGACAAAATTGACACATTGTAAACAGAAACATTGTCATATAGATTTATTCGGCATTGTATTATCTTATTTCTCTACCAAAGATTAAACACTTTGCAGCAGTAAGTCTGGTTTCTCCTTTTGATTTTCAAATGTACCGGAAATAACCTGATGGCAAATCCTGAGAATAAAATGTATCATTCTGCCGGAGAATGAGCAATGAAAAAAATCTTTACTGTACTGACAACATTTACTCTGGTTTTCATTCTTGTTTCCTGCGCAACTGTGGCAGATAAGAGAGAAGATTCACTTAGCCTCTGGACGGAGGGCTCTGAGGCAAAAAATGCCATTGTAAGCTTTGTTGAGGCTGCGACCGATAAGGATAACCCGGGTTATATTCCAATGGAAAGGAGAGTTGCTGTCTTTGATATGGACGGAACACTTCTCAGTGAAACAATCCCGGATTATATTGACCACTTTGTTCTAAGAGCCCGTGTTCTCAATGACCCTGAATACAGAGAAAAGGCAAGCGACTTTGAAAAAGAGATTGTAAACAGGATTCTTGAGTTAAGTGAAACATCTTCTCCTGTTGGAGGACTGGACGTGGAGCACGGAAAGGCCCTGGCTTCAGCATTCTCTGGAATGACTGTGGATGAGTTCATTTCATTTGTTCAGACTAACGTTAAAACCCTTCCGGTCGAGGGTTACGAAGGACTATTGCGTGGAGATACCTTCTTCCTTCCCATGGTACAGCTTATTCAGTACCTTCAGAAAAACGGTTTTACAGTATACATAGTAAGCGGAACAGACCGCTTTATCTGCCGTGCACTTGTTTCCGGCAGTGCAATAGATCTTCCTTTCTCTCAGATAATTGGTTCAGATGTACTTCTTAAGGCCACAAATCAGGGGGATACAGACGGACTTAAATACACCTACACATCTTCAGATGAGGTTATCCTCGGTGGGGAAATGGTTAAGAAGAACCTTAAAATGAATAAAGTCACGGCAATTGTCCGTGAAATAGGTGTTCAGCCTGTTCTTTCATTTGGAAACTCCTCTGGAGATGCTGCAATGGCAAACTACACCATAACTTCCAACAGCTATCCATCCCTTGCATTCATGCTCTGCTGTGATGATACAGTGAGGGAAAACGGAAATCTGGAAAAAGCTGCTTCCATGTACTCCATGTGTGCTCAGAATGGCTGGATACCGGTTTCAATGAAGAACGACTGGACAAAAATCTACTGAGATCAGCAGCCCTTGCGGTCTGAGAGACTGCATGAAGGAGCAGTGTTGCCATCTTCCGACAGTACCTCATGACCCATGGACTTTATAAGGCTTTCCCAGTCGGTAAATACCTTTCCGCTCTCATCTATGCAGGCAGGAATTCCTATATCATTTATCTTCTTCAGCCGGTCAAAGACAGGTTCACTGTCACGGTAGATGAGAAAGGTTTTGAGGTTCCTGAGGTTCTCGTTTATATCAAAATATTCATATTCAATTCCGTAAGTCTTGAAGTTAAGCTCACAGTTCCTGCAGTCGGGACACATCTTGCTTCCAAAAACCTTGATCATTTCGGGCCTCCGTATAATTAAAATATCACACAGATAAGAGAGGGTGTACAATAAAGAAAGGAGTTTTTATGTTCAGTTTTCTGAAAAAACAGAAGAAGCCTGTTCTCTCATACGACAGACAGAAATATAAGCCTGCAATCCGCAGCAGTATATGTACCGGAGAGAAAGTTGCAGGCTTTAAGGATAAAATCACGGGAGATTTTACGGAGATCATGCTGCTTCAGAATGGCAGAGACCTTGAAGAATTTAAGGCAAGATACGGAATAGAGGAAGAAGTAGAAATCTTCTACTAAAACACGTTTTAACTCTTTATATATTTCATGCCGTTCATTAGAGTGTCATCCGGAGGAATATATGTTCCAGGGACAATTGATGGCGCTTGCGGCAGCCCTTTCATGTGCGCTCAGCAGCAGTCTTTATAACAGGATGGGAGAGCGTCTTACATCTGACATGATAGGCTATGTCCGCATGTTTCTGGCTGTTCCCATGGGACTTGTCATGGTCCTTGTCTTTGAAGGTTCACTTCCACTCGGTTATTCCCCTCAGACCTATCTTGTTTCATTTGCATCCGGTTTCATAGGTTTCTTTCTCTGTGACTACTACATGTTCAAGGCTATAGTTGCAATGGGAGCAAGGGAAACAAGCGTTATTATGACGCTGAACCCTGCAATTACTGCTTTTCTTTCTCTTTTTCTTTTCTCTGAAACCCTTACTTCAGCTCAGGTTTTCGGAATGATGATTACTCTTTCAGGCGTTCTTCTCATGGTCCTGGGAGAGAAGGGTAAAAACGGGAAAGAGAATGATAAGGAACTTAAAACCGGAATAATCTGTGCCTTCCTGGGCGCCGTTCTGCAGTCTGTTTCAGATGTAACAGCCAAGGCTGCTCTTTCGGACATTCCGTCAGTATCAACGAACATGCTGCGTCTTCTTGGAGGTCTGGCTGCCTGGATTGTTTTCGGCTTCATAAAAAGGAATGATTTATCAAGGCAGTTTGTTACATTCAGGGACTGGAGGTACTCCATCATGATGGTCTTCTCTGTTATTCTCGGCCCTGTTCTTGGAGTAACACTGACTCTCGGAGCCATGGAAATGATTCCGGCAGGGGTTGTGAGAAGCCTCTCCCAGACAAGCCCTGTATTCCTCATTCCGATAGATATCATAAGAAAGAAGAAGATATCTGCTCTTTCAATACTTGGAACCCTTGTTTCTGTTGCCGGTGTGATTATACTCTTTCTATAAAAAATGGCCGGAAAGGATAAAACCTGGAACTCTGAAGGGAGTTGACTGTCAGAGTCTTTTACCTTATTCCGGCCCGCTTTAATTAAACTGAAGGAGTCCAGCTGTCCTTCCACCTTATGACAGGTCTGCCGTCTTCCCAGGAGACTGGAAGCCATACGTAGTCAGAGACTGAAGTATCTGCTGTTTCCAGTTTCTGAACGCTAAGCATTTCCTTTTTCTCCTCATCTGTGGCTGAGAACTTATCAGGCATGTAGTTTGAAGCAATTGCCCTGGTAATTACATCTGAAAGCCTTGCATCTACCGGGGTATCAGGAAGCCATCTGTCAGCCATGGCAATAAACTCTCCTGTTGATTCAACCTTGAAGACCTTTGAAATCTGACTGTTGAAAGAGGCATCTGAAGCATCTTCCAGATGAGGATTTCCAAGACTCTCGAAAAGACTGTCCCAGTTTTCACTTACGGCACTGTCGCTTCTGTTTGGAACATAGCCTGTCATGCCGCTTGTGAACATGTACTTCTTTCCGTCTTTCTCAAAGAGGGCAGGACCTTCCCTTGTAAAAGGAGGGGTTAAGTTGGGATAGTTCCTGCAGACTTCTTTTTCAGCGTGGAGGAAGTCTTTCTCAAGTTCCATGCAGAGCATGCACTCATGGTCTGCATCAAAATAGATGAAGGCTCTGCCACTGGTGCTGTCACAGACAAGATCAAAATCACCTATTTTGTGGTTTCCGGGATTGTAGAGGTTCTCTACCATCTTATAGGGACCGCACAGGTTTTCTGCTTCCCAGATGGTAAAAGCAGCTTCCGAGCCTGAAAGCTTGATCCAGCAGACATATTTTCCTGTTGAAGGGCATTTAAGGATGTGGGGCCTGTCTACCCTCTTTGTAGGAAAGAGGGCAGAATTCGGGTCATCAAGTACCGGCGGGATAAGATAGCCCCTGTCTGTCCAGTTACAGAGGTCACTGGAACTGTAGAGTTTTAATCCCCAGGTCCAGATTCCGTTTTTACCGTCGGTGTGCTCTTTGTTTTCCCCATACCAGTAGTAGAGCCCATCTTCATAAATGACGGCTCCACCATGGGCCTGAATGCGTTTGCCTGTAGTATCAAGCCAGGGTTTTCCAGGTTCTATGGAAGACTGAGTGTGATCTGTCTTTCCTGAACACTTCTTTTTATCCTCAAGGTCAATCTGTTTGAAAACCTCGATGAGTTTTGCTTCAGACGGACTTATGGCGTTTTCCTTTGTGTTCAGTGTATCAAGCTCTGAATTAAGCTTCTCCAGGAGTTTATCTCCTCCCGGAATTCGGGTGTATTTAATCAGCTGCTCAACTGAAAGAGTCAGGGCCTGAGGGTTTGCCGTCATGCGGGCAAACCCCGGAATATTTCTTTCAAGAATTTCCAAAGCCTGAGCGTTTTCAATAAGATTGCCTATTCTTACACTTGTGTTATAAATCATTTACCTTTCCTTTTCTTTGCAGCTTTCTTTGCAAGGTATTTCTGGTTTTCGGTTTCAAAATCAAGACCCTTCTTTGCACATTTTTCCTTAAGCTCTTTGATTCTGATTTCCTCTGCTTCCTTTTCCTGCTGCTCGATTTCAAGGCGCTGTAATACGTCAGCCGGTATGTACTCAATTCCGAGAGCTGCACATTCAGCTACACGTCTTTCCTGAAGTTCTCTTGAAACCTGAGGCATCTTCTTTTCAATATCAAAGACAAGGAGGAAGACAAAGAAGACTATTGCACCGATAAGAATGTAGCTTCCCTGATAGCTCATGTTGATCCATGCTGTGGCTGCTGCAGGCTGGTCTGCATAAAGAGCAACACCAAGATCATTTACACCAATCTTAACCGGCTGAGCATATTTGGTAGCCATAAGTCCAAGGTTGAACAGACCCTGAGCAATTCCTACTGAGAACATGAGGAGGGCACTGGCAAAACTGCCGGTAATTCCGTCACATCTGATTCCTGTCTTCCACTCAACATGGTCAATTACGTCTCCCATGTAGGACATGAGCATGTATGAGAATGCAATATTACCGATTGCTGCAAGAGCTGTACCTGCATAAATCTTAAGGCTGCTTCCAGCTCCCATGAAAGCCACGATTGAACCGATAATTGTTAATGTAGATGTTGTCCAGATGGTCTTTCTTCTTCCCATTTTCTTCATAAGCGGAAGCATGAGGAGGATTCCAGGACCCATAGGAGAGAGGGCAATCATCTGGAACTTTGCCTGAATTGATGCGAACTCACCGTATGCATTTCCTCTTACAACCCATCCTGAATAGTAGACAAGAGAGATGTTTCTGAGGTTTCCGCAGAGATTGAAGGCAAAGACCAGGAACATGAAGAGAACCCAGTACTTGTCCTTAATACAGGTCTTGAACTGGCTGAGCATGGTAGCTTCTTCACGAAGGGTTGTCTTCTCAGCTGCAATTGCTTCATTTCTAATTCCGACCTGGTTGCGTCTTTCTTCAGTAACACGCTCACGTGTGTAGAAGTACTGAACAAATGTAAGAGGAACAGAAATACATGCAAATAATGACATGGTAAGGAGATAACCCTTTGCACTGTTTCCATTTACAAGAGCGCTTATTGCTGTGAGAATCATTGGGAAGAGGATAGATACAAGACCTGTACCAACGTTTCTTGTGATTTCACTTGCAAGAGCATTGTTCTTTCTCTGATTGACGTTACGTGTGGAAAGGGAAGGGGTAAGTTCCTTTGCCATGTTCCAGATTGTAAACGCAACACAGTAGTAGAGACAGTAGGCAATTACAACCCATACAGCCTGAACTGTCGGTCCTGAGAACGGCATCCAGAACAGAAGGATTATACTGACAATCAGGAACGGAACCGAGATGATAAGCCACGGACGTACCTTTCCCTGTCTACAGGTGGTTCTATCTATGAGTTTACCCATTACGAGGTTTGTTATGGCATCCAGAAGCTTTGAAAGCAGCGGGAACATAACCATGAAACTTGCCATCCATGCAACTTTTGAAGCTGTAAAGCCAAGGACGTCAGTCAGGTACTGGTTATAGTAACTGTTGACAATTGACTGCATGACAAGCATGCCGTAAGGACCAATGACATAGCCCAACCACATCTCAGACTTAGTTGTGTTTGCGCTCTTTATCTTGGAGTCCCACTTGTGGCTGCGAAATGCATTTTCAAGAAGGCCACGCCTCTGTTTTACATTTTCCATATTGTTTCTCCTTATATTATATGACTAAAAGGTTGTTGTTTCAGTCCTTCACCGGAACTTCTACATTTGCTCTTATCAATCTCAGAATTCTTGTAGCTCCACGCACAAGGTCGCTTCTCTTTACCTTCCCATTCTTCAGTCCCCTTAAAAGGGCAACCTTCTGGTCTTCACGTCCCGGACATACAAGGTCAAGCTGTGCCTTATGAGCCTTCTGTACGTCTCCTGTTTTCGGAACTTCCGGATCATTCGGTTCTGCCTTCATGGAATCCCAGTCACTCATGACCATGTTCCTGAATCCCCATTCGTTCCTGAGAACCTTGGCAAGAAGATCGTAGTTGTTTACTACGTGCAGACCGTTTACCAGATTGTAGGAAGCCATAACCGTCATCGGATCACTTTCCTTTACGGCTATTTCGAAGCCCCTCAGGTAAACTTCACGCAGAGTCTTCTCGGTGAGGTTTGAAGATGAACTGTTTCTGTGAAGCTCACAGTTGTTGGCAACAAAGTGCTTTATGCTCATTCCCTTTCCGGGGTGACGCTGAACTCCGCGAACAATTGCTGCTGCCATCTTTCCGGATACGAGAGGATCTTCGGAGTAGTACTCGAAGGTTCTTCCACAGAGCGGATTCCTGTGAATATTCATTCCTGGAGCAAGCCAGACGGTAACTCCGTACTGTTCCATCTCACGACCTACTGCATAACCGACCTTTTCAATGAAATCCGGATCAAAGGTCTGGGCAAGCAGCTGGCTGCATGGCCAGGCGGTTGCATACTGATAGTGGAGGGTGCCGTCTTCAGGCTTTGCCATCCTGCTGAGCATGATGACCCTGTTGAAACCAAACAGATATCTCTTGTAGGCTTCAATGTTTTCAGGAATGAGGGCTCCCCTTACTTCTCCGTTCGGAAGCTGTACAACCCAGGCGGAGAGGTTAAGTCCTGCAGGTCCGTCAGAGAGTATTACGTTAGGAATTCCGAGGGAGTCATAGAGCTTTCCGGTTGTATTTCCCGAGCTTCCAAGAGCCTGAACCTGAAGACCTGTGGCTGAAACGCCCGGTCCTGTTACAAGTTCAACAAGCTGCTCATCAGTCATCTTCCAGACAAGGCTGTCAATCTGCTCTTCAGGTGTATCGTAGGTGTGAACCACACTCTCAGGAACAAACCTGTCGAGATCAAATGAAGGAACTCCTTCAGTATTCTCTTTTTCTCTCTCCGGAGCCTGAAGCTCTTCAAGCGGCTTCTGAAGCGGGCATATGTTGGTACACTTCTCAAGTACACGGTCTTCTTTCAGTCTGAGAACTGAACAGACACAGTTACTGTCAGAACTGTTTCCAAGTCTCAAAATGTATTCGCCGCCTCTTAAAATCCAGGAAGCTGAGGCCTCATCGTAGACGGAAATATCTCTGAATGTGAATTCAAGATCTACCGAGCAGCTCTCGGAAGGCTTGAGAAGGGGAGTCTTTGCAAAGGCAACAAGTCTCTGTTTCTCAGCTCCACTGCCAAACGGGACAGAGGCATAAAGCTGAACAACTTCACGTCCTTCAAAGGCTCCTGTATTCTTAACCTCTGCCTTTACACTGCAGCGGCCCTTTTCAAGATCAAGAGAACTGAAAGTGATGGCAAAGGATGTGTAGCTCAGTCCGTATCCAAAGGAATATTTAGGTCTTACACCGAAGGTATCATAGTATCTGTAACCTACAAAAATGCCCTCGTTGTAGTCCTGAGTGTACTTGTCTTCGCTTGCATCTGAGTAGTTCTTTGCAGACGGAACCTCATCAAAGCTTTCAGGCCAGGAGGTGGTGAGCTTACCGCTGAAGTTATATTTTCCGCTGAGGAGGTCGCCCAGGGCATTTCCGCCTTCCTCTCCACCCTGAGTGAAGTAAACCAGGGCAGAAACGTTGAGCTCATCAAGGTAGGAGAGGTCAATAAGACCGCCTGCATTCACTATGACAACCATATTTTTATAGTTGTCAGAAACAAACTTCAGGCCCTGCATCTCAACATCAGTGAGAAAATAGTCTCCCTTTTCAGCCCTTCTGTCGTGACCTTCACCTGCCTGTCTTGCAATTACGTAGATGGCGGTATCTGTCTCTGCCAGGTCATCCCTGTCAATGTTCATTCCACTGGGGTGGTCAAACGGTATCATTGCTCTCTGTATGGCACCGAAGTCCCTCAGCCCCTCTACGCGTTTTTCCATTTCAACGCGGTAGGCCTCATATGTATCTGCATAAAATCTGTCAAAGCCGTCCAGCCACCTGTCCGTAAGAATCCTGAAGCCTGCATTTTTCAGTCCTTCCTCAATGCTTACACTGTAGCGGTTTCTGACTTCTCCGCTTCCGCGTCCACCCTTTACCGTCATTCTTGCACCGGAGCCGTAGAGGGCAATCTCTTTCTCCTTAATCGGGAGTACTCCGTTGTTCTTCAACAGTACAAATCCTTCACGGGCTGCAACCCTTGAGAGCTCTCTGTTCTCAAGTTCAACCAGTGTGGGTTCGCTGTTTACCGGTCCTTTTACAATTGTTTTCATAATTACTTTGCCTCATCAAATACGCGCTGATAGATTGCTGTTATCTTGTTCGGAGAATACTTGTTAAGCATCTTGCAGTAGTTGTCCCAGTCTTTTCCGTTTACATCCAGAGCACCGGTAATGAACTTAGGAATATTCTGTGACATGTATGTGTCTACATTTGAATAGACCTTTGTATAGGTTGCACTCTCGTCCGTTGTGAACTGAGCCCTCAGTGACTTGTCAATATAGCCTGTGTTCAGGTAGTAGTCCCACTGAGCCATACAGTTACGGGCTGAAAGGTCATAGCTTCTGTTCATACATGGAACAAAGCCCTCAAAGAAGTAGCCGCAGGTAATTCTTGATGCAGACATGGCTGTAGCAAGGTTGTTGTCGGTAAGAAGCAGCGGATCAAGGTCGTATCTTGGTGAACCGTCAGCCTCAGTAGATCTTGTATAGGCTCCGTTTGTCAGGCCGTACTTAATGTAGGACGGGTCCTGGGTTTTTTCAAATTCTTCCTTTGTAAGACCGAAGCAGAGGATAGGAGCACCCGGTTCTGTGTAGAAGAAATCAAGCATGGTAAGAATTGTCTTAAGCTCATCTTCCGTAGCCTTCTTGCTTATACAGAGATTTGCCCTGAGAAGAGGATACTGATAGAGGGAATAGGGCTCGTGGTTCTTGACTGCATCTGAGCCGTAAACATCGTTGATTGCCGGTCTTGCGCCGTAAATCATGATTCCATCGGTAAGCTTGTCATTGTTATCCATCTGTCCGCCGGAGTTTCCGCGTCTTCCGACAAAGGCTCCAATCTTTCCGCTGTTGATTTTTGCTGAATCAATTGCATAAACCTGATCAGCTGTGTGCTCGGCAAAGCTCTTGTCCAGCCAGCCCTTCTTGTACCAGGCATTCATCATCTGGAGGTAAGTCTTCATGGCTTCAGAGTCACCGCCAAATTCAGCATTTCCATCCTGGTTTCTGAACCAGAGAGGAGTTCCGCCACCAAATGCAGAGTCAAATCCGCCACCGGATTCAGCATAACCCTTGTAGAGGATTGAAATGCAGTAACCGTCGGTAATTCCAAGGTCCTTCATTGCTGTTTCAAAGATTCCGAACATCCACTCCCAGTCGCTGACATAGACAGGGTCTGTTCCGCCGCTCGGGAATACAACATCGTCATAATAAGTATTGTAGTCGTTCGGGTCTGTGTAGCCGTATGTGAACTTAGCTCCGGTCTTCGGGTTTGTTCCGTATTTTGCAACCCAGTCACGTCTGTAGCTCAGTCCCATGAAGTTTCCGGTTACCTCTGAACTCATGGAGTAGAGGGTAAGAATTCTCTTCTCTCCGTTGACGTTGCTGTAGGCGTATGGGGTTATTGCCTTATTTGAGTTCACTATTTCCATATAGTGCGGCATGTACTCTTCCATGTATGGAGTCAGATCCCAGATTATCTCGTCTTCAAGAAGTTCTCCGGGTGTCTGTGTGCAGTAGCTCATGTCAAAGACTTTTGCATACTCGCCTGTCATGAGAAGGGTGTTGAAGTTGTCTCTTTCAGCTCCTGAGAGAGGGACCAGGAAGTTGAATTTAATCTTCTGCCCGTTGAACTCAAGAGTCTCAAGGTATTTTACGCCGGGGTTGTCATTGTAAGACATATAGTATGTGGCGTCTTCGCCTCTGGAAATCCACCAGGTAAGGTCCAGAGTGTTTGCGCTCTGTTCACTCTTTGAGCCTCCGCCGCAGGAGACCAGAAGTAGAGAAACAGTTACAATCAGAATCAATGTCAGTAATGCATTACGTTTCATGATTAACTCCTTTTATTGTTAAAGGATAATTCTTCCATACTGCACTATTGGTTTATTTTTGATATTATTTGACTAATTTTGACATTTAAATAATAATTTTAATGTATGTATGATATTAAGGAACGTGCCATAATTCTCTCTTCTGTACTCAACCTTCCCGTCTTCCTGGCAGAAAAGGGTATGGTAGAACCCATCTCTTCCGGAGGGATAAGCATGGAGCTTATTCCGCTGCTGAGCAACCTGTTCATGCTGTTTTCTCAGGACAGTATGTCTGTAAAACCGCCGTATTACACCCATCTGATCAGAATCAACGACTTAATGGGCACCACAACGCTCAATGTTGCAAATCTTTCCAGGGAAGGAATATCGGCCATTATTTTCGGTCCTGTTTTTCTCGGAGAAGAGAAAAAGAATCAGTTCATAAATAATCTTGTGTCCATGGAGGGTAAAAACATCTCCCCTGCAAAGGCTCAGATCCTTGCAGACACCATTTCGATTAAGGACATGAACTACGTTGAGAACTGGGGAAAGCTGGTTCTGACGTTTTTTGAATCCCCGAAGCTGAAACTCAGGGATATCCACAAGATAAACCTTGACGGTAACTACTTTAACTATGACGGAGTTCTTTCCTTTGAGGAAGGGCGAATGAGGGAAAGCGAGATATATGCAAGTTACACCTTTGAGCACGAGTTGAGTCAGCTGATAAGGCTTGGGGATAAAAGCAGGCTTAAGAAAATGCTCTCCAATTATCATGGAGTGATTGGGGACATAAGAAACACAAGGTCCAGACTTATCAGGCTGGACTCCAGATTCCAGTACTCTGCAGAAGAGGCCGGCCTCCCGCCGGTTGTAACCCATACCATCTCTGAGAAGGTGAGGTCCAGAATAGATGCAGTGCGCACCCTTGATGACGCAAAAGAGATAGCCGACACGATCATAGAGCTGTACTGTGACGCAATCAACAGAAGCTTCCTTCAAAACAGAAATGCAAAGATACTCAGAATCCAGAAGTACATAACGGGTAACCTGGACAAAAAGTTCAGGCTGGAAGATTTGAGTCGGGTAGTCGGCATTTCTCCGGAATACCTGTGCAGGCTTTTCAAGCTTGAAACACACATGACAATTACAGCCTACATACAGCAGCTTAGGATCAACGAGGCCATCTGGCTATTAAGAAATACCGAAACACCTATTGTTGAGATTTCTCAGTCAGTCGGATTTCAGGACCAGAGTAACTTTACAAGGGTTTTCGTAAAGCATACCGGGCAGACGCCTTCAGGATACAGAAAAACACACAGCCAGCATTAAAGCAGTTTGACTTCTCCTGTCTCTATGTCGTATATGGCTCCGGCAACCACCAGTCCTTCTTTTTCTTCCTGCTGTATCATGAGGCTGCTTTCTATTGTACTCACGCAGTGCTTTACATTAAGGCAGGAGGCTCTGTACGGGTCCCTTTCAAGTCCTATGGCCTTTCTTATGTCGTCAGTTATGTATTTGACATACCCGCCCGGCTCATGGTTTATGGCAGAATCCACAGCTCCGCAGTGAGTGTGGCCAAGAACCATTATAAGCTTTGTTCCAAGGTGCTCAGAGGCATATTCAATGCTTCCAAGCTGGTGTCTGTCTATTACGTTTCCGGCAACCCTGATTACAAAAAGTTCTCCTATCCCTGCGTTAAATACTGCTTCAGGGATAACTCTTGAGTCCGAGCAGGTTATAACTATTGCATACGGGTGCTGTCCGTTTTTTGATGTTTCAAGACGTATTTCCCTGGAAATATCTCCCCTCTGACTGTTTTCTCCGACAAATTTTTTATTTCCTTCCATGAGTATTGAGATGGC
>JAIKXP010000114.1 GCA_024684115.1 Sphaerochaetaceae bacterium | reverse complement strand
TGGAGATGGGGAGAGTCGAACTCCCGTCCTGGTGGCCCACCCACGGGCGTCTACAGATATAGATTCTGTTTAAAAATCTCAGTTTACGGTCGGAACAGAATCAACTTTCCGTAAACCCAGACGGTAAGATTTCCCTTAGATGACCCGTCAATCAGATAAGGTAAGCTTCTGGGATTTACAGGGATACAGTCGTGAAGCAACTTCTGTATCCTTGTTCGTTCTGGCTACACTCAGGCAGCGAGAGCGAATTCTGCTTCGAAATCTTCTTTCTTTGCAGTTAATTGTTTTGCCAGTTTTACAAGTTAACGCTTGACCTGCAGCCAATGGCATAGCATCCATCAGTCGAAACCGATACATCCCCTGGTATCAGCATAAACAAATATAATCAAAAGTTGTTACAAAGACAATGACAGGATTATTTATTTCCGGCGAGCTTCTTGATTCTCTTGAAAAGGCCCGTATTTACTTTCTCAATATGCTTATAGACATTATTGAAAATCTTCATGTAAATCTCATGCTTCTCCATATCAGGCATAAAGACTTCTCCTTCATGGCTCATGGCCTTGACAGCAGCAAAGTAATCTGGGAAAACACCCAGACCTACAAAACCTGACATGGCAGAACCAATGGCAGTAGCCTCATGAGTCTGAATCCTCTTAACTGGAAGACCGAATATGTCAGCAGTAATCTGAACAACAAGAGGGCTCTTACTTCCGCCACCACCAATATAGAGTTCATTAATCTGGAAACCGCTTCTTCTCTCCATTCTCTTCATAGCCATAAGAAGTTCAAAGTTAATGCCTTCAATAATTGCTCTGTAGAGATGCTTTTTAGTGTGCTTATCTGAAAGACCTTCAATAACACCCTTAGCAAACGGATTTCCGGCTCCGGGGGAGAGGTGAGGGGTAATTACAAGACCGTTACATCCGGGAGGAACATCTTTGAGATAGGAATCAAGAAGTTCTTCAGCAGTACAGCCTTTTTCCTCAGCTAATTCAATTTCCCTGTGACAGAACTCGTTTCTGAACCAGGTAAGAATCCAGAAGCCTCTGTAAATCTGGTATTCAGAATTATAGTATCCCTTGATGATGGAAGGGTAAGAAGGCAGGAAAGGTTCCGGTTCAAAATAGAGAGGAGTACAGAACTGAATGGTAGCAGCACTGCCAAGAGAAACAGCAGCTTTACCGTCTCCTATAACTGAAAGACCAAGAGCTTCGGAAGCCTTGTCGGTACCACCGGCAAAGAGAGGAAGACCTTCTGGAATACCGCTCTTAGAGGAGGTTTCTTCGGTAATATATCCGACTACCTCAGCTGATTCTACCAGGTCTGTAAGTTTATCGAGAGGAATGTCGGAAACACATCTTGAAAGACCCTTTTCCATCCATTTTCTCTTCCTGTTGTCAAAAGGAACGTGACCAACCTGATTGGCAACACTGTCCCTCAACTGACCTGTAAGACGGTAGGAAATATAGGTGGAAAGGAAGATGAATTTATCAGTTTTCTGCCACAGATCATCTTCGTTTTCCCTTATCCAGTTGTAGAAGGTATTCTTGTAGAGCATGCTGACTGTTTCTTTCATGCCAACAAGTGCAAATGCTATTCTCTGAAAGAATGTTGGATTCGGTTCTCCCGCAGCCTTTCTTTCATCAAGCCAGAGAATAATGTTTCTGAGAGGTTTGTGGTCTTTATCAACAATTAGGACGGAATCCCTTATACAGGCAAAAGTTACACCTTTAATTCTTTCAAAAAGCTCCTTGCCTCCTTCGCTGTTTTTAAGCTCAAGGGAAGCTTCACACATCTTCTCATAGTAGAAATCAGGTTTCTGTTCAGCCTGACCGAAGACATCAGTTTTAATATAAGGATCCTTGTAAACAATAGCTGAAGATTTAAGAATATCTCCTCTGCTGTTTACTATCAGAGCTCGCATACTCTGAGTTCCTATATCAAATGAGAGTACTAAAGGATCCACTGATTTATCTCCCGTTATTTGTAATAATCTCTTGCATCCCTCTTAGCCTGACGGTCAAGATCCCTTTCCTTGATTGACTGCTTTTTGTCATGAAGATCTTTACCTCTGGCAAGAGACACCTGGACTTTAACTCTGTTTCCTTTAAGATATACCTTTGTAGGGACAATGGTAAGGCCTTTTTCTTCAGTTTTTCTTCTGAGCCTTTTTATCTCCTGCTTATGAACAAGGAGTGTTCTGTTTCTGTCACTTTCATGGTTGAAAATGGAACCCTTATCATAAGGCTGGATGGTAAAACCTGTAAGAATGAGCTGTCCGTCTATAATCTTTACATATGAATCACCGAAGCTGAATTTACCCTGGCGCAGAGATTTTACCTCTGTTCCTTCAAGGGCTATTCCTGCCTCAAGGTCTTCAATAATTTCGTAGTTGAAGTATGCTTTTTTATTTCTCTGTAAAACAGAAATCTTATTTTTTTCGTCTGCCATAATCTGCCTGTTTAATAATTCCAGACCACTCTGAAACCCATGTAATCTGAACAGGTTGAAAGAGCAGTTGTACCTGTTGTGTAACTGTCAATTGAAGAAGCTGTATTAACGTAGCTTCCACCCTTAACGGCAACTTCTGATACTCCGCCGTTTTCAACAAAAACCTTATCTGCCAGGTCTGAATATCTTGAACCCGGAATATAGGAAGAGGAGGTCATTTCCCACAAACCGCCGAACATGGATACCGGTTTGTCTTCAGTTGAAGCACTAACAAGTGTTCTCTGGTAGTTCTGGTCGGATACAAGACTTGCCTTCATCCACTGAGTTTCTGTAGGAAGAGTTACAGTCCTGCCTGTTTTGGAGCTCAGCCACTCACAGAAAGCAAGTGCACCGTAATAGCTGATATTTCTGACCGGTCTTGAAGAAGAGGGGGACGAAACATTTGTTTCAGCCAGATAGAATGAATCTGCTACACCGTCAGAAACAAGCTGAGAGAGGTTACTCTTGCTCCAGTAAGGAACTTCCTGAGTAAACTGAACAAATAGTTCTTCAGTAATCTCATTTCTTGAAATGCAGAAATCTTCATCCATGCTGTAGCCTGAAACAGAATCAGAAAGAACAGCATTTTTCACTGATGTAGGAGCCTTAATGTTTTCCCTGTTTGCCTTCTCGCTTACAGAAGCATCTTTAATGGAGGTGTCCAGGTTAAGAGAGAGTAACTCACAGGCCTCTTCTGCATCAGTTTTCATCTCTTCAGTTGTAATGAAGAGACAGGCTGTCGACATTACTTTCTCGATTCTGGAACTGAAAGACTCTTCAGAAAGAAGGACTGTCTTTGCATAGTTCTTAAAAATTGGAGGGTAGTTATAAACTGAAGAATAATTCTTTATTGCACTGTAAGTTGCTGCATCTGTTAAGAACTCGGCATTTACACTCTTAAAGGCCTCTTCAGTAAGGGTTGCAGTACTGATAACGCTCTGGTGTCTGGGTATGAGCCAGGTAAGGAATACAGGATGAGAAACCTTAACTGAGAAAGAGTCTATTGTGTGACCGTTAACCTTGAATTCAACCTCATGGTCTCCGCTTTTAACAGTAGTAGTAAAAGGAGTTCCACCTGCATAGTTTCCATCAATATAAACTGCACTGTTGTAGGCAGCAGAAGAGAAGGAAACTCTTTTGCTTCCGTTGATGATTCCCGGAAGAAATCCGATGAGGAAGACAAGAAGCACAAAAATAAGGGCATACATGATTGTAAGCCACTTACCCGCCTTCATTCCGAAACGGTCTTTAATATGTACAGGTTCTACTTTTGGAAGGTCCTTTTTTTTCATAGATAAAAAGTAACTTTAATAAGAACAAGTGTCAATTCAATACTCTTACTTGAATACCATGACTAACAGTTGGTAGTATTTACATGAGGAAAGATTATGAGCATAAACATGGACAGAATATATGACTTCGTACAGTTTAGAACCGAAGCATGGCTTACAGGAAGAAAAGCTAAAAAAGAATACGAAAGAACCCACAGATCACTTAAGACTGAGATTCTCGGCTGGCTTGATGCAATTGCCTTTGCCGTAGTAGTTGTTCTTCTCATAAATCTTTTCTTTGTCCAGCTCTTTGTAATCCCAAGTCCTTCAATGGAATCAACACTTATGACAGGTGACCGTGTAGTAGTAAGTAAATATATATACGGCTGTGAAATATTCCCAGAAGGACCAAAGATTTTCTCAGGCAGGATTCCAGACAGAGATGACATAATTACCTTCTACAATCCTGAGTACGAGAGTAAGGGAGCCTTCTTCTCAACATTCAGTACTATTCTTTACATGGCTACATTCTCACTTGTAAACATTGACCGTGATGAGAATGGAAACATAAGGGAAAAACTGCTTGTTAAGAGGGTAGGAGGAAGCGGAGGAGATACAGTTACCTTCGAGAACGGCAACGCAAAAATAAAGCTAAGCGGTACTGATACCTACGTGGATGAAGCCGTGTTCCGCTCGTCTAACGGATACTCAACAGGACCTGTCAGAAAGATAGAAGAGTCAACCTATGATTCCTATATTGCCCTGGCCCAGCTTAACGGAATGGCTGAGAAGAATCTTTCCTATAATCTTCTTCCGTCCCATCTGCTTACTTCCTATCAAAGCCTTGATAAGAGTGCTTTCTACACTGACAACTACGCATACTATCTGAATGTAGCAGAAGGTAGCCGTAAGGCAGATCCGACTGACATGGATGCAAGAAGTACACATGTACAGATGAAGAGCGGTCTTTATGTACCGCCTGGATATGTTCTTCCTCTTGGAGACAACAGGGATAATTCAAATGACGGTCGTTATTTCGGACCTGTTCCTGAGAGTAAGATCAACGGCAGGGTAGTCTCTGTCTTCTGGCCTCTTTCTTCAATTAAGTCAGTTCTTGATAAATAATGGATTTTCTTTCCTGTTTTGATTTTAACAGACAGACATCCCTTTATATCCACATTCCTTTCTGTAAGTCCCGCTGCTCATACTGTGCATTCTACTCAAAGGCTGCCTGCAGCAGAGAAATAATAGCTGATTATGCTGATAAGATATGCAGTGAAATTAATGAAATTACTTCCCAAACAGATAAGCCTTTCTATACTGCCTTCATAGGCGGAGGAAACCCGGGCTGCCTGTCGGTAGAAGAATTAAATAGAATCTGTGAAGCGGTGTGTAAAAACGGAAGGCCTAAGGAGTTTACATGTGAGATGAACCCTGAAAGCCTCACTGAAGGGCATTTTCAATTATTTGATAAATACCTTACAAGGCTTTCAATGGGCATACAGAGTCTTGATGAAAAAGCTCTGTATTTCCTTGGAAGAAACTGCACGCTGGAAACAGAGCTTAAAGGCATAAATCTTGCCCGTGAATTGAGAAGAAAAACTTCTGCACAGATAAACTTTGACATAATATGCTGCCTTCCAAACGGCCATGACAGCCTTGAAGATGTGAGAAAAATATGCTCTTACAGGCCCGACCACATAAGCCTCTACGCACTGGGAATTGAGGAGGGCACGGCTCTATATAATAAAGGTGTAAAGCCCATGGCAGATGATGAAGAAGCGCTTTCACTGAAAAGAATCTGGAAAGAACTTGAGAAGCAGGGATACAGGCACTACGAAGTTTCCAACTTCTGCCTTGAAGGGAAAGAGAGTCTTCATAATTCGGTATACTGGGATTATGAACAGTACATTGGCCTTGGCTGTAGTGCTGCTTCTACAGGATTCAGGGGCGGAAAGGTATACAGGTGTGAGGATAGTTCTCAGGTAGGGGAGTTTATTTCAAAAGATAAGCTGTCTTCCTACGGGATAACAGAGGTCACTGAAGAAGAGCAGATTCTTGAACTTATCATGCTTTCCCTCAGGCACAGTAAAGGCCTTGATTTGAGAAGACTCAAAGAGGATTACGGCAGAAAAACAGCCGAGATTCCGGAGGGGTTTTCTGTGAAAGGGGATTTCCTTGTTCCTTCTGAAGATGGGCTTCTGATTGCTGATGCTGCTGCGCTCTCAGTTGACAGCTCATTATTATCTTTGTAAAATATTTCAGTTAATTTTACTTAATATACGAAGAGGTATACATGTCAGGTCATAGCAAATGGGCTACCATCAAGCATAAGAAAGGTATAGCCGACCAGAAAAGAGGACAGAAATTCACAAAACTCATCAAGGAAATCAGCGTTGCAGCAAAAATGGGCGGCGCAGATCCTGATACAAACGCAGCATTAAGAACAGCAATTCTTAAGGCCAGAGCCGAAAACATGCCTAAGGACAACATTGAGCGTGCTATCAAGAAAGGTTCCGGTGAAATGGGAGATGCTCAGTTCTTTGAACTCACCTACGAAGGATATGCTCCTGGCGGCGTTGCTATAATCATTGATACCCTCACAGATAATAAAAACAGAACAGCTTCAGACGTAAGAAGTACACTTACAAAGCTCGGTGGATCTCTCGGTGCAACAGGTTGTGTTTCATACATGTTCCAGACAAAGGGTGTTATTACTTATGATGCTGAAAAGTATTCAGAAGATGACGTTCTCAACGCAGCTCTCGAAGCAGGTGCTGAAGATGTTTCTACTGAAGACGGAGTTATTGAGGTCAGAACTGCTCAGGGAGATTTCGGTGCCGTTCTCGAAGCCATGCAGAATGCAGGTTTTGAACAGGACAGTGCAGACGTAAACAGAATTCCTGATAACACAGTTGCTCTCGATAAGGAAAAAGCACAGAAGGTCATGAATATTGTTGAACGCCTTGAGGACCTTGATGACGTTCAGCAGGTTTCTACAAACCTTGATCTTCCAGATGATTTTGAAGACTGATCAGAGATATATATGAGAATCCTTGGAATTGATCCGGGACTTGCTAATACAGGCTGGGGCGTAGTCGACTTTGACGGTCAGAAGTTCCGGCCTGTTTCTTTTGGTGTTATAAACACGACCCCGGATGAAACCCTTGAGAAGAGGATTTCATTCATTGGCAGGGACGTGGGTAAGATTGCCATGAACTATGGGGCAGACCACGTCAGTATTGAAGATATCTTCTTTGCCAGGAACGAGAAGTCTGCCATTGGAGTTGCCAAAGTAATAGGGGCGGTGTGCTACAGCATGTTCCTTCTGAACATTGACGTTACCATCTTCACGCCGCTGCAGATCAAGAAGGCTGTTACCGGTACAGGAACGGCAGACAAGCATCAGGTTCAGGAACTGACAAGAATTCTGCTCGGTCTTGATAAAATACCAAGGCCCGACCACGCGGCCGATGCTCTCGGCGCTGCCCTCTGTTACGGTAATACAAGCGCTACGCTGAATAAACTTGGAGTTTTTAAATGATTAATGCAATTGTCGGACAGCTTGTCTGTGTAAATCCTCAGAGTGTAACAATTCTCGGCGGAAGCGTTGAATATGAGCTGATCATATCAAGCCAGACTTCTGCAAGACTTTCAGCCCTTCAGGGTTCAGACAGAAACAACGTCAGGATTCTTGCCTATCTTCAGCACAAGGAAGATTCAATGGTTCTCTTCGGCTTTTCCGATGAAGAAGAAAGAAGGCTCTTCCTTGAGCTTATCAAGGTTAACGGAATAGGGCCAAAGCAGGCCATGAAGATTCTAAGCGGCGTCAGAGTCAGGGAATTCATACAGGCTCTTGATAACTCAGATGTAAACTTCCTTAAGAACATTCCGGGACTCGGTGCCAAGACTTCCCAGAAGATTATTCTTGCTCTCAGGGATACTCTTGTCTTCACTTCAGATTCTTCCAAGCCTGAGCGTGTTGTTTCCGGTCAGTCCAAAAAATATGAGGACCTTATCGAAGCCCTTGTTGAAATGGGTTATGATAAGAGAAAGGTCCTTGATACGGTTGGCAATCTTCTCAAGGATAACGAGCAGGTTCTTTCCGGCAAGAGCCAGAGCGAAGCTGAAGAATGGCTTTTCCGTTCTGCAATTGTGAGGCTTAGCTGATTATGAGTGATGAATTGGATTTTCTGCAGGGCTCCTCAATAGTTTCCACTTCTTTCCAGGATGCTGATTCTCAGGAAAACATCTTAAGACCAAAACTTCTCAAGGACTTCCAGGGTCAGCCCAGAATCAAGGAAAACCTCGGTGTCTTCATCAAGGCTGCAAGGGAAAGGGGAGAAGCTCTGGACCACGTATTCTTAATCGGCCCTCCGGGTCTTGGTAAGACAACCCTCGCTTCCATAGTTGCAAATGAAATGGGTTCAGAGATCCGCATGACAAGTGCTCCGGCTCTTGATAAGCCTAAGGACCTTGCCGGCATACTTACAAATGTTTCAGAGAACTCAGTTTTCTTCATAGACGAGATTCACAGACTTAAACCGGCTCTTGAAGAAATGCTCTACATAGCCATGGAAGACTTTGAAATAGACTGGGTCATAGGCCAGGGTCCGTCTGCCAGAACCATGAGGATTCCTATTCCTCACTTTACTCTCATAGGCGCTACCACAAAGGCCGGTATGGTAAGCTCTCCTCTTCAGACCAGATTCGGAATCAACTGCAGAATCGAGTTCTACGACGAGAATGAGCTGTCTAATATTATCAGAAGAAGTGCCTCCATAATCGGTGTGGACATAGATGATGAAGCTGTGCTTCTTCTTGCAAAGTGCTCAAGAGGTACTCCCAGAATTGCAAACAGGCTCTTAAGACGCTTCAGGGATTTTGCTGAGGTTAAGGGTAACGGCGTTATAGATGCCGACATAGTTTACTCAAGCATTAGAAACCTCGGTATTGATTTAAATGGTCTTGAAGAGCAGGACAGAAATATATTAAGAACAATAATCGAGTTCTACGGAGGCGGTCCTGTCGGTGCAGATACCCTGTGTATTTCAGTAGGTGAAGCCATTGAGTCTCTTGAAGACTTCTATGAACCATACCTTATTCAGAAGGGCTATCTTAAAAGAACTCCGCGTGGCCGTATGGTCACTGCAAAAGCCTATGAACTTCTTCATATGGAAGACAGGATTCCAGGCTTCATAAAGAACGAAACAGTACAGGGAACACTTTTTTAAGATGAAAATAAGCGAATTTACATACGACTTACCTGAGCGTCTGATAGCTCAGACTCCTTCCGAAAAAAGAGGAGGAGACAGGCTTCTTGTTATCAACAGGAAGACTGGAGAATACCAGGATTCCATGTTCTCCGAGTTCCCGAAATTCATAGATGATAATTCCCTCATAGTTATTAACGACACCAGGGTCAGAAAGGCCCGTGTTTACGGTATTTCAGAGACAGGCGGTAAGGTTGAATTCCTCTTTACCGGCAGCACAGGTCCAGATACCTGGCAGGCCATGGTCTCTAAAAGCAGAAAGCAGAAAGCCGGTAAGTCCTACAGCTTTTACGACAAGGACGGCAACCTCTACTGCCACGGTAAGATTGCATCAGATGTTCTTGATAACGACAAGGGTTCAAGTCTAAAGATTGTTCAGTTTGACAGACCTATAGACGAGCACTTCTTCCTTGACTGCGGTCATGTTCCTCTTCCTCCATACATTAAGAGGGAAGACGACTTTAACGATGAATCCCGCTACCAGACCGTCTATGCCAAAAATTACGGCTCCATGGCAGCTCCTACCGCAGGTCTTCACTTCACAGATGAGACCATCAAGTCCCTTGAGAGCAGGGGAATAGAAATAGTTCATGTTACCCTTCAGGTCGGTATGGGCACCTTCCTTCCGGTCAGAACCGAGAA
>JAIKXP010000092.1 GCA_024684115.1 Sphaerochaetaceae bacterium | reverse complement strand
TGTGGCCCTTCAGGACGGCAGGGCCTTCCACGGAGAGCACAGCCTGAGGATTAACCTGGCCATCCCTTCCCGCTTTGTAGAAGAAGCCATGGGAAGGCTTGAGAAATACGTATTCAACTGAGCCAGAATTTTTCCTTACAGCATTACTTTGCATGAAAATGAAAAAGAGACTGTAACAAAAAGCCGTCATTTCGGCGGGGTGTTCCAGCCTCCTTATTTTCAGCTACATTTCTACCTGTGCCCTCTGACATGACAGCTAAAATCTTTGCAATCCTTACTCTCTTCATCCAATTCAGAATTCTGAGGTCGATTATCTAAATTTTTTCATCCAATTGACATGGAAAAAATTTTTCACTGAAAGATAAAGGGGGAAAGGTGTATTTATAGACAGCTTAAAGGGTTGCAAGGCCTTATTTCTTCATCCATTTTATAATTGTAAGGTCAAATATCTAAATTTCTTCATCCAATTAACCTGGAAAAAATTATTTCACTGAAGATAAAAGCAAAGCAGTGTATTTATAGACAGCTTAAAGTCTTGCAAAGCCTTATATCTTCATCCATTTGAAAAGTTTTAAAAAATATGATGAAGGTAGACCTTACATGGCGCAGATAAAAGAAAGGCTGTAACTTTCAGCCGGAAAAACCGACTTCTGTTACAGCCCGTGCGTTTGAACAACTGTCTTTTGACTTAAAGACCCCACTGCTCCCAAAGCTCTGGGCTGAGGTTCTTAAGTGAATCAATTACGACTACACAGTCCTTATCAACATTCTTGAGGACGGTAACCATTTTATCCATAGGGATTGCAACACAGCCACCTGTGTAAGGCTTCTGAGGTCCAAGGCAGTGAAGGAAGATTGCAGAGCCCTTTCCTGCTGTTCCATCTTCATTCCAGCTTATGTTCAGGCAATACTTGTACTGCCATTCATAATCTACAAGGTGCTCGCTGTCTTCTTTGTTGAGGTCCGGAAAGTCTTTAATATTTACCATCTGGTTGTACTTGTACCCTTCTCTGACATCTCCTGACCAGTAGTCATCCTCTGTTACCTTCTGGTATTTAAAAGCTGTGCAGCCCGGATCTTCGTTTATACCGAAAGCATAGTTGAAGTGGAAGGTTCCGACCGGAGTCATGGCATCTCCTTCCTTAGTCTTTCCAAGTCCGTTCTTACCGATGAAGCCCGGTGTAGAAATAATCTGCTTCCATGTTCCGTTCTCATCCTTCTGGTGCATTGAAACGTAGGCTGTTGTCTTACCTATTCCTGCTACAACAAAAAGCTGATCAGCATCTTTGGCCTGCTCAAGCTTAGTTACCCACTCCGGGGAATCTTCAGCAGTCTTTACATCAAAGCCGGTGTTGTTTACCGTGCTGCAGCTTACAAACATCAAGCTGAATAGCATAACCAGAAAAGCTGTCATTACTGCGGTTTTTTTCATTATTGTTCTCCTCTTTTCGGGTATTATAGCCGTTTTACAGCCATGAATCTACAAAACAAAATCAACAGAGGCGTATGGTTCGCCCATGAGTATGTGCTCATCTGCAAGAAGGCTAAGAGACACACCATCCTGGAATATCATGACAATGTCACTTCCTCCAAAGAGAAAATACCCCATGGGATCACCGGCCTTAACTACTGCTCCCGGCTTTACATTCTCTTCCCAGTTACAGGAACTGACCTGAGACATTCCAATTGGGAGTATTGCCACCAGGCCATACTCTGTATCCATAATCAGGCAGTCACGGGTCTCTAAAGACTGCCAGCCCGGGTTTTCTGCCCATAGAATGTACTTTTTCAGTTCACGGTTCCAGGAGATTATTCCTCCAACCGCATCCAGAGAGGAGATTTTCCTGACTTCCAGAATTGTTCCGCTCACCGGGAAATGGTAGCGGTGATAGTCGTTCACATCCAGAAAGGTATGGGTGAGCGTACCGCCTGCAAAAGCGTTCTGATAGTCGCTTCCCGGGCCTATCAGATCATATACGCTGTAAAAGCGCACGGATTTCAGCTGCACTCCCATATCAATCTGGGAGTTCTCGTCAACATCCCAGACTCCCTGCGGCGTTGAATCTGCCGGAGAAACAATATCTGCATCGGAGATGGGTCTTTTGTCCGGACTGACCAGGTATCTGGCAAACCATTCGTTAAAGGAATTCCATACGTTGCTCTCAGCATACCAGCCGTCGTTCATGTGAAAATCTTTATCTTTCTTCACACGCTCATAGTATTCGTCATTCCAGCTCTCCTGAGTTGAGAGGAATACGCCCCAGTCCTTACAGTACTTTTTGACCCATGAAGCAATAGGTTCATGATATTCAAGGCACGGATAGTAATAACCCTTACCGGCCAGCTCCGGCAGCGGCTGATCCAGCAGATAGTAGAAATAGTCCAGGCTCTGATCAATGCTTGCGTAAAGAGAAGGATTCTCTACATTCAGAATGTTCCACGGCATGCAGATTGCTGCCCAGTCCAGAAAATCGTAATAAGCCTCCAGGGACTGTACCGGATTGGTTTTCTTATCCGGATTCTGAACCGCTGCCAGAGCAATTGATTCTTCCATCAGCGCTTTGAGCTCCGGATCCTTGTCCAGCATGTCGATCATTTCAAGGGTAATCTGCGCCCGCTCTGTTTTAGAACCTTCAGCACCAGATCTCTGCACACTTCCGGTGTGTGAGCAGGATACAACCAGCACAAGTGTCAGAACCATAAATATGATTAGATTAATTAACCTGTTAGCTTTCACCTGATGTGTTTTCGACATAGATGTCCTCCTTTTGATGAAGCCTATTCCAACTACTTTTATTATACATCTTATCCAAGCAAAACCGTCTTATCTTTCAGTAATTTCAAATCTACACAGAGCATGCTCTTATATACCGTGAACCTCTCGAAACTCCGATTCTCTTAATTTGCCCTTCTCTTACCATTTTTGCGAGAACTGCTTCAACCGTTGTCGGGCTGATATCCGGGTGAACCGAACAGATTTCTGCCTTGGATATGGGAATCAGACTGCCCAGAACGGTTGCCTCAATGCGTGGTCTTGGTACTTTGCATCAAGTCTCTGTCCATTTGCCAGCAGCTCAATTACATTGAAAAGATTGTCCAGGTTTTTCCCCTGCTTTTTGGCAAGTTTGACGTCCTTCTTGAACTGAGTAGTAAACTTTACTGTGTATTTCATACTTCAAGAGCTTTTTTCAAATCATCAATGTTGCTGTAACCGGGTACTGTGGGGTCATGGGCAATCCTATGTCCCTCCTCCAGCGCTTTCATTGTCTCTATGCTGTATGTATTCAGATCTGCAGTGAAA
>JAIKXP010000084.1 GCA_024684115.1 Sphaerochaetaceae bacterium | reverse complement strand
TGCTGCTGCAGGCAGCGATGCAAGAATGAGCGGCTGCTCAATGCCGGTCATCATAAACAGCGGCAGCGGCAATCAGGGACTTACAGTTACACTTCCTCTGTACGTTCTCTCTTCTTACCTTAAGACAGGAGAAGAAAAACTACTCAGGTCTGTGTGTATAAGTGAACTTATCGGCCTGGCCCTTACAGCAAGAAAGAACAGACTCTCTGCCCTGTGTGGAGCTTTCACGGCAGCCATTGGAACTGCATGCGGCTACGTGTACCTTTTAGGTGGCAGCACTGTCCAGATGGAAAGAGCCGTAAACAACATGATCGGAAACCTTACCGGAATAATCTGTGACGGAGCTAAGACCACCTGTGCACTTAAGATTTACTCATGTCTGCAGGCAGCAGCTACCAGTACGGAGCTGGCTTTGAAGGATTTTGCACCGGGGAAGGAAAGCGGAATCCTGGGAGATGACGGGAAACAGAGCATTGACTATCTGTCCAGGGTCAGTACGGAAGGAATGGAGAACATAGACTCAACTGTCTTAGCAATAATGATGGGCAAACAGAACAGGGACAATTGTTGAAGATTGTTTTTTCCATTAGTATTTCTCCATGAGCATAAACATGGAAAATGCAAAGAAATGGCTGAGTAACTATAACTTTAAAACATACGCCTCAAGTCTGTTTTCCTTTGCTGTAGATATTGCCTTCATATTCTACAATCTCTACACGGGTTTTAAATATGATTCCCTCTGGCATAAATCTGTTTCCCTGTATTACATAATCCTCTTTCTCATAAGAGGAACAATTATTCTTACAAAAAGGTTTTCAAAACGCACGAACTACAGCAAAAACCAGAACAGGGCCATGGTTATTACCTCCATACTCATGTTTCTTCTGAACCTTTCACTTGCCGGTCCTGTAATTGCCATGCTGCATGGATACAGGTATTTTACACTCTCTCTTATACCGGTGATTGGAATTGCTGCATATACCTTCTACAAAAACATCATGGCCATAATCCATGTAATCAAGGCAAGAAAAACCGAGGACCCGCTTGTTTTAAGACTGCGCGCAGCCACCCTTATGGATGCACTGTTTTCAATTCTTGTACTTCAGAACTCCATGATTATGGTAATTGACGGCGCTGTAGAGGGAAACATGCTTAAACTGTCGGTTGCAACAACCCTCATAATCAGTGCCCTGATCATAGGTATATCAATACTGATTCTCATTGATACGGGTAAGATTTTCAGAAAAAAATAAGTCATGCAGAGCGCCTCATATACGCTCTGCAGCCCTCCAGGGCCTGACATTCAATCTGCCTCACTCTCTCCTTTGAGAGACCCAGGGATGAGGCAATGAGGGAAAGAGACTTCTGCTCCTCTCCGAAGACCCCGTAGTGGGACTTGAGGATGGCCTTCTGCCTCGAAGGGAGATGCTCAACGGCTCTCCTTAAGAGGGAAAGCTGTTCTTTGAGGATTATATTCTGCAGGCAGTTGTCCTCCACCTGAGGGAAAATGTAGGAGTCTTCTTCATCTTCGGAAGAAGCACTGACTATATCTCCCGTGTGAGGAAGGAGGGAGAGTACAGTCTTAAGGGTAAGACCTGTTTCAGAGGAGATTTCCTCTGCTGAGGCACCCTTGTGGTCCCTGAGGAAACGGCATATTTCAGCCATTGCCGCCCTCTTTTCATCCGGCAGCCAGATCATCCTGCCTTCGTGGACGGCGCTTATCATGGCCTGGCGGATCCAGTAAGCGGCGTAGGTTGTGAATCTGACACCCTTGGAGGAGTCAAACATTTCAGAGGCTCTGATTAAACCTGTGTTTCCGCTCTGGATGAGGTCCATGAGCTCAAGGGAAGGAGCTTTTCCCATGTAGGAAGAAGCCATTTTCAGAAGAAACCTCTGAAAACTCAGTACGAGGCTGTTCCTGGCCTCAAGGTCTCCTTCAGAAGCCTTCACGGAAAGGGAAAGCTCCTCTTCAGGAGTGAGGTTGATGAAACTATCCAGGACCAGCCTGTAGTCATGTGGAAGTTCGTCTGCAAAACAGTAGTAATCCATTTAAATCCTTTTTTCCGCTAAAGCGGGCAGAAAAGACATCAGGGACAAAGATTCCGCTGAAGAAAGAGACAAAAATGAAAAATAAGAATTTATTGATTGTTCTACCCGGAAAACCCTTCCGGATACCGTACAGAAAAAACCGGCCAGCCTCCCGCTGACAGGAACACAAAACAAAACTAAGGGCAAAAGGTTACATCGTCAAGAAAAAATTTACAAAAAATTTTTCAACCTGTGTTTTCATCATTGGGTTTCATGTTGAAAAGCTAAAAAGAACTTTACAACATGAAAATATAAGACTGAAAACCAGAAAAGGCCCCGGGAGTATAAAAGAAGGCCGTCACAACCTGCCACAAAGGGTAGATTTTCATGCTGATTAAGAAAATAACTATTTACAACATGAAAATTTAAGACTGAAAACCAAAAATATGCCGGGCAGTATTATTCTGGATGGAGAGGGAAGAAAAAAAGGCTGCAACTCCAAGCCGGAAATACGACTTTTGTTACAGCCCAATTATTAAGAGAGTGTATTTGTGTCAGTCAGCAATCTTTGTGCCTGAGAGCTTTGCGTAGTACTCTGCAAGGCCGCTGTGGTCGTGTGAGCCGCAGCCGTCTACGTGGAGGACTTCAAACATTTCCTGAACCTGAACGGTAAGAGGAAGAGGAGAGCCGACTTCATGGCCTGTGTTGATTGCGTTATTTAGATCCTTGATGTGAAGATCAATGCGGAAGCCAGGCTTGAAGTTGTCATCCATCATCATTGGAGCCTTAGCGTTCATGACTGTGCTGCCTGCAAGACCGCCCTTTATTGCGTCAAATACGAGGTGCGGATCAACTCCGGCCTTCTTGACCATGGTGAAAGCTTCAGCTACTGCTGCAATGTTTACGGCAACAATGATCTGGTTTGCAAGCTTTGTTGTATTGCCGGCTCCGATAGGTCCGCAGTAGACTGCAGATGAACCCATCTGAAGAAGAAGTGACTGGTACTGGTCAAACAGGGCCTTGTCTCCGCCGACCATGATTGCAAGTGTTCCGTCAACTGCCTTCGGCTCTCCGCCTGACACAGGTGCATCAAGCATCTTGATTCCCTTCTCTGCAAGTGCAGCACAGACCTTCTGGCTGACTGTAGGGGCAATTGAACTCATATCGATAAGGACGGTGCCCGGTTTTGCTGTATCCAGGACTCCACCCTTTGAAAATACTACATCTTCTACCTGAGGTCCGTTCGGAACCATTGTAATAATGACTTCTGCTCTGGAAATGATATCTGCGTTACTTGTTCCGGCCTTTGCACCGTCTTTTGTAACAAGAGCAATATTCTCTTCCTTGCGGTCATAAACCCAGACCTCGTTTCCATGTTTTACAAGATTTCTTACCATGGGCTTTCCCATGATACCGAGTCCGATAAATGCAATCTTCATATTGCTTTCCTCCATTTACTTTTTAATTATTGCAGATTATGAATTAATACAAAGCAGAAAAAACCTGACGGGTATTATTTTGTGTCAATATTCTGTCATTATTGTCAATTTTTTCTCAGGCCAGTTTTTTCACCGGTTTACATTATTATCAGGAGGATAAAATGAATATAAGTCTTATTGAACCACTTGGAGTTCCCGAGTCAGTTATCAGGGAACTTGCCCGTCCGATTGAGGAAATGGGCCACAGTTTTACATATTACGACACAAAAACAACGGATAAGGAAGAGCTTAAGAAGAGAAGCCACGGCCAGGATGTTGTCATGATTGCAAACAATCCGTACCCGGCAGAAGTTGTTGAGGCGTCAGATGAACTTAAGATGCTGGCTGTCGCATTTACGGGCATTGACCATGTCGGTCTTGGTGCATGTAAGGATAAGGGAGTCATGGTATGTAACTGTGCAGGCTATTCAGATGTCTGCGTCTCAGAGCAGGTCATAGGTATGGCCATTTCACTTATGAGAAAATTCCCTGTCTGTGATGAGACTGTCAGGAATGGCGGCACAAACGCCGGACTTGCAGGAACAGAAATAGCAGGAAAGAGGGTTGGCCTTATCGGATGTGGAAATATTGGAAAGATGACAGCCAGACTGTTTCTTGCTTTCGGTGCTGAAGTTGTAGCTTATGCCAGAACAAAGAGAGCTGAGGTTGAGGCCATGGGAGTTAAGTATGTAAGCCTTGAAGAGCTTCTTTCTACATCTGACATAGTAAGCCTTCACACCCCGAACAACGCTTCAACAAAGGGCATGATTGACAGAAAGGCTATTTCACTCATGAAGGAATCAGCCTACTTCATTAACTGCGCAAGAGGACCTATTGTTGATAACAGGGCTCTCTCCGAGGCTCTTAATGAAGGAAAGATTGCAGGTGCTGCAATAGATGTATTTGATACAGAGCCGCCACTTGCTGCCGACTATCCGCTTCTTGGAGCTAAGAACACACTTCTGACCCCTCATGTTGCATTCCTTACAAAGGAGTCCATGGTCAGAAGGGCAAAAATTGAATTTGACAACGTTGTTTCCTATCTTTCAGGAAAGCCTGAAAACGTATGTAAAATCTAATCTCCTCCTATAGAAAAAGTAATGAGCTGCGGTCCGCCGCAGCTCATTCTTTATCCAGGCAGGTTTTTCTTGCTACCACAAGCTCTTCATCCGTCGGGATTACAAGCACTTTAACTGAAGAAGAAGGAGTAGAGATAATCCTTCTGTTTTCACTGTTTGCACTCTCATCCAGTTCAAGGCCTATGTGTCTGAGCTTTTCACAGACCTTCTTTCTGATAAGAGCTGAGTGCTCTCCGATTCCCGCGGTGAACACCAGGTAATCAAGTCCTCCAAGCTCCATGAAATAGGAGCCTATGTAGCGCACTATTGAAGTAACATACACTTCTATTGCAAGGGATGCCCTCTTATTTCCCGCAAGGGCTGCCTCTTCTACGTATCTGAGGTCCCCGCTGACTCCGCTAAGGCCCTTAAGGCCTCCGTTTACCTGAAGACCGTCCTTGATTTCATCTCTGCTCAGTCCTTCCTGCTCAAGGTACCAGACCATGGTTGCATCCATGCTGCCTACTCTGTTTGCGTGGACAAGACCTGTTTCAAGGGACATGCCGAAACTCGTATCTACACTCTTTCCGTTCTCTATGGCGCAGATTGATCCGCTGCCTCCGAGATGGCAGGAAATAGCTTTGTAGGTGGTAGTTTCGGCATTCAGA
>JAIKXP010000113.1 GCA_024684115.1 Sphaerochaetaceae bacterium | reverse complement strand
AAATTTGACTGAGAAAAACTCTTTCCGTCCTGCTCCCAGTCAAGGGAAGCAGCTGCATTTCCCAGAGTTCCCATGAAGTTGTTGTTCTTATACCTCAGACCCAGGGAGAAACCGGTGTTTGAATCATACTTAGGATAAGGAAGAATAATTGAAGATCCGCTGTCCTCGACTGCAATTATGGCAGTAACAAATACAGTATCTCCACTTCTTCCCGTCTCTTCCCAGGTACAGTTAACATGGTAAAAAAGACTTGTATTCCACAGAGTCTGACGTTTATCTGCCAGTGCCTTTTCAAGTTCCTCTACAGAAGAAAATACCTCATCTTTCCCCTCTACCCTGTTTGCAAGAGCCCAAACCTTGGTAAAGCCGTCAATCTCATACCTGTAATCCGTAATTTTATATTCAGTTGCGGCAGCAACGCATAGGAAAAGTATGAAGATGGCGAGAAGAGCCGGTATTTTTTTATATGTTCTGAACATGATATCCCCTGTAAATATGTCTTTCTGGTCCTGTAAGATATTACATTATGTAGGGATAGTGGTCAATTTATATGTGGAAAATAGCCGGTCGAAAAAATCGGAATTATTTTTTCTGTAAGTTTATTTTCAAGTTCAATGTGATGGTTTATCATTATATGGAGTTTTTCATTCAGGGGTGAGGAAAATGGCAGATCTTAACATCAGCATCAAAGATACTATCCTTCAGCTGCTCGAGGCAAAGCACTATTCGTCAGTCAAAGACATATTTGCCACCATGAACCCGTCGGATATAGCTGCCATATTTGATGAATTCTCAGAAAAAATTCTCCCGGTTGTATTCCGCCTCCTCCCCAAGGAGCTTGCAGCAGATGCATTTGCAGAAATGCAGCCTGAAACCCAGGAGAACCTGATCCGCGGCTTCTCTGATACCGAGCTCAAGCAGGTTGTAAACGAACTCTACGTTGATGATGCAGTAGAGCTTGTCGAAGAAATGCCCGCAAACGTTGTCCGCCGTATCCTCTCCCAGACAGATGCGGAGATGAGACGGGATATAAACCTTATCCTCAAGTATCCTGAAGATTCAGCCGGCTCCCTCATGACCACCGAGTATGTCTCACTGCGTCCTGAGATGACGGTCGGAGAGGCAATCAACCACATAAGGACCACCGGTGTAGACAAGGAAACAATCTACACCTGTTATGTAACCAAGAACCGTAAGCTCATAGGTCTTGTATCAGTTAAGGACCTCCTCCTGGCAAAGGATAACAACACAAAGGTCTCTGAAATAATGGAGGAGAACGTAATCAGTGTCAGTACCCATATGGACCAGGAAGAAGTTGCAAAGAAGATGAGCAAGTACAACTTCATGGCAATCCCTGTTGTAGACTCTGAAAACCGCATGGTCGGTATAATTACCTTTGACGACGTACTCGATGTCATGGTTGAAGAGACAACGGAAGACCTGGCCATCCTCTCCGGTCAGACGCCTAACGACAAGCCGTACCTCAAGTCTTCTCCCTTTGAGCTTTTCATTCACAGAATCCCATGGCTTCTGATCCTCATGGTTTCCTCAACCTTCACAGGCATGATTATTAACCACTTTGAAGCAGCACTTGCTGCAAATGTTATCCTCACTGCCTTCATCCCCATGCTCATGGGAACAGGCGGAAACTCCGGCTCTCAGGCCTCAGTTACCGTAATCAGAGCCCTGTCCCTTGGTGAAGTTGAATTCAAGGACCTGCCGAGGATTATTTTTAAGGAACTTCTTACAGCCATTCTCTGTGCAGTAGCCCTCGGTCTTGCCTGTTACCTCAAGATGATAGTCATAGACAAGCTCATACTTAACAATCCTGAGCTCACACACGAGATTGCAGCAACTGTAAGCATTGCACTTGCAGCCACAATCATTATTGCAAAGATTCTCGGAGCTTCCCTTCCGGTCTTTGCTCAAAAGCTCAAGCTTGATCCGGCTGTAATTGCAAGCCCGTTCCTCACAACCTGTGTTGATGCCGTTTGTCTTCTTGTCTACTTCGCCGTAGCTTCTGCCCTCCTGTTCTGACGGTTTATGGGTATGAAAGATAAAGACGTTAGTATAAGACTCACACCTCAGCAGGCCTGTTCTGAGGAGCTTATCCGCAAAGCCCTTCATCTGGGC
>JAIKXP010000099.1 GCA_024684115.1 Sphaerochaetaceae bacterium | reverse complement strand
CCGGGAAGATCCATTGTTGCTGACAGCGGACTTACCGTCTATACGGTTGGTTCCGTCAAGAGCATACCGGGCTTCAGGACATATGTCAGTGTTGACGGGGGCATGACTGATAACGTTCGTTACGCCATGTACGGCTCTCAGTACACGGTAGTAGCACCGGCGGACATGGAAGGTGAGTATAATCTCAAGTGTTCTGTTGTAGGACGCTGCTGCGAGAGCGGAGATATAATCCAGCCGGATGTCATGCTGCCCGGGACCGTGAAGAGAGGTGATTATCTTGCGGTCTTTACAACCGGAGCCTACAACTATTCCATGGCTTCAAACTACAACAGAATCCCGAGACCTGCGCTTGTCATGGTTGAAGGAGAGACAGAGAGGATTGCAGTAAGAAGGGAAACGGAAGAAGATCTTCTTGCTCTTGATATATAAGAAACAAGGAAACAGAAACAGATGAAGAAGACAGTACTCAAATTCGGAGGAAGCTCCCTTGCAGACTCCGGTCAGTTTAAGAAAGTAAGGGACATTATCCTCTCTGAGGATGGAAAGACATATGTGGTTGTATCTGCTCCGGGAAAGAGATCTCCCTCAGATACAAAGGTTACCGACATGCTTTACAGCGCCTATGATGCAGCTTCAAGGGGCAGGAACTATTCAGAAATCCTTGAGAACATAAGAAGGCGCTACCTTGAAATAGTAACAGCCCTTGAAATCAGTTTTGATCTTGATAAGGAGATTTCCGAAATCGCAAAAAGACTTGAAACTGACCCGCAGGTTGACTACGTAGTAAGCCGCGGCGAGTACCTTAATGCACGCATATTCTCAGCCTTTCTCGGTTTTGAGTTTGTAGAGCCTGCTGAGTGTGTTTTCTTTAACGCAGACGGCACTCTTAACCAGGACAGAACCTACAGCGAACTGAATAAGAAGCTTGAGAACCTTGACCATGCCGTAATTGCAGGTTTCTACGGAGCTTTTGAAGACGGCAGGATTCACACCTTTTCAAGAGGCGGATCAGATATTTCCGGTTCAATTGCTGCCCGTGCCGTAAACGCAGACGTGTACGAGAACTGGACAGATGTTTCAGGCATGCTCAGTGCAGACCCCAGAATAGTCAAGAACCCGAAAAGCATAGAGACAATCAGCTACAGGGAGCTCAGAGAGCTTTCCTACATGGGTGCCTCAGTCATGCATGAAGAAGCTGTATTCCCGGTCCGTGCCGCAGGAATTCCAATAAACATAAGGAATACCAACAGGCCTGAGGACAGGGGAACCTGGATTGTTTCCCACAACAGCACCGCCGGCTCTTCAGCCGTCACCGGTATAGCCGGAAAGAAGGGTTTCTCAACGCTTCTCATTGAAAAGGCCATGATGAACAATGAGGTTGGTTTTGTAGCGAAGCTTCTTAATATCTTTGCCTCCCGCGGGGTGTCTGTTGAGCACATTCCTACCGGAATTGACACAATTACTGCAGTTGTTGACAGTGACGGCTTCAAGAGGTCAAAGTCTGAGATTCTTGATGAAATCAAGGAACAGCTTAACCCGGATACCGTAATAGTTGAAAGCGGTCTTGTTCTGATTGCCGTTGTAGGTGTCGGAATGGTCTACAAGAAAGGTGTTTCTGCAACTCTGTTTACAGCCCTTGCAGATGCAGATGTAAACGTCAGGATGATAGACCAGGGCTCAAGCGAGATGAATATAATCATAGCTGTGGACGACAGTGACTACGGCAAAGCCGTTAACGCAATCTACAGCGCTTTCTTCGCCTGATAAAGCTATAAAGTAAAAACTCAGAACCGGGCCTCCCTTCTCTTTGAAATATGTTTCCTGTGGAATATAATTATTCAAGAAGTATGAATTACAGGGAATTTGGGGCCAGAGCAAAAGAGACTCTTGTGCTTCTCCATGGAGGAGGGCTGTCCTGGTGGAATTACGCCTCGTTATCTGACTGTCTTAAAAAGGACTTTCATGTTGTTCTCCCCATTCTTGACGGTCACGGCGGAAGTGACAGACCCTTTACAACCATAGAGAGTAATGCTGAAGAAATAATTTCTTTCATAGATGAGAAATGTGGAGGTTCCGTTCTTCTTCTGGGCGGCCTGTCCCTTGGTGCTCAGATTGCCCTTAAGATTCTCTGTCTGAGAAAAAATATCTGCAAGTACGCCATAATAGAAAGTGCAGCAGTTATTCCTCAAAAGATGACAAATGCCCTGATAGGGCCTTCTTTCAGCCTCAGTTTCCCGCTTATCAAAAACAGGTCTTTCTCCAGACTTCAGTTCAAGTCCCTCCACATTAAAGATGAGCTTTTTGAAGACTACTACCGCGACACATGCGCGATTAAGAAAAAAGACATGACCTCCTTCATGAAGGCCAGCACCTCATTTTCCCTGCCTCAAAGTGCAAAGAGCATAAATGCATATGTTCATGTTTTTACGGGAGAAAGGGAAACAGGGGTTATTAAAAAGTCTGCAGCAGAGATCTCACGCCTTATCCCGCGGTGCAAAACACAAGTCTTGCCCGGGCTTTACCACGGAGAGTTTTCAATTAATCATGCAGAAGAATATGCAGCAGCAGTAAACCACATACTTAAGTTAGAGGAAGGAACTTAAAATGCAGAAAACAACCGAAGGAAAAGTCCTGTCAGTTAAGACTCAGACCTGGTTTAAGGTAAACACAAAGAATTTCAGAACAAGCCCCACAGACGGAGCGCTCTTTCCCCACATAGTGAAGGTGAGCTACAGCGTTGACGGCAGGCAATACACTAAAAGAAAGTGGTATGGCGTAACTGCACAGGTCCCGCTTGAGGGCTCTCCGGTGACAATAGTTTATGAAGAAGAGAATCCGAAGAAAATTCAGATAATTATACCCTGAGTGTGGTCTATCTCATGCTGGACAATCTGGGCTGTAAAACCCTGGAGAGTCCTTATTTTCTGCCTCAGTCTCCTGTTCAGAAACACAACCTCTATGCTCTTGTGGCGCTTTGTCTT
>JAIKXP010000098.1 GCA_024684115.1 Sphaerochaetaceae bacterium | reverse complement strand
TCAGTAAAAGCAATCCATGCATGTTGATTGTACCATCCGCATTTCTTTCAGGAGCAACAGATGTATCAAGGCTTACAAACCATGATTCATCAACAGCTGTTCCCTCTGTATTTTCACTGACCTTCTTCTCGATATCCCACCAGTAGTTGGAAATACCGTAGACAGCAGAATTATTCTGACCCTGGAGGCTAAGAGTTTCAGGCTGGTTCTTGTAGTCACCGCTTCTGAAGCTGATTACTCCATTTGCAGAGAAGTCAGTTGTAGCACTCTTGTTTCCGGTGTACATGGCAATATTGTAGCTTCCGTTGTTGTAGGAAGTGCAGTTAAAAGCCTTGATATCCGGACATGAGTTGGAGTCAATTCCCTTTGTCTTGTTTTCATAGGCAATTGAATTGATAAGAGTATGTCCACCGGCAAGGTTTGATCCGCCCATCTTGAATCCGTTTCCGTTACCAGCTTCCATTTCTACTGCTTTTCCGAATGTAAGTGTGCCGTTGTTATCACAGTAGACATCAGCAAATTCAAAGTTCTTTGAAGTGCCTCCTTCCTTGACCATGAGATAACCGTTCTTATAGGTAAGGCTGTTCTTGATAGTAACCTGACCGATTGAACCTGAAGCAACCTTAGCAAAAAGATCCCATCCGTCATCTGCGTTATAGGCAGAGATACACTTGTCAAATACGTTTCCTTCACCTGTTGTAAGCTTTGCACAGAATCCGTCAGCATCTTCAAGAGCCTTGTCGGCGTTGTTCATTGAAGTACAGCTGTCAATTGTGTTATAGGCTGGCCAGAACTCAATTGTATCCTTGCTGTCACCGGAAACTGTAAGTCCGGAAGTACCGTTGTTGTAGAAGTTTACTCTGTAAAGATAACAGTTACTTCCTGCAAGCTGCATACCGTGCTTACCGTCTGCTGTGCGTGTGATGTTAATATTTGAAAGGTACCACCAGTCACCCCAGAGTTTCATTCCGGAACCGGTTCCACCAAAGTCAAATGTAGCAAAGCCGTCATCTTTTGTTGTAACGACAATAGGATTTTCAAAAGAACCGTCACGACCTCTGCTTACTGTAATTCCTACACCGGAGAGATCATATACACCGGCCTCAAGGATAATTCCCTGTCCGGGAGCAACATACTTGAATGCTGTAAGAAGATCTGTTGCATCTTCAAAAGATGTTCCGTTGTTCTTTTCCTGACCGTTAACTGCTACGTAGATAAGACTGTCTTTACCGAGACTTCTCTGTGTAACAGTCATTCCGAATGTAACTGTGTCATAGCTTGAAAGCTTCTCGTATGCACTGAACTTGAATTCCGGGTCCGGAGTAAACTTAACGTTTACATCTGCTTTTTCTTCCGGCATTTCAAAAGAAACCCTGCACTGTACTCCGGCTTCTACAGGAACATTTTCAGCAACAAGTCTGTCTGCGCAGTATACATCTGCAAGTCCGTCAGCATTTGTTCTGAAAACAAGGTTGTACTCTCCGCCGGCAGTTGTTTCTGAGCTGATGACTGATGCTGTAAGGTCAACATAAGTTGTCGGCTGCGGTTTCCAGTTCTCTGCCTTCCATGAGCTTGTTGTGAATTTGATGTTGCTGAATGTGGCGTTAAGACCTCTTGCAACTACAAGGGCAATATAGGCAGCATTTGCTTCCTGGAATGTAAGCGGATCATTGAGTTCGCTGTAGCTCTTTACTGATACAGCTTCATTATCCTTTGCAGGAATATAATATGTGTAAGAACCGATTACCTTATTTGTATCAATATCATACTGAGTTGCAATGTATGCATAATCAGTCTTTTCAAGGCTTACTCTGTATGTCTTTCCGACCTCAACCTTAATCGGGTTGCCTTCTTCATTCTTATACCATCCGAGCAGTGTTGAAGCTACCTGGTTCTGGTCTGAAGCTTCAGAAGTATAGATACCGGTATATGCACGTACACCAATTGTAGCTGAAGTATTTGGTGAGGGCAGCTTTGCACAGGTTACGGAAACAAGGTTAGCCATCCAGCTTCCGCCTGCTCCGAAATCACCGATAGCATCACGTGCCATGAGTGCAAATCCTTCCTGACCGTCAAGGGTCGGGTTGATCTGGTCTACAGTTACATCTGCCTGAAGATAGAAGTTGGTTGTTGTCGGATCAATTACTGTATAGTAGTAACTTGCACCGTCAGCCGGAGCGTCGGAAACAAACTTTCCGCCCTTCTTCTTAATTGAGCCGTCTTCATTAAATGTTGCTGATGAAAGAGATACAGGGTCTTTGATTCCTTCACCACTGCTTACGAGAAAGTTTCTGTCTTTTCCGACAGATACTCCGAAGTATGTGAAATCCCATTCATAGCTGTCTGCCTCAGGAGCCGGTTCTACAGTGACTGTTTCATTGGCTACCACAGTGTAAACTCTGGCACCCCTCTTGAACTCGCTGTGAGCAGGTGAAACAACCTTATAGGTTCCAGCCTGAAGTCCATTGTATGTAAGAACAGTTTTTGATGTTCCTTCTACAACTGTTATTTTTTCTGCGTTTTCAATAAGGTTTCCGTTCTGGTCAATAATTCCTACTGCAGAACTGTTTGAGCCGCCGTTACTGGAAACTGTAAGAACTACATCTGCTGTTCCGGTAACTGTGAAATCAATACTTCCGGAAAGAGCCTTTCCAACTTCTACAGATGTAACACCTTTGTCTTCCTTCCATCTCTTTAATACGGAGCCGCTTACCTTGAAATAACCGTGTCCCTCCATATCAACAGATGATCCTTCTGCAACAGCTTCCTTATCCGCTGCAGCGGTGAGTACATCTACTGTAAAAGTATGAGTTTCTTCCTTTGTCTCAACCGTCATTCCTTCAGCAATACTGCTGAGGTTTTCACCCATAGCCTGGGCAAAAATAAGGGTTATGGAACAGAGGAGAATAAGTGATACTGCTGTGATTTTTTTCATCTTTTCCTCCAATCACACAATAGTCTATTATGAATTATCTTCCCAAACGTATGTCTGATGGATAACTTAAATATGATTTTTCAGACAATTATTGAAATGTCTCTAAAATGCAATCTGCCCGCCCTTACAACTGAAATTCAAAAAAAACTTTCTTTAAGTTAATAATTCTGTCATTTACAATAGTTATTAAGGAGCTAATATGAGGAAAACAAAAATCATCTGCACTCTTGGACCAGCTACAGACAGTCCTGAAATGATCAGGAAGCTCATTCTTGCAGGAATGAATGCAGCCCGCTTTAATTTCTCACACGGTACTCATGATGAACATTTTACAAGACTCAATATGTTCACAAGTGTCCGTGATTCACTGGGTGTACCGGTGGCTACTATCCTTGATACAAAAGGACCAGAAATCAGGGTAAAGAAATTTGACCATCCGGTTGAACTTAAAACAGGCAATCAGTTCATCCTGACCTGTGAAGATGTTATCGGAGATGAAAACATTGTCTCAGTTACATATAAGGATCTTTCAAAAGAAGTTGAGAAAGACCAGATTATCCTTATAGATGACGGCCTTATAGGCCTTAAGGTCATGGAAACAAAAGGCCCTGAGATTATCTGTGAAATCGTAAACGGAGGAAGTCTCTCATCAAACAAGTCCATAAATATTCCCGGGGCACACATTAAACTGCCTGCCCTCACTGAACAGGACATATCAGACATCAGGTTCGGTGTTGAAAATGACTTTGACTTCATTGCAGCCTCCTTTGTAAGAAAGGCTTCAGATGTTGAATCTATCCGTAAGGTTCTTCATGAATGCGGCGGAGACAGTATCCGTATTATCTCAAAGATTGAAAACCAGGAAGGAGTTGACAACCTTCAGGAAATTATTGCCGCTTCTGACGGAATTATGGTTGCAAGAGGAGACCTCGGAGTAGAAATCCCTGCTGCCCGTGTTCCTATCCTTCAGAAAAAGATGATTACCAAAGGCCTTCAGACAGGTAAACCTGTTATTACTGCAACTCAGATGCTTGATTCCATGATAAGAAACCCTCGTCCTACAAGAGCTGAAGTTTCAGACGTTTCAAATGCCGTTTATGACGGAACAAGCTGCGTCATGCTCTCAGGTGAAACAGCTGCCGGTAAGTACCCTATTGAAGCTCTCATGGCCATGGATAACATTGTCTGTGAAGCAGAGAACTCCATTAACTTCTGGTCACAGTTCAAGAAGACCCATGTTGCTGCACAGAAGTCAATCAATGATGCCATCACTCATTCCTGCTGCCTTACAGCCATGGATCTTGACGCAAAGGCCATCCTTACTGCTACAAACTCAGGCCACACTGCAAGAATGATCTGCCGCTTCCGCCCAGCCTGCCCTATTGCTGCCATGACTACAAAAGAGAAAGTCAGAAGACAGCTTGCAATCAGCTGGGGTATTGTTCCTTTCCTTACCGGAGAAGTTCACAACACAGACAGAATCTTCTCACTCTGTACGGAAGTTGCCCTAAAGGAAAAACTCGTAAAGATTGGAGACACAGTTGTAATTACAGCAGGTGTTCCTCTCGGTCAGAGTGTTTCTTCAAACCTGATGAAGGCTGAGATTGTGGGCGAAAACTTTAAATAATATCCTTCTATAATATAACAGAGGCTGTAACTAAAGTCGTACCCGGCTGAATTTACAGCCTCTTTTTATTTTCTTCTCTCATATATTAATGTAACAGAGGATGAAATTTATTCTTCAGCTGTGATACATACTTATGTGATTCCATATTGATGAGTTTCTATTTGCCGGGAGAATTTAAAAAAACTAAGGGAAACTATTTGACAAATCTATAATTTAAATTATAATTAGAATAATTCTAAATCAGGAGGTTTCAATGACATCTTATTCAAAAGAAATTCTTGATATCATTAATTCCTCCCACGATCATCTTACAGCTGAGCAGGTTTTCTTAAAGATGAAGGATACGGAACCCAGGATTGTACTGGCATCCGTATACAACAATCTTAACAGACTCTGTTCTGAAGGACTTGTAAGAAGACTTTCAGTTGAAGGCTGCCCTGACAGATTTGACAGGACAAGCCGTCATGATCATCTTATTTGCAGCAAATGCGGAAAAGTTTCTGATATAGGACTTGATGACATGACAGGAGCAATTGAAAGACAGCTCGGTGTTAAGATACTGAATTATGACCTTAGGGTTGGATATCTTTGCCCTGAATGCAGGGTTTCAGATAAATGTCTAAATAAAGGAGAATGTTAAATGGCTAAATGGGTTTGTACAGTTTGCGGTTACGTCCATGAGGGAGATAATCCTCCAGAGAAATGTCCGAAGTGTAAGCAGCCATCTGACAAATTTGTTATGGTTGAAGAAGAGAAGAAGAATCCGTACGCAGGAACTCAGACTGAGAAGAATCTGATGGAAGCTTTTGCAGGTGAGTCACAGGCCAGAAACAAGTACACATACTTTGCTTCAAAGGCTAAGAAAGAAGGTTTTGAGCAGATTGCCGCCCTCTTCCTTAAGACTGCTGACAATGAAAAAGAGCATGCTAAGCTCTGGTTCAAGGAACTCAACGGAATCGGAAACACAGCAGAAAACCTTGTTGCTGCAGCTGATGGTGAAAACTATGAGTGGACAGACATGTATGAAGGTTTTGCAAAGACTGCTGAAGAAGAAGGTTTTGCAGATCTTGCAAAGAAGTTCCGTGGTGTAGCAGCAATTGAAAAGCACCATGAAGAGAGATACAGAGCACTTCTTAAGAATGTTGAAATGAAGCAGGTCTTTGAGAAGTGTGAAGTCAAGGTTTGGGAATGCAGAAACTGCGGACACATTGTTGTCGGCACAAAGGCTCCTGAAGTATGTCCTGTATGTAATCATCCACAGAGCTACTTCGAGCTTAACTGCGAGAACTACTGATTTCCATGGGGCTGTAACAGAAAGCCG
>JAIKXP010000026.1 GCA_024684115.1 Sphaerochaetaceae bacterium | reverse complement strand
CCGGAGAACTTAAGACACTTTGTACTTGAGACTCCGTCACCTATTACCTTGAAATCCTTTTCACAGATTGTCTCAATGGTCTCTCTGGGAATATTGGAATCAATGATAATTGTATCTGCAAAGAAGAGAGCATTTATGTTTTCTTCAATAACCTCAGGAGTAATCTGATCAATGATTTCCATATCATTTATTCCGGCAACAAATGAACCGTCACCATCAGCGAGATAGGCAAAAACTCCGGTCTTGAATCCGTCAAAGGGTTCAATTAAAAGGGAAAAGCCCTGCTCCCTTGCGTTATCAATTACAACACGTCCAAAGCTGTCGTTTCCTATTGCAGTCAGCAGGCTTACATCCGCCCCGAAGAGGCTCAGGTCCTCCGCTATATTTCTTCCCACGCCACCGAGCGTGAAATCTACCTTTCCAATATTGGAATCTCTGTTGATAATTTTTGAATTACTCTTTGCACAAACATCAATGTTTGATCCGCCAACTACTGCAATATTCATCTTATGCTCCCTTTGCATTATCAGATTGCTTCGAGTGCAATCTTCATCATATCTGTAAATGTCTGCTCTCTTTCTTTTGCAGTACAGAATCTGTCCTCAAACATCATGTCACTTACAGTGAGGATTCCTGCTGTCTGCACTTTATATCTGGCCCCGAGAGTAAACAGCTGGGCACACTCCATTTCAACACAGGAAATTCCGTACTGCACCAGCTTCTCATATTTCCCTTTGGAATCATCTGCATAGAAAAGATCATCCGAGAAAACAGTGCCAACCTTATATTTCATGTTCAGCCTTTCTGCTGTCTCAACAAGATCCCTGAGAATTCCAAAATCTGCTACAGGAGGGAAATTAACAGAATCCCCGAATATGGTCCTCATTATTCCGCTGTCTGAACCGGCTGCCTGAGCTATGACAACATCCCTGAGGTCAAAAGCATTTGAAGCAGATCCGCATGTGCCTGTTCTGATAAGGCGCTTGCAGCCATAGTCAACTATCAGTTCGTGAGCATAAATGCCGATTGAAGGCATTCCCATTCCGGTTCCCTGAACACTTACCCTCTTGCCTTTATAGGTTCCCGTGAAACCGAGCATTCCACGCACGTTGTTGTAACACACGGGATTTTCAAGGAAGGTCTCTGCTATGAATTTTGCCCTGAGAGGATCTCCCGGAAGAAGTACCTTATCAGCAATCTCCCCTGGTTTTGCACTGATATGAAAAGACATGTTTCCCTCCTGCTAAGATTTTAGGTTTTATCCCATAAATTTTTTTATGAGATTTATTTTTCTTTTATTGTATGGATGATACCGCATTGGCAAATCAATGAGAACAGATTTTTTAACAATGCTTCTGTAATGTGTGAAGGTATCGAAACTTGCCTTGCCGTGATAAGTGCCGGTTCCGCTTTCTCCGACTCCTCCAAAACCCATTTCGGAAGTTGCAAGATGAATAATTGTATCATTTATGCAGCCTCCTCCGAATGATACCCTGTTCAGAACATGTTTTTCAAACTGTCTGTCACGGGTAAAAAGATAAAGAGCAAGAGGTTTCGGATGGCTGATTATAAAATCCAGCCCTTCCTCAAAATTCTCAAGAGGAATTACGGGAAGTACGGGCCCGAATATTTCCTGTTTCATTACAGGGTTTGAGAAGTCCGTATCTTTAAGAACCACAGGCCTTATTTTCAGATTTTCCTTCTCTTTTATTCCTACAGCTTCTGCTCCGGCCTTAACAGCTTCATCTACAAGGCCCTGGAGTCTTTCATACTTTTCCCTGCTGATGATTCTGGGATAGTCAGACCAGTCATTATCAGGAAAGAACTCTTCAATATTTTTGAAATAGAGTTCTGTAAACCTGTCCTGCAGGTCTTTTTCAATGATTACATAGTCCGGGGCAACACACGTCTGCCCTGCGTTAAGAACCTTTCCAAAGGCAACACGCCTGGCTGCTATTTCAAGGTCTGCCGTTCTGTCTATGATGACAGGGCTCTTTCCTCCAAGTTCAAGGCTTACCGGAGTCAGGTGTTTTGAAGCCATTTCCATTATGTGGGCTCCGGCACTCTGGCTGCCAGTAAAAAATATATAGTCGAATTTATTCTCCAGAAGTCTGTCTGATTCACTGTGGTCCAGAATAAGAACCGATACATACTCCGGAGGGAAGATGGAGTCAATCAGTTTCTTTACAACCTGTGCAGTACACGGACTCTGGGATGAAGGTTTGATTATCGCTGTATTTCCTGCAGCAATTGCTCCGGCAAGAGGAGAAAGACACAACTGCAGGGGATAGTTCCACGGGCTCATTATAAGGACTGTGCCATAGGGCTCCGGTGAAACAAAACTTTTTGATGGAAACTGGGCAATGGGAGTTCTGACCCTCCTGTTTTTTACCCACTTTTTAAGATGTTTTTTCAGGAAACTGATCTCTTCAAGGACCATGCCTGTTTCCGTCATGAAGGCTTCCATGGGGACTTTCCCCAGATCTTCATAAAGAGCCTTTTCTATTTCCTGATCAAAGTCCCTCAGTGCTCCGGCAAGTTTATCCAGAGCCTGAAGACGAAAAGAGACAGAGCGGGTTACTCCACTCTGGAAATACCCGCGCTGCCTTCTTATAAGTTCATTTGAATTGTTTTCCGTAATCAACCTGGCTGCTTTCCAATGTAAGCAAGAATACCACCGTCAACATAAAGGACGTGGCCGTTTACGAAATCTGATGCATGAGAAGCAAGGAAGAGTGCCGGACCCTGAAGGTCTTCCGGAGTTCCCCATCTCTCTGCCGGTGTCTTTGCAACGATAAACTGGTCGAACGGATGGCGGCTGCCGTCAGGCTGTCTCTCTCTGAGAGGAGCTGTCTGCGGAGTTGCAATGTATCCAGGTCCAATACCGTTACACTGAATGTTGTATTTTCCATACTCTGAACAGATGTTGCGTGTGAGCATCTTGAGTCCGCCCTTTGCTGCTGCGTAGGCACTGACTGTCTCTCTTCCGAGCTCACTCATCATTGAACAGATGTTGATGATCTTTCCTGAGTTCTTCTCAATCATTCCAGGGAGAACTGCCTTTGCAACAATAAACGGAGCGTTGAGGTCAACGTCTACAACCTTTCTGAAATCTGCTGCTGACATCTCGAGCATAGGAATTCTCTTGATGATTCCTGCGTTGTTTACAAGAATATCTACAGTCTTTCCGCAATCCTTTTCAATCTGCTTTACACATGCGTTGACTGCATCTTCATTTGTAACATCACAGACATAACCGTGTACGTCCTTGATACCAGCTTCTTCATATGCCTTGAAGCCTCTTGCAACAGCTTCCTCATTAATATCATTGAAAACAATAGATGCACCAGCTTTTGCAAATGCTGAAGCAATACCAAAACCAATACCGTAACTTGCTCCTGTGATCCAAGCGAGTTTGCCCTTGAGTGAAAAATTATCTTCTAAGTAGCTCATAAGCCCTCCTATCTATTAATGATAAGGTTTGATTGCCGAAAAAAAAAGATTTATTAAACAGTTAATTGTTTCTACATTTCCGACTTCATGCCAAGGTTTCCTATAAAAAAACCGACACGGTAAGCACTGTGACTCACCGGGCCGGTTATTACCGTATGCTGAAATGGCACCAGTTAGAATATTGCATGGTAGATTACTTCATCATTTTCCCAGAAACGAACCTTAATCTCTTTCTTAGCACAGTTAACACCAACATTCACGCTGGTTGTCCAGATTTCACCATCATCACGCAAAGGCTTCTCATCCTTCTTGACTCCATAGCCATAGAATGCAAGCAGCTTTTCATACTTGCTCATGCAGGATGGGTCAAACTTTCCCTTCATATCATAGCGGACATGCAGTCTGGCATAAGTAACTGCTTTTAATGCCTCAAAATTATCATCATCATGAGCCCATGTGCTGGTCTGATTCATAAGAAGATGATGGTAAGCATAGTAATAAGGCTTCAGCTCTGCCCTCTTTTCAAGATTATCGGATGCTTCATGTTCATTGTATTTTGCGGTAAGTTCGGCCAGTGTCACTTCCTGTCCGTTAACATTGAACTTGATTGAGCCATCATCAATTATCAGGCGGCCTGTAGCGAGTCCTTCATCAAAGTACTTCTTGATCATAGGATCATAGTCAGCCTTTTTAGCTTCTTCGTACATTTCTGAGAGGATAATCATACGACCGTCATCAAGAACTGGCCAATATGTGATATAGTCTCCTCTCCAGTCCAACTGAGGAATGCCCTTGTCATCTTCAAAGGCAATCTGATTATAGCGGTGCAGACGGCTTCCATCGGTAACGCGGTGTGACTCTCCAACCCACAGTGTCTCATTACGCCACATTATAGGTTTCATGGCATCCATAGCTTCTTCGAGTGTTTCGACAGGACCAATGACTTTCGAGACCATAGCAAGTCTTCCGACTCCAGAGCCAGGAATATCGAGTGAATTCCACTTCGGTGTAATGAAGAAGTTTGCGTGTCCGAACTGGTATGGAATGTAGCTGATTTCGTCCTGTGCAATCTCAATGAGCCCATATTCACCGGTAGCATCACCAACTAAGTAGCTTATGTTGGCATTATTGAGGATATTTGAGATTGCTGGCCCAAATGAAGGAGAGTACCAGTCATAGCTGTTTTTCAAATACTCGACTACTTCCTTTACTGTGGCACAATTCTGTGTGACAGGCTGAACAACTGACATGGTAGATGCGCGCAGTTCACTCCATGGTGTACCGTCATCACGTGTTTTCTCCCCGCGGGAAGTATGCAGACCATAACATGTGAGTTTTTCATTTTTTTCTCTCATGTTTGCTTCAACGAACAAGCCCTTTTCATTGATACTGTCGCAGACCGAGAACTGCATCATATCACGAATAAGTGGATCAATCTCATCCAGCTTCTGCACTTCTTCATAAGGCAGATAAAAACCGGGCTGATAGAAAACATTAAAATTCTTATACTTGCCGTATGTTGTTTTGAACACATATGCCGGAGACTGGGAAATATCCAGGTCCATGTTACGACCGAAGATAACTTCTCCCTTGCTGTTCCTTTTAACCATGGCAGTACACCCTATTTTATGTAATTCGCCATTGTCAATATATTTATTTGCTTCTGCAAGTCCTATATCCCAGGACTTCTTATCTGTGAAATCAGGTAGCTCGATAACATAATTTCCCAGATCCCTGAATCCCTTGTGTTCTACGATTTGTGACTTCCACGTTTTTTCACATTTTTTCATTAAATACCCCCCCCTTTTTTTAAGTGTTTTAGGTATAAATAAATGATAAATGTAATAATGTCTGAAAACAACAATTTTTTCGGCACTATAATTGGTTGTCCACAATAGATTAAAGCCTGATGAAAACAAGAATTCCCATACCCTTTAGAAAAGAAAAAGCTGCAGCCGTTAATGACTGCAGCCTGAATTATCAGAATCTTGGTCCGAATCCGCCGCCCGGAATCTGTCCTCCCGGAAACTGACCGTTCTGCGGGAACTGTCCGTTCTGCGGGAATCCGCCGGCCTGGCCGCCAATGTTCATTCCAATCTGTCCGTTACTTGATGTGTAACTTGAGGTCGTGAAGCTTACAAGGCTGCTTGAAGCCTTAAATCCCTCACAGGAAACAACAAGTCCGTTGTC
>JAIKXP010000061.1 GCA_024684115.1 Sphaerochaetaceae bacterium | reverse complement strand
TCGGTTTCTCCGCCAGGGAAACAACGGTCACTCCCGCTCTTCAGGAATACAGACTCTGGCAGGCTCTCGCTAATTTTGGCGGAATTGACTACTTCGTAATGGGAACCCTGGATAACAAGAAGGACAAACGCGCATATGAGAAAATACGCGGTGTCTTCTCCTATGCCGCAGAACATGAAGAGCTTCTCTCTTCTGCTTCAAGCTGCGCGGATGTGCTTCTTGTGCGTTCCAGCTATCAGATTCCGGATCCTGAGGAGAGAGGATGGATCCGTGTCCTCACCGAACTTCATATTCCTTTTGATGAAACACTCACAGCATCTCTGGGCGACAGGCTTAAGGATAACTATAAACTTATTATCATGCCCAATAAGGGAAGTATTCCGGCTCCTCTTGTTCCGGCCATTTCCTCATATGTCAAAAACGGAGGAAAGCTTCTTTGCTCTGCCAAGGTTCCGGCAAGAGATTCTCAGTTCCTAGAGATTCTCGGTCTTGATTCAGTTTCTGCAGAAGCAGAGGTTTACGGCTCCTATTTCAGAACAGAGGAAGAGCTTGTTGTTCCTGTGGGAGATTCATGCCTTAAGTGCAGTGATGCATCAGCTGAATCTCTCTATTCTGTCATGCCGGCACAGAAATTCGGACCCCCTGAGGTCTGTTATGTTCAGGAAGAACCCACACAGAGCTTTGGCCTGTATATAAATACATATGGTAATGGCAAGGCTGCATTCATTCCGTGGAAGGCAGGAAGCCTCTACTACTCGGAAGGATATGATGTGTGGTTTGAGTTCATGAAAAAGGTTCTTGAAGAGAAACTTGGAGCTCTCTCAGTTGCCCCTACGCTCAGCCCTATGGTTGAAGTAACAGTTGGCAGATGCAAGGAAGGAACCTTATTGAGTTTTGTAAACGGAAGCGGACACTTCGGAAACAGTTTCTTCAGTCCTGTTGAAATTGAAAATGCTGTCATTGAGCTTCCATGGAATGAAGAAAGTTTCAGCTGTACAAGTCTTTATAGAAAGGATAATTGCACGGCAGAACTGATAGACAGAAAGCTTAGAATCACCGTTAAAAAACTGGGATTCTTCGAGCAGATTGTTGTTAACAGATAAAGCGAGGAGGAGAAAATGAAAAAAGCAGGTTTATTGTTTGTTTTAATTACAATGCTGATCTGTTTAGTTTCTTGTGGTGGAGGGTCCAAGGATTCTGCAGAAACTGTAGAAATTTCCTGGTGGATTCCGAAGGGAGAGGATTCTACCTACTACATGTCTTATGATGAGAACCCGGCCATTCATTACCTTGAAACCAGAGAATACAACGGAAAGAAGGTAGACCTTAAGTTCCAGGTTCCTATTTCAGGATCTGAAAGAGATAACTTCAATACTCTTATCATGACTGAAGATTATCCTATGCTCTTTGATATGAGCTACTGCACATCAAGCCCTGCAGAACTCCTCGAAGACGGAGTTGTATGGGATCTTACTCCTTATATGGAAGAGTACATGCCTAACTATATGAAGATTGTAAACGGAGATGCCTCTCTTGCTCCTTACGTTTATAACTCAATTGATGGCGAGAAAAAGATTATTTCACTTTACTCAATTACAAATGAGACACTCGGAAACTTCATGGGTCTCAACTACAGACGTGACTGGGTTGCCAAGTACGGAACAAACCCGAAGACCGGAGAGAAGTTCACATACGGCTACACAGACCCGAATGACTACAACACATATTATGATGATGTAGTATTTCCAAGCGGCGGAACAGATCCTGTCTACATCAGTGACTGGGAGTGGATGTTCGGTATTTTTGATATAGCCATGAAGGATCTGGGAATTACAGACGGCTACTGTATTTCAATCCTGTTCAAGGGATATGCAGAGTCCGGTGGCGGATTTGACTCTGCATTTGGCGGCGGCTGTCCTCTCTGGTACAGAGACCTTGATGGCAATGCACAGTTCGGCGGTGATACTGAATCAATGAAGACATACCTTCAGATGATGAACGCCTGGTATAAGAAGGGATGGCTGGATAAGAACTTTGCAGAGCACACAGCAGACCAGATCTATGCCATTGAGTCAGCCAAGATCAACTCAGGAAAAATTGGTGCATTTGTCGGTAGAAGAGGAAACTCAGGCGGACAGATGGACAATGGCGATAAACTCACACAGGGAATCATGGTTTATGGTGCAAGACCTGCTATCAATGATGTATACGGCTCAGACGCAGTAAAGAACAAGGAGCCGTACTCACTTTACCAGTATTCACACCTCAGAGGTAACCTCTGCGTTTCTACAAAGGCTACTGAAGAAGAGCTTAAGACCATTCTCAGCTTCCTTGACTATCTGTATACGGAAGAGGGTGGAGCATTCCTTGCCTTCGGTATGACCAAGGAACAGAATGATGAGATTAATGATCCTGTATACGCAAAGTATGAGCTCGATAACGGTGCATATTCCAGAGAATACCTTGCTGACGGAAAGATTGCCTACCACAGAGATGCAAAGCTCATTGATGACAATGACCTTGCTTCAGCTATGGCTGCCAAGAGAATCAACACCGGTTTCTATGCAAACGGATTTGTTGCCGCCCTTAATGAAAGCTATACAAAGTGTGCCCTCTACAACATGGCACAGTGGGACTACTACTACAACAGAGGATACATTGATAAGGCTCTTCACAATCAGTTCACATCTGATGAAGCAGCAGTCTATTCAAAGGTTTATTCAAATGTAGATACATACATGTCTCAGAACATTCCTAAGTTCATAACAGGCGATCTGGATGTTAACGGAAAGGACTGGGATAACTACTGCAAGATGCTCAACAAGTATTCTCCAAACAAGGTTACAACCATATTCCAGAGAATATTTGACTCAGTTAAGTAAATAGGGAGGTATTTATGTTAGGGAAAAAGAAAGACCCCAACAGGACCGTACTTAAGAATGAAACATGGAAGTACGATTTAAAGCATAACTGGTTTATTTATGTGCTATTTATACCGGTACTTGCTTACTTCCTTATTTTCCATTACTTCCCAATGTTCGGTCTTGTTATGGCCTTTGAGAACTTCAAACCTTCAAAGGGATTCTTTGGAAGTGAGTGGGTAGGCCTCGCAAACTTCAGGGAACTCTTTACCGGAGATACGTTCTGGAAGGTTCTGAGAAATACAACAGCTATGGCATTTCTTAACCTGACGGTTGGATTTGCTGCTCCTGTTCTGTTTGCACTTCTTCTCTCCGAAGTCAAATTCAAGCACTTCAAGAGATCGGTACAGATCATGAGCTACATGCCGTACTTCGTTTCTGCTACCGTTGTATGTTCTCTTGCAACGGAGTTCCTGAACAGTACAGGTGCACTTACCATGGTTCTCTCGTGGTTCGGCTTCGATAAACAGAACTGGCTTGCAAACCCGAATATCCCGGTATTCTGGCTGATTAACACCTTCCTTGGTGTCTGGCAGGGTATGGGATGGGGAGCCATCATCTATATGGCTGCAATTGCAAACGTCAGCCAGGATCTGCATGAAGCTGCAGCCATGGACGGAGCTTCAAGATGGCAGAGAATGTGGAAGATTACCTTCCCGACCGTCATGCCTCTTATCCTGGTCATGTTCATACTGAGGATAGGTCTTGTTTTCAGAACAGGATTCGACAAGATCCTCCTCCTGTACATGCCAATGACTTATGATACGGCAGACGTACTTTACACATACACCTACCGTATGGCATTCGGATCACAGATCAACTACGGTCTTTCAACCGCATCCGGTCTGTTCCAGTCGGTAATCGGAACTCTGCTTCTTGTTATCTCAAACAAGATAAGCAGGAAGGCAGCAGGATCAAGCCTGATCTAAGGAGTACACTATGAAAAGTAATGTAGTTTTGAAAAGCGGAATGGTTGAAACCCATACACGCGGTGAAAAAGTAATAGATGTAATCCTTATCATTGTTATGGTTCTGGTTGCATTTGTCTGTGTCGTACCTCTATGGCACTGTCTTATAAGTTCAATCTCTGACGGAAAGAGCCTCATGCAGCATGAAGGACTTGTTGTTCTTCCTGTAGGCGGCATCTCTCTTGAAGGATACGCACTGACCCTCAGGGACAGCAGTATCATGATGGGTTACCTCAACACAATTATCTATGTAGTAGGTAACGTTTTCTTTGGTGTCATCATCAACATCCTTGCAGGTTATGTTCTGAGCAGAAAGACAAAGCTTAAGAGTCCTCTTACTGCATTTGTTGTTTTTACCATGATCTTCTCCGGTGGTACAGTTCCTCTTTACATGGTCTGTAAGAGCCTGGGAATGGTCGGTACAAGATGGGCACTTATCCTGCCTCACTGTACAAATGCATCATTTGTCATCATGTGCATCAAGGCTTTCGAATCTGTTCCACAGTCAACAGTCGAAGCTGCAAGAATTGACGGAGCCGGTCATCTGAGAGTCATCTTCCAGATCATGCTCCCGCAGTGCTTCAGCTATATCCTTGTTGTAATTGTAAATACAGCAATTATTGCATGGAATGCATGGTTGTCAGCAGCCATCTACATTCCTTCTGACAAGTCCAAGTGGCCGCTTCAGCTCTGGATCAGGGAACTTGTTGCAAACAACGCAGAGTTCATGAACTGGTCTAACCCGAACTACTCAAGATATCTTGTTCAGTATTGTGTTATTGCTATAGCAACTATTCCGCTTCTTATGTGCTTCCCACTCTTCATCAAGAGACTTGAGAAGGGTATGGCTCAGGGTGCTGAGAAGGGTTGATTTAGAAAATCTTTTTGGAGGTTTATATGAAAAAAAATTATTTTGCACTGTTTATGATCATTGCACTCGTACTGGTCATGGGTCTTTCTTCATGTGCAAAGAAAGCAGAAACAACAACTACTACAGCTGCCGCTGAAACAACAGCAGCTCCTGCAGCCACAGAAAAAGCAGCTGAGCCGGCACCGGCACCAGCACCGGAACCGGAACCTGTAAAGGAACTTACAATTGATGAGAAGCTTACAGCTGACGTATGGTGCTATGGATTCAGCGCTGAAGGATATGGAGATTACAACTTTATCTTCCACTTCTATGATGAAGATCCTACTTTAGGAAAGATTTACTATGCAGGTTTCTCCAACAACAGACAGAACTTTGCAGGTAAGTACAACCTTATTGAAAGAGAGTATGCATACAAGGTTTACAAAGATAGAGCTGCTTCAGAAGCAAAGGCTGACATGATTGAGGGAACAGCTCCTTATACAATCGTTCTTTACGACTTTGAAGGAAACGTAACAGGAAGCATGGGCTTTGACGGAGAGAAAGTCATCAACGCTCAGGACAAGGAAAAAGCTATCATCTACGCAACAGGTTCAACACCTTACTTCTATGAAAAGAACACTGGTAAGTTTGACAGTGCAGTAGACGGCGAAGTTCCAATGCCGGTTTACAGCTTTGTAGCTGATGAAGATGTTACTTCTACAGTTCAGGTTAACCACAACCACACCTACACAGACCTTGTTGCTGCAATGATTGAAGGTACATGGGAAGCTACAGCTCAGGCAGACGGTTCAACAAGCTTTGCCTTCACACCGAACGACAAGACAGATACACCTGCAACTCTCGTTGTAGCAGCAGACAAGAAGACTGCTGTTTACACCGCTCAGGGTGAGAATCCAATCAAGATGTCAGTACCTCAGCCGACAGTAACAGTCGTACAGTCATTTGAAGGTAAGGCTCCGACAAGTTATGGTAAGGATGCTACAATTACTCTTGACTGTTTGAGTGACGATACATTCACAGTTACAGCTTCTATCTTCGGCCAGTCAATGGAAATTGATAAGGGAACATGGACAGTCAACCATGCTCACAAGTATACATTTGTCTGCGAGAAGGCAGGAACAATTGAGTCAGCTATTGTTGAGAGAAGCGTTCAGTTCACATATGCACAGAACGGAACAAAGCTCGGTGACATAAGCTGCACAATGAAAAACAAATAATTATGGAAAAATTCTACACTGAACCAGCGAGAGAGCTGCCAGTAATAGAAACCGACGTATTTGTGGCTGGAGC
>JAIKXP010000055.1 GCA_024684115.1 Sphaerochaetaceae bacterium | reverse complement strand
TGGCCTCCACCGTGACAGGGTGATGTTTAATCCCTCAGTTTTTTTCAGTTTTTTCTAAATAATTTACTATATAATAAAAAGTTGAATGAAGAATATCAAGATTTATTTCTCAGTTTTTTTCAGTTTCTTCTAAACTTTTTACAGTAGTCAAAAAAGATGCTCTGGCACATTTTCTGGCACATGCCAAGAGGTATGTAGGAGGCAGGCTTTTTGCCCACCGGGTTTAAAATGACTGCAAAAAACATAGCCGAAAACATGTGTGGAAAAACCAAAGCTATATCACTGCCACTGTATTTAGCCTGGAATATTGATTACTACATTAAATCAGCACTTTAAATGTTATCTATCTGCCTACTATAGTTAATTTTTCTTCTGATAATTTCAGGGATGCACTGAAAAACGGGCTTCTGTTTATTCTTGAAAACGAGGGTCCGTATCTTGTCCACTGTTCATACGGGAAGGATAGGGCCGGATTTTTTTCCATGTTCCTTGAATGCCTTCTCGGTTACGACCTGTCTTTTATCTGTGATGATTATTACAAAAGCTATGAGAATTTCTACGGAAAGACGGATAATCAGGACTACTATGATAAGATAATTGAAAATAATGTCTATTCATCTTTAAGCATGTTTTTTGGCCTTGACAGCCTTGAAGGCGTGGATTTGCAGCAGTGCGCATATTCATACCTTCTTGATCTTGGATTGACTGCAGAACAGATAGATCAGTTAATTATTGTCTTGTCTGAATAGCATCAGGAATTCTTTCTGTAGTCTCTCGGCGTTCTTCCGTATGTCCTTTGAAAAAGACGATAAAAGAAGCTCAGGTTCTCATAGCCTATATTCAGGGATATATCCTCAATTGTCAGATCTGTATTGGTTAGCAGGAAACAGGCCTGACTCAGCCGCTTCTTTTCAAGAAGGGTCTTGAACGGCTCCCCTGTCTGACGTTTGATTATCCTTGAAAGGGTGCAGACATCAATTTTACTTCTGTCTGCCAAATCCTTAAGTGTGGCAGTGGGATAGAACCGGTCTATATATCTGAGTGCCTCAAGTGTCAGTTTCTGTTCAAATGATTTTTGAGCAACATGGATTCTGTCGGAGTGGTTGATCAGAGACAGAAAAAGAAGGCTCATGGTTAGCTGGTCCACACTGCGCTTTTTGGGTTCCTCAGCAATCAGATTCCAGATCAGATTCTCCATAAGGTTCTGAACGGGAACTATTCCACCTGCATTGAAGTAGAGGTAGTTTGACTTTGAACCGTTTCGGGTAAGACAACTGACTACGAAATCCTTCAGAGGGTTCTCCTCCGTATAGATGACCTTGAATGTATCATCGAAGAAGGAGGGGAGAATCATGAAGTTCACCGCAATATCCTCTTTGCCCGCAGGCATAATCTCCTGCGTAGCATTTTGGTTTAACAACAACAGATCTCCTTCGTTCAGGATAATCTTCTCATCGTCTATCAGATGAGTTGTACTTCCCCTGACCATGTAAATCATCTCAATATAATTATGAGTGTGTTTAGGAAAATGCACAAAGCGGGTATGGGGTCTGATATCTATCTGCTTTCCATTCTCAAGAACCTTGGATGAGTCTATCTCAGTGCTTCCTTCTGCAGAATAATAAAGGTTGCGGTTTATGTCCTTTTCCCCTGAAAGGATTACCCTTTCCTCAGGTGTTATCTCTCCAAGCCTTTTCAGCAATTCACAGTTCATGATTCCATGATATGAAAAAAGTGCAAGAAAAGACAGTTTTTTGTTTCTTAAAGGTCATTAAAATGCAGGTTTTATTGTATTAGCATTAAAAACATAAAGGAGTCTTTGGAATGAACAACAGCGATAGGTATTCATATGTAAAGGAACAGTACTCAAAATATGGAGTTGATGTAGAGAAGGCAATTAAGATCTTAATGGGAATATCCGTAAGCCTGCATTGCTGGCAGGGAGATGATGTGAGGGGTTTTGACACTGACCCGAACAAGCCTCTGACGGGTGGAATCCAGACCACAGGAAACTATCCGGGAAGGGCTTCAAACCCTGATGAGCTTATGCAGGACATAGATGAGGTTTTAAAGCTTATTCCGGGAAGACCCAAGATGAATCTGCACGCCTCCTATGCCATATTTGAGGACGGAGACTGGGCTGACCGGGACAAGCTCGAGCCAAGGCACTTCAAGAAATGGGTGGATTTCTGTAAGGAAAGAAAACTTGGCTGTGATTTTAACCCGACTTTCTTCTCCCATGAGAAGTGCGATCCTCTTACCCTTGCCTCATCAGACGAGAAAACAAGACGTTTTTGGATAGATCACGGCAAGGCCTGCATCCGTATCTCAAGCTACCTTGCCAGGGAACTCGGAGAGAAGTGTGTCATGAACATCTGGACAGGCGATGGCCTGAAGGATGTACCCGGGGACAGGATCGGACCAAGACTTCGCTACAGGGAGAGCATAGATGAGATTCTGAGCGAGGAGTATGATTTTAATATGGTGAAACCCTGCATAGAGTCAAAGGTTTTCGGAATAGGAGTTGAAGCCTATACAGTAGGAAGCGCAGAGTTTGCCTTAAGCTATGCAGCATTCAACAGGGACAAGTGTATTCCTCTTATGGATAACGGACACTACCATCCTACTGAGGTTGTCTCCGACAAAATTCCTGCCTTGCTTACTTTTTTCGATGAGATTGCGCTTCATGTGACAAGACCCATCCGCTGGGACAGTGACCATGTGGTCCTGTTCGATGATGAGACCAGGGAGATTGCACGTGAGATCGTAAGATGTGGAGTGGAGAGGGTCAATATTGCCCTGGACTACTTTGATGCATCAATAAACAGAATCTCCGCATGGGTAACAGGATACCGAAATGTCCAGAAGGCTCTTCTGTTTGCTCTTCTGCAGCCTGAGGCTGAGATGAAAAGACTCCAGGACGAACAGAACTATACCAGATTGATGGCCCTTCAGGAGGAGATGAAGACCCTCCCGTTCGGTGATGTGTGGAACGAGTATCTCAGAGTCTGCGACAAGCCGACTGATGATAATTGGTTCACTGAGATTGAAAGATATGAGAGGGAAGTTCTCTCAAAGAGGAGTTGAATATGGATACCGGACTCAAAAGGAATTTCATAAAGACATGCACTGACGGTTACATTCAGGGCTGGCATGAAAGAAACGGTGGAAACCTTTCCTATAGAATGAAAGATTCCGAGGTAATGGAGGTGAGAGAGCTTCTTCACTTCGACAGTGCATGGAAGGATGTTGGAGCCAGTGTGCCGTCTCTTGCATGCGAGTACTTCATGGTAACCGGTTCCGGAAAATACTTCCGCAATGTTGAACTTGACTTTGAGGACAGCGTCTGTATAATCCGTCTGGACGAGACAGGCAGCAGATACCAAATTGTATATGGCCTGGTCAATGGGGGAAGACCCACAAGCGAACTTCCTTCACACCTCATGAACCTTGAAGTTCTGAAGCAGAGAGATCCTGATATTAGAGTGGTCTACCATGCCCACCCTGCCAATATAGTTGCCCTGACATTTGTACTTCCACTGGATGATGTTGTCTTCACCAGGGAAATCTGGGAGATGGAGACTGAATGCCCGGTTGTCTTCCCTCAGGGGATAGGAGTTGTTCCATGGATGGTTCCCGGCGGGATGGAGATAGGCGGGAAGACCTCTGAGATTATGAAGACACGCAATGTGGCCATCTGGGCTCATCATGGTATGTTTGTCTGCGGCAGGGACTTTGACGAGGCCTTTGGCCTTATGCACACGGTGGAGAAGAGTGCGGAAATTCTTGTGAAGGTCATGAGCATGTCTGACAGGAAGTTGAATACCATCACGCCACAGAACTTCAGAGATCTTCAGAAACCATTCGGAATTGAACTTGATGAGAAGTACCTGTATGAGAAGTCTGGCAATTGATATCGGAGCCTCCTCCGGAAGGCATATCCTCGGATGGATGGAAAATGGCATAATTGTCACAAAAGAGGTTTATAGATTCAAAAACGGTGTAAAAGCACAGGACGGGCATCTTGTCTGGGATATTGAATCTTTGGTTGAAGAGGTAAAGAGGGGAATTGATATTGCCCTGGAAGAATCAGACATAGATACACTGTCGGTTGACACCTGGGGAGTGGATTACGTTCTTATGAAAGGAACAAAAGAACTGCTTCCTGTCTATGCTTACAGGGATTTCAGAACGCTCCCGCTGATTGATGAAGTTCACTCCAAAGTTCCCTTTCATGAGCTTTACAGCCGTACAGGATGCCAGTTCCAGAACTTCAATACCATCTATCAGCTCTATGAAGACCTCAGACGCGGAAGGCTGGACGGAGTAACAGACTTTCTTATGATTCCGGAATACCTGATGTATAGGCTTACCGGAAATAAGCTTAAGGAGTTTACGAACGCCACAACCACCGGACTGGTTAACCATGAAAGTCTGGAGTTTGATCTGGAGATAACCGAAAGACTTGGTCTCCCAAAGCTCCTTTTTCCACGTCTGAGAAGGCCCGGTGAACCTGTCGGCTGCTATAAAGGTATACAGGTTGTCCTCTGTGCCACACATGACACGGGAAGTGCAGTAGAGGGTATTCCGATGGAGGCTGAACAGCTCTATCTGTCCAGCGGAACCTGGAGCCTTCTCGGTGTAAGGACACCATTTCCTCTGACTGACGAACAAAGCCGTCTTGCCAACTACTCGAATGAGGGAGGCGTGGGCTACAACCGTTACCAGAAAAACATCATGGGTATGTGGCTTGTTAATGAGCTTCAGCGTGAAATCTGCCCTGACGAGGACATCAGGGATATTGTCAGTAAGGCGGAGGAGAGTGTTTTTGACTCTGTGATAGATGCTGACGACCAGTCTCTGCTTTCACCTAAGAGCATGAAGGATGCTTTCGACGCCTTGCTTGACTCAAAACCACCGGATGTTTACGGCTATTTCCGCTGTGCCTTCAGGTCTCTTGCATTTTCCTATGCCGGGGCCGTAAGAGAGATTGAGAGAAACACGGGAAGGACATACTCAAAGCTTTACATAGTTGGAGGAGGTGCCAAGAACGCCTTCCTGAACAGACTCACAGAGGAGATATCAGACAAGAAGGTTGTGGCCATTCCGATTGAAGCCACCGCATTGGGCAATCTTGGAATACAGCTGAGGAATGTAAACTGAAGACAAAAAAAGGGTTCAGTGTAAAACTTGTGGGATGAGGCAGCCGGGAGGCTGCCTTAGTCATATCCAGGCAGTTGAAATAAATATAAAAAAGCGAAACATTCTCCTAATGTTTTGTCGACAAACAAACAGAAACAGGAGAAGTCTCGCATGAATGAATTTATCAAGATTTTTTCTCAGTTTTTTTCAGTTTCTTCTAAACTTTTTACTGTAGTCAAAAAAGATGGTCTGGCACATTTTTGACCTGCGGAGAAAATAAAAAACCCTTATAAGTTGTTGTCTTATAAGGGTTTAAATCTACGAGATCTACGGGGCTCGAACCCGTGGCCTCCACCGTGACAGGGTGGCGTGATAACCAGCTTCACCAAGATCCCTTGCTTAACGCACTTTGAAATTACATTATCTGTTGGTTTTTGTCAACAACTCTGTTAGAATTCGT